>CAZZLY010000008.1:0-21780 GCA_964655175.1 uncultured bacterium
CGTCGGACGCCGACGCCGACGGCGTGTGGGACGGCCTCGATGCGTGCCCCGACACGCCCAAGGGCGCCACGGTCAGCGCGACCGGTTGCCCGTCGGACGCCGACGCCGACGGCGTCTGGGACGGGATCGACCAGTGCGCGAACACGCCGCGCGGGCTCAAGGTGGACGCGGCCGGTTGCCCGATCGCGTCGGTCGAGCGCGAGACCGAACTGCTCGACACCGGCATGATCCGCCTGCAGAACGTGAACTTCGCCACCAAGAGCGCCACGCTCGACGACGCCAGCAAGCCGGCGCTCGACGAGGTCGGCGTGATCCTGACGCGCTGGCCGCAGCTGCGCATCGAGATCGGCGGCCACACCGATGCGCGCGGCAGCGACAAGGACAATCTCAAGCTGTCGCAGGCGCGCGCGCAGGCGGTGCTCGCGTATCTCGCCGAGCGCTTCCCGAGCATCGCGTCGAGCCAGCTCACGGCCAAGGGTTACGGCGAGTCCAAGCCGCTGACCACGGGCCGTTCGGCACGCGATCTGGCGCGCAACCGTCGCGTCGAGTTCAAGGTGCTCGACCGCGCCGTGCTCAAGCAGGAGATCGAGCGCCGCGGCCTGCAGAAGCGCTGACGCCGACCGCGACACGAACACACACGAGGGCTCGGGAGCCGCGGCTCCCGGGCCCTCGCGTCCTTGGGTGCCGGGCACGGTCGCATCTTGGCCGGGGTGCGTCCGCGGTGGCATGATGCGAGCGAGCACGCACCGTCGCACCCGCACTCCTCAAGGCCGCGGAGGCCCTCGCATGACCGTCGACACCCCGCACTTCATCGGCGAACAGGTGGCCGAGCTGATCGCCACCCGTCGCGACCTGCACGCGCATCCCGAACTCGGCTTCGAGGAGTTCCGCACCGCCGCGCTCGTGGCCGATCGCCTGCGCGCGCTGGGCCTGGAGCCGCGCACCGGCGTGGGCCGCACCGGTGTGCTGGCGCGCATCGTCGGGGGCCGTCCGGGCCGCACGGTGCTGCTGCGCGCCGACATGGACGCGCTGCCGATCCACGAGGAGAACGACGTCCCGTACCGCTCGATGACCGACGGCAAGATGCACGCGTGCGGCCACGACTGTCACACCAGCATCCTGCTCGGGATCGCGCGCCAGCTCGTGAAGGAGGCGCCGCAGCTGCCGGGCACGGTGGTGCTGTGCTTCCAGCCCAGCGAGGAGCAGGGGCATCCGCAGGGCGGCGCGCAGGCCATGATCGACGACGGCGCGCTCGATTGGGCCAAGCCCGACTTCGCGCTGGGCCTGCACGTGTGGCAGGGCCTGCCGCTCGGCACCGTGGGGGTGACCGAGGGCCCGTGGATGGCGGCGACCGATGCGTTCGAGGTCACGTTCAAGGGCAAGGGCGCGCACGCCGCGATCCCGCACGCGGGCGTGGATCCCGTGGTCGCGCTCGCGCACGCGGTCACCGCGCTGCAGTCCATCGTGAGCCGCAACGCCGACCCGCTCAAGGAACTGGTCGTGAGCGTCACGCAGCTGCGCGCCGGCACGGCGTTCAACATCATCCCCGAGACCGCGTGGATGAGCGGCACGGTGCGCTGCTTCGACCGTGAACTCTGGGCAGCGGTGCCGGGGCACTTCGAGCGCATCGTGAACGGGGTGGCGTCAGCGATGGGCTGCGAGGCCACGATCCGGTACGAACGCGGCAATCTGCCCACCGTGAACGATCCGGCGGTGTGCGTGCACGCGCGCGCGGCCGCGGTGCAGGTCGTGGGCGCCGACCACCTGCGCACCGACGTGCGCACGATGGGCGGCGAGGACTTCTCGATCTTCCTCGACAAGGTCCCCGGTGTGTTCCTGGCGATCGGCTCGCGCAACGAGTCACGCGGGCTGCACCACGACCATCATCATCCGCGCTTCGACGTGGACGAGGAGTGTCTGCGCATCGGCGCCGAGGTGCTGCTCGAGACCACGCGCCGGGTGCTCGCGTCATGAGCGCGCGTGGAATCGCACGCCTCGTCGCGTTCGTGTTCGTCGGCGCGCTCGTGGCCGGCGTGGCGGCGGCCGACTGGTTGAGCCCCGACGCGAGCTATCGGGACGCGCAGGCACAGCTGCGCGCGGCGCAGCGGGACACCGCGGGGCACGGCGACGACGTCGCGCGCCTCGACACGCTGGCCACGGCGTTGCTGCGGCTGGGTCGTCTCCCGGATGCGAAGCGCGTCTTCGCGCGCGTGCTCGACGCCGCCCCGAACGACGCGGCCGCGCGGGCAGGGCTGGGCAAGCTGGCGCTGTTCGCCGACGACCTGCCACGCGCCGAGAGTCTGCTCGTGGGCGCGGGCGAGACCGGTGAGGCGCGCGCCGACCTGTACGCCACGCGGTTGCGGCGCGGCGACTGGCGCGCCGCCGCCGAGCTCGCGCCCGAGGTGAACGACGAGGGTCGCCTGCCGCTGCTCGAGGCCCTGACCGAGCAGCCCCCGAGCGCGCCCACCGGTACGCCCGGCGAGGCGTGGCTCGAACGCATCTGGCCCGCGCCGCTCGTGCGCGTGAAGCTGGGCGGTACGCAGGTGTGGATGATGGTGGACACCGGCACGCCGGGACTGCTGCTCGATCCCGTCACGCTGCGGCAGAACGGGGTGCGCGCGCTGCCGGGACAGCGGCTCGCGAACTGGGACGGCACGCGCGTCGCGGTGCGCAACGCGATCGCGCCGCGCCTCGAGATCGCCGGCCTCACGTGGACCGGCGTGCCCGCGGGCGTCGTGTCGCTGCATCGCCTGTCGCTGCACGTGAACCCGCAGTCGGTGCCCGTCGTGGGCGTGATCGGGCTGTCGCTGCTGCGCGGTCACGACGTGACGATCGACTTCAAGGCGCGCCGCCTGCGCTTCGCGCCGCTCGGTACCACCGCACAGGACGCCGGTTTGCGCGTCCCGTTCGAGTCGTGGGGCGAGGACGGCCTCACGGTGTGGGGATCGCTCGGCGGCGGCCGACGCATGGCGATGCTGCTCGCCACGGGGCTGCCCGAGGCCGGCGTGGGCGCACCCGACGTGGTGTTCGACGAGTTGGGTCTCAAGCCCGGCGGTGTGTCGCGCCTGGTGAAGGGTGCGGGCGCGTGGCTGCAGGGCCGACCCTGGGCACAGGTGGGTGTGCCCAACGTCATGTTGGGAACGGTGGCGTTCGAGTCCCAGCCCGGCTGGGCGGGCGCGATGGACGCGCTCGAACTGTGGCGCCACGGCGTGCGGCGCGACGCACTGCTCGGGCCCGGCATCCTGCGGGGCCGTCGCATGACGATCGACTGGACGCGCCGCGAGCTCGTGTTCGCGGACTGACCCCGAACCCGGACGCACGAAGGCCCGCGCAGGGGATCCCGCGCGGGCCTTCTTCGTCGCCGACGACTCAGTCCTTGTCGCCGTCCTTGTCCTTGGACCCGCCACCCTCGGTCGCGGGCACCGTGTCCCCGGGTGCGGCGGTCGCGCCGGCCGCCTCGCGCGCCTCACCCGCCTCGCCGCCACCGCCCGTGTTCTTCACGAGCACGCCGTTGACCTTCACGTTGGCACCGTACTCGTACACGAGTTCGCCACCCGCGTGGCCGGTGATGCCCACGAGCACCGCCGCGCCGATCTGCAGCAGCAACCCGGCCGCGCCCAGTGCCGCAGCGGCGGTGCCGGTGAAGCGCGAGGCGAGCCCGAGCACGACCAGCGCGCCGCCCGCCAGGTACATGACGCGCTCGCCGTTCTCGCCGTGCTCGTCGATCTCCTCCTCGGGCACGCCCTGCTCGTGCTCGGGTACACGGTGCGCGGGCTTACCCGACTGCACCGCGAGGAACGAACCCAGGAAGCCGACCACCAGCATCACCACCGACATCTTCTTGAGCCAATCGCGATCGAACAGCCGCGCGAGGATGCCGAACAGCGCACTGAAGATGAGCATGACGATGGGCGTGTGCACGATCTGGGGATGGAACTCCCCGAGGAACGCGAGCGACATGAAAGCCTCCATGGAGGGTCGTGGGGGGCCGCATCACGCGGATGCGCGGCGCGAGCATAGAACAGCCCGCGCGCGACACGGTAGTGCCGCGTCGACGGCGTGCTACCTTGTGCGCATGGCCGACACTCCCCCGATCCCGTTGCGGCTCGCCCGCACCCTGCTGGCGACCGCGTTCGAAGCCGCGCTGCTCGCGTGGGGACTCGGGGGCGTGCCCGCGCTCGCGCAATCGCCCCGCGCACTCGCACTCCTCGCGGTGTGGGCCGTCACCGGTGCGGTGCTCACGCTCACGCGCCCCGTGCGTGGACAGGACGTCGCGCGCGCCGATCGCGATGCGGGTGCGATGCTCGTGCTGGCGATCGCGCCGCTCGCGATCCCCGGCGTCGCCGCGTGGGGTGGCCGCCTCGCCTTCTGGCCGCTGCCCGCACCCGACGCACTGGGCTGGCTGGGCGTGATCCTGTCGGCCGCGGGGCTCGCGTTGCGGATCGCGGCCATGCGCCAGCTGGGCGCACGGTTCTCGCCGCTCGTGGCGCTGCAGCGCGAGCACGCGCTCGAGACCACGGGCTGGTACGCGCGCGTGCGACACCCGGGCTACAGCGGCGCACTGCTCGCGAGCCTCGGTGCGGCACTCGTGTTCGGCAGCGCGCTGGCGCTGCCGCTCGTCGGGCTCATGCTGCTGGCGCAGGTCGCGCGCATCCGGCGCGAGGAGGCGTTGCTGGCCGAGCACTTCGGCGAGGCCTGGCGGGCGTACGCCGCCCGCACCGGCGCGCTGCTGCCGCGGCTCGGGCCGGGCCGGCCTTGACCCTCACGGGGGGCGTGGTCGAGACTCGCGCCATGCGCATGCTCTATCACGTGATGTCGGCGCCCGCACCGCTGGGTCTGCTGTTCATGGCCGCGAGCGAGAAGGGCCTGCAGGTCGTCGAGTACATGGACCGCCGCAGCCTCAAGCGGACGCTGTCCGATCACACCACGCCCGAGACGACGTTCGAGGCCTCGCTGCACGGCCTGCGTCCCCTGGCGGATCAGGTGGACGAGTACTTCACGGGCGCGCGCCAGACGTTCGAGTGGGCGCTCGCGCCGGTCGTGAACGACGCGTTCGCGCTCGCGGTGCTGCGCGCCGTCCGGCGGGTGCCGTACGGCACCACGTGCCGCGTGAACGAGCTCGCCAAGCAGGTGGGCGGCACGCGTCCGACGAAGGACGTGCTGCAGGTCGTGCTGCACAATCCGCTCGCGATCATGATCCCGTGTCATCGCATCGTGGGCACCGACGGTAAGCCGCTCGACGGTGTCGGGGGCCTGGCGCGCCGCACCGCCCTGCTCGAGATCGAGCAGCGCTTCGGCCGCATGGGTCGCCTCGACGACAACCGCGTCATCGGCGAACTCGTGCGTCGCACGGCGGCGGGCACGCGTCTCGTGGCCGAGACGCGTACGACGAAGACCCCCGCACGGTCCCCAGCGAAGACCACGGTGACGGCCACGGCGAAGAAGCCGGCGAGCCGCGGTCGTGCCACCACGGGCGGCACCGCGACGCTCACCGCGCGGGCCAAGACGCGCACGACGACGACCGCACGCAGCGGCCGCGGCACCGCGACGGTCAGGGCTTCGGCGAAGAAGCGAGCGCGCTGACGCGCACCTGCTGCGTCTCGGCGAGCTTGAGGAACAGCATCTCGGGCCGCGCGATCGCGTGATCCGCGAGGTTCACCGGGAACGAGGCGACGAACGAGACCGCGCCGTCCTTGGTGAGCGAGGCCTGCACGGTGCAACGCTGCCGCCGGCTCACCCCGTGCAGCGTGAACGTGCCCTCGACCTCGAACGTGGCGGGTGCACCCACCGCGAGCGGACGACCCGCACCCGCGACCACGGTGCCACCGTCGAAGACCGCGGTGCCGAAGCGCGCCGTCTCCAGATAACGCTCGTGCATGTGGCGGTCGCGCAGCTTGCTGCCGGTGTCCAGGGTGGTCACGTCCACCACCAGATGCACGCCGAGGCTATCGCCGATCGCGGCCGGGTCCAGCGTGAGCGTGCCCGTGAGCCGATCGGTGCGCCCCTCGAACGTCTCGGTGGGCGCCTTGGACGTGAACACGACGCGCGAGCCCGCGCCGGGCTTCACGGTGAACGTCGCAGCGCGAGCGCCCGCCGCGAACACCAGCGCCAGCACGACGACCAGCAGGGCAACAACGCGACGCACGATCACCTCCGGGGTGTGGGGAACGACGCTCAGAACATGAAGTGGAACTGGACCACCGCCTCGTCCCACGACGGACCCGTCACCGCGGGGCCGGACGCGACCTCGGTGTGGCGATACATCAGCTGCGTCTCCAGGAACGGCTGCGGCAGCACGCGCGCGCCCAGCCCCCAGCGCGAACGCGAACCGCTCGCGAGGTCGCGATCGGGATCGGCCCAATCATAGGTGCCCACGACCTCGACGCCCTGCTGCACGAGCCAGCTCAGCTCGTGCGAGGCGACCGCACTGCGCTTCGCGGGACCGACGGCGGGATCGCGCCGCACGGCGTCGGCCTCGCCCACCCACGTGAACGCCCCCCACGACAGCGAGCCGTACGCACCGGCCATGTTGAGGTCCGTGGTGAGTCCGGGGTGTGCGTAACCCGACGCGCCCAGGTAGGCGGCGGCGGGACCGAGCTTGAAGCGCACGCCGCCCGAGGCCGCGACGGCGAGGCGACGATCGTTGTCGAGCAGCCCTCCCAGATTGCCGTTCGTGATCGCCAACTGCAGATCACCGCGCTTGGGGGCCAGACCCAGCTCGATCCCGGCATCGGTGTTCGTGGGCGGCGCGAATCCGAGCTCGCTGCGCACGTACGCCGTGTGATCGTCGAAGTGCCAGCCGTAGGGCGGCGTGAACCGGCCGGCCTTCACGTAACCGTCGTACGGCAGCACGTGCGCGAGCGCCCACAGGTCGTAGGTGTTCGACATCCCGCGCCGCACGTACAACAGGTACTTCTCGTCGAGCTGGAACGACAGATGCACGTCGCCCTGCATGGGGAAGAAACCCTGCACGCCGGACTGCGGTGAGTCCTCGTCCTCGAGCATGAACTGGTGCCGGAAGTCGGCCCCGATGCGCACCGCCTTGTTGAGATGCGACTCGAGTGCCGTGAACGCGGCCGGCCGATGCGCCGACATCGCCAGCTCCCTGGGGATCAACTCCTGCACCGCGTACTCGCTGCGCATGCCGCCGCCGCTCGGGTTGACGTGACACAGCATGCAGTTCTGCTCGTAACGCGCCGAGTAGCGCGGCACGGCGTGCGCGGAGGTCGTCCACGCACACGCGCTCACGACACCCAGCACGGCGAGGAGCGAACGGACTCGCGAGCGACTCATGTGACGACCTCCTTGGAACGGTGCGACCTGGAACACGGGAACGAGGCTGGGAACGCTCGTGCGATCCCGGTGCGGGATGCGGCTCAGTTGTCGTGGGCCCCTTCGAGGATCCACGTGGACCATTTCGTCTGCTCGGGGGCGGGCACGCCGAGGCTACCCGGCGGCATGGCGTTCCCGTACGTGTGGAGATTGGCGATCTTCGCGTACAGGACCGAGTTCGCGGGCTCGTACGGCTTGATCAACAGGGCGGTGCCGTAGCCGTTCGAGCGAACGCCGACGAGACTCGCGGCCCCGCCGCCGAAGTTCGCGTGGCACCCCACACAGCGCTGGGTGAGCGTCGGAAGCGCGTCCACGCGGAACGACACGGTGGTGCCGTCGCCCACGAGCTTCACCGTCGGCAGCCCGTTGCCGATCGCGAGCGATCCCGTCTGATGGCCGCCCGCCGTGGGCGCGAAACGCACGGTGATCGGATGGGACGCACCACCGGCGAGATGTGTCACGCCGCCCCCCGAGACGATCGAGAAGCCGACGCTGGCGACCGCGGCATCCAGATGCTGCACGGTCGAACCGGGATTGGTGACGGTGACGGTGAGGTCGTGGGTCGCGTTGACGGCCACTCCCCCGAAGGCGAGCGAGTCGACCGAGACCTGCACCGACGGCGCCGGCGAGACGGGGTCGTTCTTCGAAGAGCAGCCTGCGAGCGCGAGCAGCGCCACGGCCGCCACGGACTTCGCGAGACGGGACAAGAGACGATGCGACATGACGGGGGACCTCTTTCGCGTTGGGTCACGTGCGCGGCACGCAGGGGATCACACGTGCGGCACGTCACCCCGGGGGTGGGAGCTCAGTTGTCGAGCGCGCCTTCCATGATCCAGTTGAACCACTTGGCCCGATCGGCCGTGGACATGCCGGTGCTGCCCGGGGGCATGGTCCCGCCGAGCGTGCGCAGATTGGCGATGCGGGCGTAGATCACCGAGCCCGTGGCATTGAACGGCGCGACGAGCATGTTGGCCGGACGGCTACCCGAGGCGACGTTCACGAAATCGCTCGGGGTCGCGTAGGCGTGGCAGTTCTGGCAGCCGTAGCTCGCGAGCGTCGGCGCCACGTCGCGCGCGAACGACGTCGTGATCCCCGTGCCCGTGAGCGTGACGCCGGGGCAATCGGGGCCGATCGAGAGCGAGCAGTTCTGCGCGCCCCCGGTCGTGGGCGCGAAGTCCACCGTGATCGTGAGCGAGTCGTTGGGCGCCACGTTGAACGGTCCCGCGCCGCTCGTCACCGCGTACGCGGCGCACGAGGTCGTGGGTGCCACCGTCATGGGGGCGTTGCCGAGGTTGCGCACCCGCAGTGCGCGTGACGCGCGAGCGCCCGACGCGACCGGGCCGTAATCGAACGCGGACGCGCTCAGCGAGCACTGCGGCTGTGCGAGGCCCGAGCCGCGCAGCGCGACCGTCGGACAACCGGGGCCGAACGACAGGACGCACTCGACGGGACCGCCCGTCGTGGGCACGAAGTTCACCGCGATCTCGAGCGAGTCCCCGGGCGCGATCGTGCGCGGCCCGTCCCCGAAGGCCACCACGAAGGCGCCGCAGTCCACCTGCGCCTGGATCGCGAGCGGTGCGGTCCCGGTGCTGCGCACCCGCAGCGTGCGCGAACCCGTCTGGCCCACGCTCACCGAACCGTAATCGAGCACGCCGGTCGAGATCGAGCAGCCGGGCGTCGCGACGGGCTGCGCACCCGCGCCCTGCAAGACAATCGCGGGCAAGCCGTCGCCCAGGCGCAGCGTGCACGGCACCGGACCCGGCGCCGTGGGCAGGAAGCGCACCGTGATCGCATGGGTCGCACCGGGTGCGACCGTGAACGCACCTCCGCCCGAGACGATCGCGTACGGCGCGCAGGCGACCGACGCGTCGCCGTGCAGCACGCCGTCGCCGTGGTTGCCCACCACGAGCGTGCGCGTCTCCGAGTTGCCGGGCGAGACCACCCCGAAGTCGAGCGTGTCGGCGGACAGTTCGGCGGCCGGACGCAGGACGATGGGCGCGCCCAGATCGGAGCAGCCCGCGAGCACGAACAGGCCCAGCAACACGATGAACGGGACGAGACGGAACATGAGAGGAGTGCGCATAGGGCGACCATGGTAGAAAGTGCACCCGCGCGAGGGCAAGGGGTCATCTGACACACTCGCGTCTCGCGGACAGCCCTGCACGACGACGTTCGCTGTCGTCGCGCCGCGTCACTCCGCCGTCGGGAAGTGGTCCCACCCACGTGGCTCGAGCGACGTGATCGCACCGCCACTCTCGAGTCGCAGCCCGACCTCGGCGGTGAAGCGACCGATCACCGTGAACGTCACGTGGTGCTCGCTCGCCAGCGCCTGCGCCCGTTCGAGATGCGCGGGATCCACCGCCAACAGCAATTCATAGTCGTCGCTCGGTCCGGTCACCCAATGATCGAGCACACCGCGTTCGGGCGCCGGTAACGGTCCGCGCTCCTGTCCGGCCCACGCCGACAGTCGCCGCGACGCGGCCCACAACGCCTCGTCCGCGGGCCAACGCGCGGCCTCGAGCACGGCCCCGACACCGCTCGCCTCGAGCACGTGCGCCAGGTCGGCGGTGAGCCCGTCGCTCAGGTCGATGGCGGCGTGCACCGCACCGAGTGGTGCGAGCGCGGTCGCGAACGCCACCCGCGACGCGGGCGAGACGAAGCGCTCCACGAGCGGCGTCGGCACCGACTCGCGCGACGGCGGCGAGGCCCACATCGCCAGTGCCGTGAACGCCCCCGCGCTACCGGGCACACCGGTGACGACCACGAGGTCGTCGGCGCGCGCGCCGGCACGCAACCACGCGGCGCCACGCGTCACCTCACCGATCAGCGTGAGCGTCGCCGCGAACACCGGACCGCTCGCGAGATTGCCGCCCACGATCGTCGCACCATCGGCCGCGAGCGCCTGGGCGCACGACTGCTCGAACGCCTGCACGGCCGCCGGACTCCACGTGTCCGGCAACACGAGCGCGAGCACGGCCCAACGCGGCCGCGCCGCCATCGCCGCGAGGTCCGACAGGTTCGCGGCCGCGAAGCGCGCACCGGCCTCGGTGGGCGACAGCAACTCGCGACGGAAGTGCCGACCCTCGACGAACGTGTCGGTGGTGACCACCAGATCCACACCGTCGCGGGCGCGCACCACGGCGGCGTCGTCACCGGGCCCCACGATCACCCCGTCGCCCCCGGGCAGTCCCGCGACGAGCGCGCGGATGCGCGCGAACTCGCCCATGCGCTCAGGCACGTCGCGCCTCCGTTCCGGCGTGCGCCGGCAACAGGGTCGCGAACGCGATCGCGGCCGCCAGAGCACAGGTCGCGCCGAAGGCGAACGGCGCGGCGCCGCCCACGCGCTGCCAGAGTTGCCCGGCGATCAGGCTGGCGGGCAGCAGCGCCACACCGACCGCGGCGTGATACACGCCGAACGCGCTCGAGCGCCGCGCGCGCGGCACGAGGTCGGCCACCAGACTGCGGGCCTGCCCGTCGACGAGCGCGGTGTGCACCGCCAGCACCGCGAACGCCACGACCACGCCCGCGCGCACCGGCGCGAACGCCGCCACACCGTAGGCGAGCGCGTACGACAGATAGCCGGTCACGAGCAGCGGGCGGCGGCCGACGCGATCCGAGAGGCCCCCGAACGGCAGCGCGAGCAGCGCCGCGAGCAGGTTGTAGCCCAGGTACACGAGCGCGACGTCGCCCCCGGCGAAACCCGATCGCTCGGCGCGCAACAACAGGAACGCCGTGCTCGAGTTGCCCAACTGGAACAACACGTCGGCCGCCACGAAGCGCCGGAACACGCCGCCGAACGGCGTGCGGTCGCCGGGCACGGCGGTGCGGACCGCACGCGGCGCGGGCGGACGCACGAAGCGCACGAGCACGACCACCGCGAGGATCGCGGGGATCGCCGAGACGAGGAAGATGCGGCGATAGCCCTCGGCGCCGAGCGCGGACCACTGCCGCAGCAGCGCCCACGCCACGAGCGGGCCCACCGCAGCGCCCAGCGTGTCCATGGTGCGATGCAGCCCGAACGTGCGGCCCAGATCCGCGTCGCTCGACGAGTCGGCCAGCAGCGCGTCGCGCGGCGGGTTGCGCAGCGCCTTGCCCACGCGATCCCCGAAGCGCAGCACCAGCAGCACGGGCCACACGTTGGCGGCGGCCATGGCGGTCTTGCACACGCCCGACAACGAGTAGCCCGCGACGACGAGCGGCTTGCGGCGCTCGGGCACGTCCGCGATCCGCCCCGACACAAGGCGCAGCAACGACGCGGTCGCTTCGGCGAACCCCTCGATGAGCCCCAGGCTCGCGAGCGAGGCGCCGAGCGTCGCGGTCACGAACAGCGGCATGACCGGGACCAGCATCTCGGTGGACAGATCGGTGAAGAACGACGTCATGCCGAGCGCGATCACGTTCACGGGCACACCGAACACGCGCGGGCCGGAGCCCGGCGCGGGGTCGGTGGGTTCGATCGGGGTCGGGTCGGGCCTCACGGGGGTCCTCGGCGTGGGATGGGCGCGGCCCCCCGGAGCGGGCGGTGACGCCACGCGAGCCAATGTGGGGCACGCACCGCCCCGCGCTCAAGCCGGACGGCGCGCGGCCCCCCCGTGCGGCCCGGTCGGCAATTGGCATCCCGCGGGAGAACAGGCTAGCCTCGCGACCATGAGCTCCCGAACGTTGTCGAGCACCACGACTCCGCCCGTCGTGGCGGACGATCCGGTCGCGCTGCGCATCCGTCAGCTGCGCATCTCGCAGGGCCTCTCGTACAAGAAGCTCTCCGAGGCCGCGGGTGGGCTGGCCACCTCGTTCCTGTTCAACATCGAGCACGGCCGCAAGGTGCCGGGCGAGGACGTCGCCGCCCGCATCGCGTCGGCGCTCGGGGACGGGGCGTACGAGCAGCTCTACCGGGCCTGGGCCCGCGTGAAGAGCCGTGGCCGGAATGGTCGCGGTGGCCACGAGTCCATGCTCGGCGCCTGGGAGCGCCTGCGCACCGGCTTCGACCTCACGGACGCCGCGCTCGCCGCGCGTCCCGAGGGCGCGGTCGCCACGGCCACCCCGGTCGCCGTCGCCGATGACGCTGTTCGCGACCCCGGACGCCTGCGCGTGCCCGTGCTCGCCTCCGCGGTGGATCCCGGGGACGGTGTGCGCCCCGGTGCCGAACTGGTGGTGAACACGCTCAGCCTCGATCCGTCGCTCTACGGTCACGACGCCGCGCTCGCGCGCGATCGCTTCGCGCGGCTGCGCCGTCCGTTCGCGTTCCCGCTCGATCCCACGCAGGCCGCGCGCGTCGCGGGTCTGCCGGCCGGCTACCTCGCCATCGTCACGCGCGAGCCGCTCGATCAGGCCGTCGCCGATTCCGCGTACGTCGTGCGCGTGAACGGTCGGCTCGAGGTCGTGCAGGGCCGCGTGTTCGACGGCACCATGCCGCCGAGCGCCCTGCGCGAGGCCGGACTGAACGACCCCTCCGCGCTGCGTGCGGCGCTCGTGGGTCGCATCGAACTGCTGCTGCCCGACGTCCGGCACTGACATGCGCCTGCGGACCCGCCGAACGTTCATCGGGACGGTCGTGCTCGGGTACCTGCTGCTGGGATGTGCGCGCGACGGGAACACCGTGCGCGGTTCCGGCACGATCGAGATGGACGAGATCGACGTCGCCTCGCTGGTGGGCGGTCGGCTCGTGCAACTCGCCGTGAGCGAGGGCGACACGGTGCGCGCGGGCGACACGCTCGCGGTGCTCGATCGCGGCGAGGTCGCGGCGGACCTGGCGGCCTCGTCGGCGCAGGCGCAGCGCGCGGAGTCGCAGGCACGCGACCTCGCGCAGGGCGCACGGCCCGCCGAGCTCGTGATCGCCCGCGAACAGGCCGCCGCCGCCGCCGCCGACCTCAAACTGGCGCAGGTGACGTTCGAGCGCACCGAGCGCCTCGTGCGCAGCGGCGTGGCGGCGCCCGCCGAACTCGATCGCGCGCGTGGCGTGCGCGATGCGGCGCAGGCCCGTGCGACCGCCGCGCAGGAACAGGTGCGCCTGCAGGAGGAGGGCTTCCGTCGCCAGCAGGTCGCGGCGGCCCAACAGGGGGCCTCGGCCGCACGCGCGCAACTCGCGGGCGCGCGCAGTCGCGCCGACGAACTGGTGCTGCGCGCCCCGCGCGACGGCGTCGTGCTGCTCACGACGCACGAGGTCGGCGAGTTGGTCGCGCCGGGTCTGCCCGTGGTCACGGTCGGCGACCCCGATTCGCTGTGGATGCGCGTGTACGTGGCCGCGCCGCTGCTGGGTCGCGTCCGGCTCGGCGCGCACGCCGACGTGCGACCCATCGGTGCGAAGCAGCCGTTCGGGGCCCACGTCGTGACGATCGCGAGTCACGCCGAGTTCACGCCGCGCGCCGCGCTCACCGAGGAGGAGCAGGCGAACCTCGTGTTCGCGGTGAAGCTGCGCCTCGACCGCGCGCACGGCGCGCTCAAGGCGGGATTGCCCGCCGACGTGCGCATCGCCGCCGCGAAGTGAGCCCGCGCGCATGACCGCTCCCGAACCGCCCGCCGTCGTGGAGGTGCAGGGGCTCGTGAAGCGGTTCGGGTCCCTCGCCGCGGTGGACGACGTGTCGTTCTCGATCCGACGCGGCTCGATCTTCGGGATCCTGGGGCCCAACGGCAGCGGCAAGACCACCACCATCCGCATGCTGTGCGGGCTCATGCGGCCCACGAGCGGCACCGCGCGGGTCGCCGGCGCCGACGTCGCGCGCGAACCCGAGCGCGTGAAATCGCGCATCGGCTACATGTCGCAGGCGTTCGGTCTGTACCGCGACCTCACGGTGGATGAGAACCTGAAGTTCTACGGCGGCGTGTACGACCTGGGCGCACGGCTGACCGAGCGCCTCGCGTGGGCCAAGCAGGCCATGCGACTCGACGAGCTGGGCGGACGGCTGTCCGGCGTGTTGTCGGGCGGACAGAAACAACGGCTCGCGCTCGCGTGCGCCATGATGCACGCGCCCGAGGTCGTGTTCCTGGACGAACCCACCGCCGGTGTGGACCCGGCCGCGCGCCGGTTGTTCTGGACGATCATCCGCGAACGCGCCGCCGAAGGGGTGACGATGATCGTGACCACGCACTACATGGACGAGGCCGAACGCTTCGACCAGCTCGTGTTCATGTCGCGCGGGCACCGCGTCGCGTTCGGCTCGCCCGCCGAGGTCAAGGCGCAGTTCGGGCACACGGGATCGCTCGAGGACATCTTCGTGGCGCTGCAGGAGAAGGACGCGTGAACCTCGCCCGCCTGCGCAGCATGATCGCCAAGGAGTTCGTGCAGATGCGCCGCGACCCGGCGACGCTGCGGCTCATGCTCGTGGTGCCGGTCATGCAGTTGCTCATCTTCGGGTTCGCGATCCGCACCGACGTGCGTCACCTGCCCACGGTGGTGTTCGATCAGAGTCGCACCGCCGCGAGCCGGGCGTTCGTCGAGAAGCTCACCGCCACCGACAACTTCGTGCTGCAGCGCCGCGTCGACTCCTACGAGGAGGCCCTCGCGGCGGTGAACCGCGGCCGGGCACGGGCGGCGATCATCGTGCCGCCCTCGTACGCGAGCGACCTCAAACGCGGCCGCACGGCCGCGGTGCAGGTGCTCGTCGACGCGAGCGACCCGACCGCGTCGCAGAGCGCCATCGCCGCCGCGCAGGCGGTGGGCCAGAGCACGAACCTCGCGATCCTGTCGACGCGCACCGGCGGCGACCCCGCGAGCCGCCTGCCGGTGGACGTGCGCGTGCGACCGCTCTACAACCCGGCGCTGCGCAGCGCGGTGTTCATCGTGCCCGGCATCATCGGCATGATCCTGTCGAACATCCTCATCATCATCACCGCGCTCTCGATCGTGCGCGAGCGCGAGACGGGGACCCTCGAGCAGCTCATCGTCACGCCGCTCGCGCGCAGCGAGATCATGCTGGGCAAGATCATCCCGTACATCCTCGTGGGCTACGTGCAGATGACCACCGTGCTGCTCGCGGGCCATCTCGTGTTCCACGTGCCCATCCGCGGGCCTCTGCCGGCGCTGTACGCGGCCTCGTTCCTGTTCATCGTCGCGAACCTGGGGCTGGGCCTGTTCATCAGCACACTGGGCCGCAACCAGGCGCAGGTGACCCAGACCGCGTTCCTGTTCCTGCTGCCCAACGTGCTGCTGTCGGGCTTCATGTTCCCGCGCGAGGCCATGCCGCTCCTGGCGCGGCTCGTGGGTGACCTGCTGCCGCTCACGTACTACCTGCAGCTCATCCGCGGCATCGTGCTGCGCGGGAACGGCCTCGTGGAGCTGTGGCCGCAGGCGTTGGCGCTCGCGGGATTCGCGGTGGCGTTCTTCACGTTCGCGACCCGACGCTTCTCCAAGACGCTCGAGTGACGCCCCGCCCCCGGAGGCCCCGATGGACCACGTGACCCGCGAGGCGGTGCGTCCGCTGCCCCCCACCGCCCCCACGACGCCCGAGCCGTATCGCGTGCTGTTCCCGATCGGCATCGCGGCCGCGTTCGTCGCGTTGCTGCCTTGGGTCGCGCAGGCGCTGAGCGGTGCGCCGTGGTGGCCCGAGGCGCTGCGCCCCGCGTGGCCGGGCCCGGCGCACGCGGCGATCATGATGCAGGGCTTCGAACTCGCGTTCGTGGCCGGGTTCCTGCTCACCGCGATGCCGGCCTTCACGCACGGTGGACGCGCGACGCGCCTCGAGCTCGCGCTGGCGACGTTGGGCGTGGGCGGCTTCACCGTGCTGCGCGCGCTCGAGGTCCCGGGCGCGGCGCTCGCGACGCTCGTCACGCTGATCGTCGTGGGCACCGCCATCGCGCGCCGCGTGCGCGGCGGCGCGGCGGCACCGCCCGAGGAGTTCATCCTCGTCGGCATGGGGTTCGCGCTCGGCGTGGCGGGCGCGGTCATGCAGACGGCGGCCGCGTTCGGGCTCATGACGCCGGTCGCGGAACGATTCGGCGTGCGCGCGTTGTCGCTGGGGATGTTGCTCGCGCTCGTGCTGGGGCTGGGCGGACTGCTCGTGCCCACGTTCGCACAGGTGCGCGACCCGCTCGACATCGTGGGCGTGGCGCGCGCGGGGGATCGTCCGCGCCGTCGTGCGTTCACGCTGGCGATCGCCGCCCTGTTGCTGCTCGCGGTGAACCTCGAGTTCGCCGGGCTCGGCACACCGGCCGCCGTGTTGCGCGCGCTGGCCGTGGTCGCGAGCACGCAGCTCGCGTGGAAGCTGTGGCGCGGTCCCGGACGCGGCGATCGTCTGGCGTGGGCGCTGTGGCTCTCGGGTTGGGCGCTCGTCGCGGGCTTCGTCGCGGCGGCCGTGTGGCCCGCCCAGCGCATCGAGGCGTGGCACGTGGCGTTCGTGGGCGGTTACGCCCTGCTCACGCTGGCGATCGCCACGCGCGTCGTGGTCTCGCACGGTGGTCACGCGCGCAGCGAGGAGCGCGTGCTGCTCACGGTGACCGGGATCGCCGCGCTCGTGGCGGCGGCACTCGTGCGCGCACTGGGGCCGTCGCTCGACCCCGCGCACACCGGGGCACATCACGCGCTGGCGGCGATCCTGGGGACGCTGGCGCTGGCGGCCTGGCTGCGCGGCGCGTGGCCTCGCGTGCGGCGGACGCGCGCGACGAGCACGCCGATCGCGCCGCCGCGCTAGCCGCTCAGGTCCGGTCGAACTCGCCCAGACTCTCGTCGGCGTGGTGCTTGATGATGCGCGCCTCGGCGATGAACACGACCTCCTCGGCGATGTTCGTGGCGAGGTCGCCGATGCGCTCCAGGTTGCGGCCCACGAGCACGAACGTCATCGCCCGGTCCACCTGCTGCGGGTCGGCGATCATGCGGCCCATGAGCTCGGCGAACATGCGCCGATGCAGTGCATCGACCTCGTCGTCGCGCCGCACGAGCAGGCGCGCCGCTTCGGGGTCGCGGCGCACGAACGCGTCGAGCGCGTCACGCAGCATGGCCGTCGCCTTGTCCGACAACTCCGCCAGATCGGCGACCGGCCGCATCGACGGCTTGCCCACCAGTTCCTTGGCGCAGCCGGCGATGTTCACCGCGTGATCGCCGACGCGCTCGAGGTCGTTCGAGATCTTGAGCGCCGAGGTGATGAGGCGCAGGTCGCGCGCGAGCGGCTGCTGCAGCGCGAGCAGCTGGATGCACGCCTCCTCGATGTCGATCTCCATGCGATCGATCACCTTGTCGTCGGCGAACACCTGGTCGGCCAGGGCCGGGTCGCGGCGCATGAGCGCCTCGACGGCCTTGCGGATGATGCTCTCCGCGTGACCGCTCATGAGGAGCAACTGCTGATTGAGTGCCGCGATCTGCTCGTCGAAATGCCGGTGCATGGGAAGGGTCCTCGTCACGGGTCGGCCGGGCCGACCGCGCGGATCAACCGAAACGGCCCGTGATGTAGTCCTCGGTGAGCTTGTGGCTCGGGCTCGTGAACACGCGCCGCGTGCCGTCGAACTCGATGAGCTCGCCCTGCAGCATGAACGCGGTCATGTCCGAGATGCGCGCGGCCTGCTGCATGTTGTGCGTGACCACGACGATCGTGTAGCGGCCCTTGAGCTCGAGGACCAACTCCTCGATGCGCGCCGTGGCCGTGGGGTCGAGCGCCGACGCGGGCTCGTCCATGAGGATGACCTCGGGCTCGACGGCGAGACAGCGCGCGATACAAAGACGCTGCTGCTGGCCGCCCGAGAGCTGCAGCGCGGAGCGATCGAGGCGATCCTTGACCTCGTCCCACAGCGCGGCGTGCCGCAGGCTCGCCTCGACGCGCGCCGCGAGCTCCTCGCGCGACTTCATGCCGAGCATGCGCAGTCCGAACGCCACGTTCTCGAAGATGCTCTTGGGGAACGGGTTCGGGCGCTGGAACACCATGCCGACGCGACGGCGCAGCTCGACGACGTCCGTGTCGGGCGCGGACACCTCGAGGCCGGACACGGTGAGCCCGCCCTCGGTGCGCACCCCGGGGATGAGATCGTTCATGCGGTTGAACGACCGCAGCAGCGTGCTCTTGCCGCAGCCGGACGGACCGATGATCGCGGTCACACTGCCGCTCGGGATCTCCAGCGAGACGCCCTTGAGCGCGTGATGCGTGCCGTAATACAGATGGAAGTCGCGCGTGGCGAGTCGCACCGACGGGGCGCTCGCGGTCGCGGTCACGGGCGTGGTGACGGGCGACGGGGTGCGCTCGGGCACCTGCGGTCGCGCGGTCGGCACGCTCGGGGTCTGGGAGGAATCCACGGTCACGTCAACCTCTCCCCAGCAGACGCGCCCGCAGCCGGGCGCGCAGCAGGATGGCGGTCAGGTTCAGCAGGAACGTCAGCGCGAGCAGCACGAGGACGGTGCCGTAGAGCAGCGGCCGGGTCGCATCGACGTCCGGGGACTGCGTCGCGAGCACGAACACATGGTAGCCCAGTTCCATGAACTGGTCGGTCGGCGACTTGGGCAGGAACGGCAGGTAGTACGCGGCGCCCGTGAACAGGATGGGCGCGACCTCGCCGGCGCCGCGCGCCACCGCGAGGATCGCGCCCGTCAGGATGCCCGGCAGCGCCTGCGGCAGCAGCACGTGCTTGACCGTCTGCCAGCGCGTCGCGCCCAGCGCCAGCGAGGCCTCGCGCTGATCGCGCGGGACGGTGCGCAGCGCCTCCTCGGTGGTCACGATGACGACGGGCAGATTGAGGAGCGCGAGCGTGAGCGCCGCCCACATCAGGGCCGGCTGCCCCCACACGACGTCGAGTCCCATCGCCCGGTCCATGCCGTGACCGATGAACTGGATGAAGAACCCGAGCCCGAACAGGCCGTACACGATGCTCGGCACGCCGGCGAGGTTGTGCACCGCGAAGCGCACCGTGCGCGTGAACCACGAGTCCTGGCGCGCGTACAGGTGCAGCCACACGGCCGCGCCGACGCCGAACGGCACGAGCGCGACCACCATGAGGACGACGAGCAGCAGCGTGCCGTAGATGGCCGGGAAGATGCCGCCCTCGGTCATGCCGTTGCGCGGCAGGCCGGCGAGGAAGTTCCACGTCACCGTGCCGGCGCCGTTCCACACGACCTCGCCGAGGATGACGGCGACCATCGCGACGATCAGGAACGCGGCGAACCCGGCGAGCGCGGTGAACGCGGTGCCGCCGACCTCGCGGCGCCGACCACCCGTCGCCCACGGCGCGGGGCGCGGCGACGACGCCTCGGGGAGGCCGTGCACGGGATCGATCGCGCTCATGCGCCCGCCAGCCGCTTGCGCAGGCGGTCCACGAACAGACCCGCGACGACGTTGATGATGAACGTGACCGTGAACAGCAGCGCGCCGAGGAAGAACAGGGTCGCGTAGTGCGGGCTGCCGACGACGACCTCGGCGAGCTCGGCCGCGATGCTCGCGGACAACGTGCGCACGGAGTCGAACGGGTCGGCGGAATGGATGGCGGCGTTGCCCGAGGCCATGAGCACGATCATCGTCTCACCCACGGCGCGGGCCAGGCCCAGCAGCACGCCGGCCGCGACACCGGCCGAGGCGGCGGGCAGCGACACGTGCCACGCCGTCTGCCACGGGCTCGCGCCCAGTCCCAGCGAGGCCTCGCGATACGCCCGGGGCACCGCACGCAGCGCATCCTCGGCGACCGTGAACACCGTGGGGATGACGCCCAGACCGAGCGCGATGCCGGCGGTGAGCGCGTTGAGGCGCATGGGCGAGTGCGTCACCGCCTGCAGCCACGACGCGAGCACCATGAGGCCGAAGAACCCGAGCACGACCGAGGGGATACCGGCGAGCATCTCGATCGCGGGCTTGAGCACCTCGCGCACCCGGGCGGGCGCGAACTCGGCGCTGTAGATCGCGGCCAGCACCGAGACGGGGACCGCGAACAGCATGGCGATCACGACCACCTTGAGCGTCCCCGAGAGCAGCGGCAGCAGGCCGTACTTGGGCACGTCGCCGACGGGCTGCCACAGCGGCGTGGCGAAGAACCCGGCGAGGCTCGACTCCTTCTGGACCTCGGGGTCGCTCAGGATCGGCCACGCCTCGCGGAACACGAACACGACGATGAGCACGAGCCCCGCCACCGCCGAGAAGGCACAGGCGCGGAGGAGATACTCGATCCAACGTTCACGCACCTCCTGCAGACGGCGCGCGAACGTGCGATCGGGGGTGACGGGACTCGGGAACGCCACGGGAGTCAGGACCTCACTTGACCGGGAAGTAGCCGACCTCGACCGCGAGCTTCTGGCCCTCGGGCGACAGCACCCAGTCGATGAACTTCTTCGTGTCGCCGGCCGGCTTCACGCGAAGATAGAAGTACAGCTCGCGCGACAGCGGGTAGCTGTTGTCGTGCACGGCCGCCGCCGTGGGGTACACGGCCTTGGCCTTCGCATCGGCCTTGATGCCCAGGTCGCGCACGCCCTTGGCGTAGGCGGCACCGCCGTACCCGATGCCGTTGGGGTCCTTCGAGACGGCGTTCACGACCGCGGCCGTGCCGGGCAGCGTCTGCACGCGGGCCGAGAAATCGCGCCCGCCGAGGACGTGGTCCTTGAAGAAGCCGTACGTGCCCGACGAGTTCTCGCGGCCGTACAGGATGATCGTCGCGTCCTTGCCGCCGACCTGCTTCCAGTTGGTGATGACGCCCAAGTAGATGTCGCGCACCTGGTCCATCGTGAGCTCCTTCACGCCGTTGCCCTGGTGCACGTAGACCGACAGACCATCCTTGGCGACCGGGATCTCGATGCCCATGGTCTGGAAGCGGTCGCGCAGCTTGAGCTTCTCGTCCGGCTTCATGGCGCGGGACGACTGGCAGATGTCGGTGGTGCCGTTGATGAGCGCGGCGATGCCGGTGCCCGAGCCACCGCCCGTGACCATGATGATCTGGCCGGGGTTGTTGTTCATGTACTGCTCGGCCCAGCGCTGGCCGAGGATGACCATCGTGTCCGAGCCCTTCATGGTGATGGCCTTGCCGGCGAGGACGGGCGCGGCGCAGGCGATCAGGGCGAACAGCGCGAGCGACAGGATCTTCTTCATGGGGTGCAGGCCTCCGTGGGGATCAGAACTTGTGCTGGAGCTGGACGGTCCACAGGTTGTCGTGCGGATCGGTGTAGCGGTTCGCGGACACCAGCTTGTCGGTCTTGATCGCGTCGTACGACACGGTGAGTCGCGTGTAGCCGTCGTAGAAGGCGTTCACGCCGAAGCTCCAGCGACGATAGGCGTCATGGGCGAGCGCGGTGTTCGGGTCGTACTGGTCGTAACGGACCACGGCCTGGAACCACTCGCCGAGGTTCTGGACGGCCATGACGTAGCCGCCACGGATGTCGGTGGCCAAGTGCTGACCAATGAACTTGTCCTTCAGTTGGCGCGCGTCGTTCTTCGGGTCCGAGGTCTTCACGACCTCCACCTTCTGGGACAGCGAGTCGGCGTTCACGTCGTGGCCCGAGTAGAACTCGCCGCGCAGCGTGCCGCCACCCACGATGGGCAGCGCGTAGAAGATCTGGGC
>CAZZLY010000008.1:21880-56086 GCA_964655175.1 uncultured bacterium
GGGCCCTGCGACCAGCGCGCCCGCGCCGTGACGTCCTTGGCGCGGGTGGGGTCGGTGTTCGGGAAGTCGGTGCTGTTGATGCCACCGCCGTTGAGCACCGCGAGCGTGGTCTTGAGGTTCAGCGTCCACTGGCTCTCGAGCTTCACGCCGCGATCCCGCTCACCGGAGAACAGCACGTTCTCGGCGCGCGACCGCTCGGGCAGTTCGCGCACACTGGACGACCGCTCGACCTCGTAGCCGAACGGCACGTTGAACTGACCCAGCGTGAGCTGGTGGTCGTGGTTCGGCGTCCACGGATCGAGCAGCGTGACGTACGCCTCGAGCAGGCGGATTGTGCGATCCTGACCGCCGTCCACGTAGATCACCGCCTGCGACAACGGGCTCGAGTCGTAGGTGAGCTTGAGTCGCGCGCGACGCACGTAGAAGCGGCTCTGGTTGGCCGGCGTGATCGTCGCCGGCGAACCCGACACCTTGACCGAGTCGTTGCTCGCCTCGCTCACGTCGAACCGCGCCTGCAGGTAGCCCGAGAACTTGAATCGCTTGAGCTTGTCGGTGTCGGCCTGCAGCGTCTGCAGCTGCTCGTTGAGACCGTCGAGCAGGCCCTGGACGTCGGGGGCCGAGACGGTGGCCGAATCGGACGAGGTCGACGCACTCGCCTCCTCGGCGCGGGCGACGGTGGGCGAGACGAGCGCAAGACACATCAGGACTGCGGACCAGCGACGCTTCACGGCGTCCTCCATGGACGGGAGTGGCGTGCTCGCGCGAGACCTGCGCGGGCATGATGACAGGGGGCGGGCACTCCCGGCACGATGAAGCAACAGAACCCGTTTCGCGAGTCGGCCGAAGATGTTTCCGTTATGTTACTTCGCTGCCGGAAGGCGACGGACTCAGGCCTAGCCGCGGATGCGACGGCGCGTCTCGAACGACCGCCGCCGGGCCTCCTGGAGGGCCTGACCGTGATCGAGCCCCGCCGCCGACAGCGCAGCGGCCCACGTGCCGTACATGCGGCGGGCGCGGGCGTAGAGCGCGGGCGCCTCGCGGTGCACGCGGAACAACAACCCCGCATCCGAAAGCTCACGGATGCGGCGGATCACCTCGTCGGGGGACATCTCGAGCGGTCGGCCACGCTTGCGTGCCGCGGCCACCGGAGTGGACGCGGGCGGGATCTGCGAATCGTCGGCGTACATGGCGATTGTGCTTCCTCACGTCGGACATCGAGGCCCGTGAGGGCCTGATACGAGGGGGGGATACCATCGGACCACGGCCATGTTACCGACGTGTTACGGCGATATTTCGGCGATATGATTTCGGCTTTGTTCGATTCCCACAAATTGTTGTAACACAAACCTTTGGCTCACCTGATAACCGATGCGGTCCTAGCCTGACATAAGGTCTCTTGCGCACTGTGGACCCATCGCATGAAAGAAATCGGCCCCTACCCGCTCACGCCCGCCGGATCTGGTGCGCCCCGTACCCGCGAAGACCGCAGGGTCGGGGGATCAGCCGCGGCGCAGGACGCGCGCGACGAACGCCTGCGCCTCGGACACCTGCAGCAGCGCGGCGGCGCCCAGGTAGGCGAGGCCGAACCCCGCGAGGATCGCGATCGCCAGCAGCGTGCGCACGAGATCGCCGTGCGCTTCGGGGCGCAGCATCAGGATCAACGCCCAGGCGAACCCGGCGGCGACCAGCGCGGCCACCCACAGGCGAGGCACCATCCCGCGCGGCATCGCGAACGCACCGAGTCGCGCCACCAGCGCGCGCCGCAACAACACGAACTCGACCCAACCCGCCACACCGGCCGAGGCGGTGAGCCCCGCCGTGCCCCAACGCGCGGGCAGCCCCAACACGCCCGGCAACCACACCGCCCCCGCGACGCCGAGCGCCACGGTGAGCACGATGCGCACGATCGCGAACCGCAGCGGCGTGCGCGTGTCGTCGAGCGCGTAGAACGACGACGTGAGCAGACGGCCCACCGCGCCGGCCAACATGCCCACCGACGAACCCGCGAGCGTGACCCACACCCAGATCGCGTCGTCCGGCGAGAACCGCCCCGACTGCAGCACGATGCCGGCCACGAGATGCCCCAGCGCGAGGAACACCATCGCCGAGGGCACGATGAAGAACGCGATGCGCGTGCCGCCCTCGACGATGCGCTGCCGCAGGGCGTCGAGTCGCGTGCGATCGCCCGCCGCCTCGGACAGCTCGGGCAGTTCGGCGGCGGCGACCGACGCGGCGAACAGACTCACCGGCAGCAGGTACAACGTCTGCGCGTTCGAGATGACGGCGACCGCGCCCAGCGGCAGCAGGCTGGCGATCATCGCGTCGATGAAGCCGCTGATCTGCACGACGCCGCGCGACAGGAACACGGGGCCGAAGTTGGCGAGCACCTTGCGCACGCGCTCGTCGCGCGTCTCGAGCGACAGCGCCACGCCGCCGGTGAGCCGCCACACGGACGGCACCTGCACCGCGAACTGCAGCACGCTGCCCGCGACCGCGCCCCACGCGGTCCACAACACCAACGCTTCGGACGTCGGTGCGCGACGCCCCCACAACGTCGCCGCGATGATCGCGACGTTCCACACCACGGGCGCGGTGTACGACAACAGGAATCGGCGATGGCTGTTGAGGATCGCCAGACACCACGCCGAGAACACCAGCGTACCCACGCCGGGGAACAGGATGCGCACGAGCGTCACCGCCAACGCGCGCCGCTCGCCCTCGAACCCGGGCACGATGGCGTCCACGAGCCACGGCGCGAACGTCACCCCGAGCGCGACGATCACCAGCACCAGCGCCCCCAACAGCCCGCCCACGGCACCCGCGAGGCGACGCGCGTCGTCCCGACGGCCCGCGGCCACGAGCCGCGTGTACTCGGGGATCATCGAGGCCGACAGCACGCCCTCGCCGAACAGGTTCTGCAGGAAGTTCGGGATCCGGAACGCGGCGTAGAACGCGTCGGCCGCGAGCGTGGACTGCCCCAGGTAGTGCGCGATGATGCGCTGTCGCACGAGCCCGAACACACGACTCGCCAGGATGCCGACGGCGACGAGACTCGCGGCGCGACGAGGGGGCGGGGTCAGTCGGGGCCTCGTGGAGGGAGGGCGTGGACTCGGGGTGGGCGCGCGCATCTTAGCCGCGCGGTCCCTGCCCGCGCCATGCGCGGACGTTCAGCGCGACCGATCGGACGGGAACTCGAACCGGAACGTGCTGCCCTGGCCCACCCGGCTCTCGAGCGCGACCACGCCGTCGTGCAGCGCGACCGCGTGCTTCACGATCGCGAGCCCGAGCCCGGTACCGCCCTTGGCGCGCGAGCGCGCCTTGTCGACGCGGTAGAAGCGCTCGAACACGCGCGGCAGGTCCTCGGCGGGGATGCCGCTGCCGGTGTCGCGCACCTCGCACCACGCGCGGCCGTCCCGCAGGCCGAGTGCCACCTGGACCCCGCCACGCTCCGTGTACTTGAGCGCATTGTCGATGAGATTGGCGAGCGCCTGCGCGAGTCGCACCCGATCGGCGACGACGGGCACGTTGTCGCCCGGGACGAGCTCGAGCGTCAGGCCCGCGCGCTGCGCCGTATCGCGGAAGGTTGCGATCCGCTCGGCCGCGAGCAATCGCAGATCGAACGACTCGAGCCGCAGCGCGGCATCGGGACGCTCCATCTCGGCGAGCGACAACAGGTCCTCGACGAGCGCCTGCAGCGACACCGCCTGATCGCGGATGATGCGCACGAACCCCTCGCGGTGCTCGGCGTCCTCGAGCCCACCCTCGAGCAGCGTCTCGGCGTAACCGCGCAGCGAGGTGAGCGGCGTGCGCAGCTCATGCGACACGTTGGCGACGAGGTCCTGGCGCAGGCGCTGCAGCGCATCGCTCTCGGACAGGTCGTGCACGACGATCAGGACGGGACCGGGACCGACCCCGGCCAGCGGGGTCACGGTGACGCGCGCCGGGCGCGTCCGCGTGGTCCACGGCTTGAGTTCGCGTTGCAGCGTGCGCCCCTCGTCCCGCGCACCCTTGACCATCTCGAGCAACTCGGGAACCCGCGTGAACGCGGTGAAGCGCGTCCCGGGGGCGGGCCGCATCGCCAATCCGAACAACTCGATCATCCGCGGATTGACCTGCACGATCCCGTCCTCGGCGTCGAGCAGCACCACGCCGTCGCTCATGTGGGCGAGGATCCGCTCGCGGTCGTCGCGCTCGCGTCGCAGGGCCTCGAGACGGGCGTCGAGTTCGGCGTGCATCCCGTTGAGTTCGGCGCCGAGACGGCCGAGCTCGTCCCCCGAGCCCTCGTCGGCGCGGGCCGTCGGATCCCCGCGCCCGATGCGCCGCGCCACGTCCCGCAGACGGCGAACGCGGGCGACGAATCGCTCGCTCACGTAGGCCAACACGAGCAGGCTGACGATCATCGCGACGGAGACCGCGAACGCCGACACGCGCGTGATCGTATCGGACCATCGTCCGATGATGTCCATCGGCTCCGCGAGCCGGAGCACCCGCGCACCCCGCCGCTCGATCGGTACCGCCGCGTAGAGGAATTCCTCGCCCAGCGTGGCCGATCGTCGGACCGCGGTCGCCGCGCGGCCCGCGAGCGCCTCACGGACCTCGGGACGCTCGGCATGGTTCTCCATGATCGTGTGGTCGGCCCGCGAATCGGCGAGGACACGGCCGTCCCCGGAGATCACCGTCACGCGGAGCCCGATGCGCGCGTCGAGGGAATCCGTGACCGCGGACCAGCCCTGTCCGGCGGGCATCGTCGAGCGCGCCACCTCGCCGGCCAGTCGCAGCAGGGCCTTGGACTCGTGGGCGACGGACTCGCGCCGCTGCGCGGCGTGCTCACAGGAGACCAACAGGGTGACCGAACCGAGCACGATGAAGGTCGGGAGGACCAGCAGTCGTGTCCGGAGCGACCACTTCATGCGTCGCCGCCGGCCGACGTGAACTTGTAGCCCGATCCGAGCACCGTCTCGATGCGTCGGGCCTCCTCGCCGAGCTTGGCGCGCAGGCGACGGACGTGCACGTCGACCGTGCGCGTCTCCCCGACGTAGTCGTAGCCCCACACCTTGCGCAGCAGCTCGTCGCGCGACAGGACGCGTCCGGGGTGTCGCGCGAGGAACGCGAGCAGATCGAATTCACGCGGCGTGAGGTCCATGACCTGGCCCCCCATGCGCACCTCGCGCGCATCGGAATCGATGCGCAGGGGTCCCACCTCGAGGACACGCGAGACCCCGGTCGGGCGACTCCGCCGCACCAACGCCTGCACGCGAGCGACGAGTTCACGGGGACTGAAGGGCTTGGTGAGGTAGTCGTCCGCGCCGTTCTCGAACCCGAGCAGCTTGTCCATCTCGGCCGAACGCGCGGTCAGGACGAGCACCGGCACGTCGTGGGTCGCGGGTTCGGCCCGGACCTCGCGCAGGATCTCGAGCCCGTTCAAACCGGGCAGCATGAGATCGAGCACGAGCGCATCGGGGCGCGCGGCGAACAACTGCTTGATGCCCTCCTCGCCGTCGCCCGCGGCGGCGACGCGGAACCCCGCGCGCTCGAGGTTGTAGCGCACGAGATCGCGGATCTCCTTCTCGTCCTCGATGACCATCACCAGTTCGCTCATGAGAAGTCCCTCCGGGACGGAGAGGGTAAGCGGCCGACGCACCCCTCGTCCATGCGACGCGGATCGGGAGTCGTCGCCGGAGTCGCCGCTCGGCGGCTTGTCCTCTAGAATGCCGTCCACCATGTCCCCGTCCCCCGACACCGAACCCCCGGTCCTCGCGCGGCTGGGCCCCATCGACCTGCCCGAGGTCCTGTTGTTCCTCGAGGACGATCCGATCCTCAACGTCTACCTGATCGCGCTCGTGCTCAGGGACGCGTTGGCCCGTCCGCAGGAGACGTGGTGGGGGGCGCGACGACGGGGCCGGCTGACGGCGCTCGTGTTCATGGGCTCCCAGTCGGGCGCGGTGCTGCCGGCGGGCGAGGACGTCGAGTCCCATCGCGCGCTCGGGGTCGCGCTGCGGGAGAGCGCGGATCCGCGCCCCGATCGACTGCAGATCATCGGTCCACGGACCGCGGTGCACGCGCTCGGCGAGGGCTTCCCGGGGGCCGGATGGTCGCGCCGACTCGAGCGTGACCAGACGTACCTCGCGCTGACCCCCGACACGCTCACGGCCGGACCGACGCGCGCGGATCTGCGCACGGCGCGCGAGGAGGACTACGCCTTCCTGTATCAGGCGGGCGCGGACCTTCGCGCGGAGGAACTCCTCGAGGATCCCCGCGAAGGCGACCCGATCGCCTACGCGCGCCGCGTTCACGAGGAGTGTCGCGACGGTTGGACGTGGTTGATCCGTGATGGTCGCGGGCTGTGCTTCCGCGCCGGGCTGAGCGCACTCACGAGCGATGCGGCGCAGGTCTCCGGCGTGTGGGTGCCACCCACGTTGCGCGGGCAGGGCATCGCCACCGTGGCGATGCGGACGTTGTGCCATCGCCTGCTCCTGCGCGCGCGACAGGTGTGTCTGTTCGCCAACGTCACGAACGAACCCGCCCTCGCGCTCTACCGTCGGCTCGGGTTCCAGCCCCTCGCCGACTGGGCCTCACGATTCGAGGTGCGAAGCCCCGCGGCGCCGATCCCGCCGCCCGTCAGTCGGGACGGAACACGAATCCAAGGGTGATCTCGGCGTAGTTCGCGGCGAAGCGGTCGGGGCCACGCATCCCCCCCTGACCCCGCATCACCCAGCGCGCCGACAACTCGAGCAACGCCCCCTCGGGCAGGGGCACCGCGAGCCCGGTCTCCAGATGGTATCCGGTCCGTTGGAACAGCGTTCCCGACAAGGGTCCGCCGAAATCGACCCCGGCCATCAGCGAGGGACGGAGCGTCCACGCGCCGACCGGCACGCCCGGCAGGGGTCGCAGGACCGACAGCGCCGAGCCCGCGCGCGAGGATCGCACCTCGCCGCGCCACGCTCCCGCGACATCGCCACGCCAACCCAGGCTGGCGGAGGGTCGCGCGCCATGTGCACCGCCCGGCCAGGCGCCACCGACGGCGAGCACGAGGTCGGCCCGCGCGGACGTCACCGCAGCGGTCAGCGCCACTCCCGAGAGGGTCAGGATGAGGACGAGCCTTCGCATGTCGTGGCGACAAACAAGTCCTATGCCAGCACGCGTTCCAATACCGATGGCGCGATGACACAGCGTGTTACCGGCGTGTTACAGGAACGAAGTGCCGCCGCGACGGTGACATCCTGTCCGGACCGCCTGTCGGATCGGTCGAATCCCGTCCGCACGTTCCGGGTTGGCCGACCACGACGATCGGCCGATACAATGACGGCACGATCCGTCCTCGGGAGGGGCCCGCTTGCGCATCGCCGCCATCGACATCGGTACGAACTCGATCCACATGGTCATCGCCGAGGCGACCCGTGGGGACAGCTTCACCGTGCTCGATCGCGAGCGCGAGGTCGTGCAGGTCGGACGCGGTTCGTTCCAGGATGGACGACTGCGTGGCCTGCCCATGCGGCGCACCGTCGGCGCCCTGCGTCGCTTCGTGCAGTTGGCCCGTCGGCATTCCGTCGACCGGATCCTGTGCACCGCCACGGCCGCGGTGCGGGAGGCGCGCAACGGTGGGGACTTCCTCAAGTTGGCGCGACAGGAAGCCGGCATCGCGCCGCGCGTGATCCCCAGTGAGGAGGAGGGGCGCCTCATCCATCTGGCCGTCCAGGCCGCACTGCGGATCGAGGACGAGCCGTCGTTGATCGTGGACATCGGCGGCGGCAGCGCCCAGTTGGTCCAGGTGCGCGGCGAGGAACTCCTGCGCGTCGCCGGTGTGCCGCTCGGAGCCCTCCGTCTGACCGAGACCCTGCTGCAGCGCGACCCGCCCACCGCGAACGATCTCGAGGCGCTGCGCCGACACGTCCGCAAGCCCCTCAAGGCCGCTCTGACCGAGATGGGCGATCCCGTGCCGGTTCAGGCCTATGGATCCTCGGGATCCATCCATGCGCTCGCGCAACTCGCGCATCTCCAGGACCACGACCGCCCCCTGCCGCAGCTCAACGGTCACGTGCTCACGCTGACGTCGCTGGCGAACCTGACCCGTCGCCTCGAGCGCATGCCCCTCGCCCAACGCGAGCGGCTGCCCGGGATCGACCAGATGCGCGCCGAGATCCTGGTGCCGGGGGCGATCGTACTGGAGCAGATCCTGCGACTGAGCGGGCTGCGCGGCATCACGCTGTCCGACTACGGTGTGCGCGAAGGGCTGGTCACCGACTGGCTCCGGCGGCACGCCGCGGAATTGCACACGATCGAATCGGGCGACGACCTGCGCATGCGCAGCGTCCTCGGACTGCTCGCGCGATTCCAGCACGACGACCGGCATCCGCGTCACGTCGCCATGCTGTCCCTGCGCCTGTTCGACGCTCTGCGCCCATGGCACAACCTCGGCGTGCGCGAACGCGAGTGGCTCCACTTCGCGGCGCTGCTGCACGACATCGGCTCGACGGTCGCCTACGACGGACACGCGCGTCACTCGGCGTATCTCATCCGGCAGGCGGGGCTGCGCGGCCTCACCGCCGACGAGGTCGCGCTCGTCGCGCTGGTCGCCCAGCACCACGGCGCCGCGCGCCCCAAGAAGAAGCGCGAACCCGCCTACGCCGAGCGCAGCCGCACGGAGCGGCGCGCGGTGCGCTGGCTGAGCGCGATCCTGCGCGTGGCCGAAGGACTCGACCGCAGCCACTACCAGCTCGTCCGCGGGCTCGAGGTCCGGCTGCGACGCGAACGGTTCCAGATCCTCGTGGATGCGCGTCGCCATGCCCAGCTGGAGTTGTGGGCGGGTGAGCGCCGCTCGACCGATCTGGCCAAGTTGCTCGGCCTCCCGGTCGAGTTGTCGCCCGTCGTCAGCGATCGCGCCGCGACGACTCGCTCGAAGCGAGACGGCGGCGAAGGGCACGCAGCGATGCTCGACGGAGACGATCCAACGGCTCCGCGTAAGGGATCCCCTCGGAACCCCGCCCGACGACGAACGACACCAACGACACGCGATCGTTCAACGCCCCCAGCATCCGCTGCCAGCGACGAGCGCTCGCCACGCGTGGTGCCGCTCCCGATCCGGCCCACTCCTCGGCGTAACGCCAACGCTTGACCGCCAGCCGGGCCTCGTGGAGTGCCACGGGCTCGCCGGATCGCAGGGCCTCGTCCAATCGGGCGAGCGCGCGACGACGCCAACGCCTCACCCGACGCTCGGCGCGGTCGCGGCGATCCGTGGTCCGATCGAGCACGGCCGCCCAACGCTCGACCGCCGCGGCGACGCGATCGACCGTCGCGGACGAGGGCAGTCGGCGAGTGGCGGGACGTCGTTCGAGCGAGGCCGCCCACCGCCGTCGGATCCCGATCGGGATCACCGAGGCGCCCAGACGACCGGCGCGCAGCAGTGCCGCGACCACCTCCTGCTCGCGCGCACCTCCCGCGGCACGACGCACGCGCTGGACGCGCCGCCGCAATGCGAGCGTGTCATCGTCGCGCGCCCACAACCGCAACAGCGTCTCGATGCGACGGCACCCGACCCGCAGATCGTGGACCGCCTCCTCGTGGCGACCATGGGCGCCACGGATGTGGCCCCGCATCGCCTCGGCGAGCCGACCCAGGGCGGCGGCCGCGACCTTCGCCCTCATACCGTCGTCCGGATCGCCTTCTTGCGTTCGAGGATCGCCGTGACGCGCTCGCACAACTCCTCGGAGATCCGCCCCAGCTTGCGCGTGGAGTCGAGCGTCTCGAAGCCGTACTCGCGCGCGAGCCCATCGAGTTCCTCGATGATGCGCCGCTGGTAGTGCACGAACGAATCGTACAGGTCCTCACCCATCGGCACGTCCATGCCCGACTCCCAGTAATCGAACGGGCCATCGGCGAGCACGCGCGGGACCAGATCCTCGACGTCGATCCGCAGGTAGAACACGGCATCCGGCTTGAGCGCGAACGAGTAGACCTGCTTGATCCACGCGGCGTCGGCGCCGCGCACGATGGCGCGCGCGATCAACGAGTAGGTGTAGCGGTCGGTGATCATCACGAACCCGGCCCGGAGCGCCGGGATGATCTGCTGCTCGAGCCGGTCGGCGAAATCGGTCGCATAGAAGAGATTGAACGCGTTCGAGCCGAGCGTGTTGCCCTGCTTGGCGTCACGGATGCCCTCGCTCGCGAGGTCCGAGCGCGTGAGCCCGGTCTCGGCGACGGCGTAGCCGAGTCGCTCGAGGTGGTTCCGCAGCTTGTTGACGTGGGTCGTGCGACCGACGCCGTCCGTGCCCTCGATCACGATCAACCAACCCGGCAGATCCTCCACCGGGGTCCCCGGGATCGGCGTTCCATACGATTCGAAGCGCGTCATGTCAGAGCACCTCCGGCGCAGGCGCGGGTTCCGTCCGGGGGGCACTGGCCACGTCCACCAGATGCGGCCGGATCATCTCGCGCAGGGCGCGCTGCTGCACCTCGACGGGTTGCGTGGCGTCCATGCAGGCGAGTCCGTACTCCTGGACGATGCGTTCGTACTCGCCCTGGATGCGACCCTGGAACAGCTTGTAGCTCTCATTGATGTCGGTGTGCAGACCCACGTCCATGCCCGCCTCGTACCACTTGAGCTTCGGGCGACCGGACAGGATGCGGTACAACGCCACCTCGAGCGGCACCCGGAAGTAGACCGCCAACGTCGGCGTGACCGCGAAGCGGTACAGGGAGCGCACCCACTGACGGTCGACGCCACGCGAGGCGTCCCGTGCGAACGCGGTGTAGACGTAACGGTCCGCGAGCACGATGGCGCCCGCCTTGAGCGCCGGCACGATGTCCCGTTCGACGCGATCCGAGAAGTCGGTGGCGTGGATGAGCGAGAACGTGAGCGGCGTGAGCAACTGCTTCTTCTTGCCCCGCGACGTGGTCGCGCGGACGATCGGCGACGAGTTCCACTCACTGTGGATCACGAGATGCCCCTCGGCGCGAAGCCACTGCGCCAACAACGACAACTGCGTGCTCTTCCCCGACCCATCGATACCCTCGACGATGAACAACTTGCCGGGGTACGGGTTGGGGTGGCGACCATAGGCGCGATCGGGGCTCACGAGTCTCTCCTTCGACGTGCGAGGGCGCGCAGGGCGCGCGGGGGACACCACCAGACGAGTTCGCCCGCGCCGGCCGCGGGATGTTCGAGTTGGATGGCGCAGGCACCGGCCTTCTTGAACGGCAAGGGGGTGGGTGCGCCGAAGAGCAGGAGGCCCGCGAGCTTGCCGAGATCCGGCTCGTGACCCACCCAGACCACCGTCGCCGCGGGGTCCTCTCCGTGCTGCCGGGTGATGCTCTGGAACACCTCGCGCCACGAACCGGACAATCCGATCGCGTCGTGGGACTCGAGTGGCACCTCACCCCCTGCCGCCGCCACCAACTCGAGCGCGGTCTCCCGCGCACGGACCGCCGCGCTCGTGATCACGCGATCGATGCGTCGTTCGAGCCGGCAGACGCCCTGCGCCGCACGCCGCGCACGCTTGGCGCCACGCGAGGTGAGCGGCCGGTCCGCGTCCTCGGGCCAACGCTCGGGATCGCGCGACTCGGCGGGCGCATGTCGGAACAGGATGACGCGCATGGCGAGTGGGTGGCGGAGGGAGTTGGAGGGGTTCGAGTACCCGGGGGCAGGATACCAGCCCCGCCGACCGGCGGGGCGTGAACAGCGTGTTTCAAATGAACGGGTCCGGGGTTAAGCCTGCGCCAACAGCCGCTCCGCGACGCCGACCAGCCCGCCCTCGACCGACTCGACCTCGCCGGGCGCGAGGGTCGCGATCTGCCGCTTCATGCGCTCGGTCGTATATGGATGCACCAACCAGAACAACCGCACGTGCCGCCACTCGGGCCGCGTGCGCTTGAGGTGCAGCGGCAGCGCCAGGTCGATGCTGAACACGTCGCCGACCACGGCGTCCGGCGCCTCCTCGAGCAACACCGACTCGTAGTGCGGCCGGGCGACGTCGATGTCGAGCGCCCCCACGTGCAGCGCGTGCCGACCCGCGTCGGCCAACACGAACTTGCGCGCCGCCCCGCGCAGGCGCAGCTCGCCCGGGCCGCCTTCGGGATGCACGCGCGCGGGGACCTCGGCGTGGCCGAACCAGCGCTGCAGTTTCTCGGTCCCCGAGTTCGAGACCACGACGATGTCGACGCCGCCCGCGAGCATGCGACGACCGGCGTCGGCCGCCGCGTCGGTGATCGCGGGACCGCGCGTGGCCTCGACGTGCTTCACGCCGGCGAAGTGCGACTCACCGCCGAACTGCTCGAGCGTGCGCCCCGAGGCCTCGATCGCGTCCGCGAGTCGCGCCGCGAGCGCATCGGTCTCGCGCGCCACGCCGAGGCGATGGAGGACGGCGCTGTGGATGGCGAACGGATCCTCATCGGCGAACGCCGAGACGCGACCGTTCACGTACCAGCCGTAGCGGTGGGGCTCGCGCATGACCGTGGTGCGCGCCTCCTCGATCCAGGCGCGCACGAGCTCGTGCTCGGGCGCCGGCACGAGGGCGAGGAACGCGGCCTCGAGCGCGACGCGCTGCGCCTCGCCCTCGAGGTCGGGGTAGGTCCAGACACCGTCGAAATCGCTCAGGAGTCGCATGGCCCGCTTGTCTCACGCAGGCGACGGCCGACGCAAGCCCTCCCCACCCCCACCCCTCCCCCGCTTGACCACGGCAGCAGGAGGGGGCAGCCTGCTCGTCAGCTTCCCGCGTTCAAGGATGAACGTCCGCTGTTCGGAATCGAAGAAGGGAGTCGCACGTGAAGCACGTCCTGCTCGCGACCGTGCTGTCGCTGGCCGTGGTGTCCACGGCCGCCGCACAGGTCAACGGAGCCTTCTCGGAGGCCCGCGTGGTGCCCGTCGACGGACATCTCGGCGGTGTGTACCTGCAGTTCGATCAGCACAGCGCCACGCTGCAGGGGCAGCTGCGGATGTCGTTCTACGACAAGCTCGATTTCGGCTTCAACGGCGGGCTGTCGCGCATCAACGTGAACCACGTCTCGCGCACGTCGCTGCGCATCGGCGGCGATTTCCGCGGCCAGGTCGCGGTGCAGGGCGCGACGTCGCCGCTCACCGTCGCGCTGGGCGCGGCGATCGGCGTCGAGACCGCGGACTCGTTCAACCAGCTCTCGATCGGCCCGCAGGTCACGCTGTCGCGCACGTTCGATGGTGCGGGCCGCTGGACGGGCTACGGCAGCGCGGCGTTGCTCGTCTCGCGCAACGAGACGCCCACCGCCACGGGCTCGAGCAAGTTCAACGACACCTCGTTCCCGCTGCGCGCGGGCGTCGAATACCACCCGAACCCGGATCTGCGGCTGCTGGGCGAGGTCCAGGTGGGGGTCAGCGACGAGTTCCGCGACGACCTGGCGCTGACCCTCGGGGTGCTGTTCCCGTTCTGAGTTCGACCGACAACCCGGTAGAACATTGATTCGCAGTGGTTTACAAGAACGGCACTGATGGCTTGTCGGGTCCGGGGGGCGGTGCTAGCCTCCTGCTCCGCCGCAAGGGAGGGTTCTCCCACTCCCCGGCGAACCTTCGGTTCGAGAATTCCAAGTGGTTGCCGTGAAAAGACTTGCAGGAAGCGTCCCGCGCACCCCCCGCACCCCTCGCACGGGCGCTCCCGACCGGGATCCACGGATTGTGGAAGACCTGTGGAACCCGGCCGAGATTCTCTCGTAACTCGTTGTCGTGATTGTCTCTCGTCGTTCATCCACGCCTGTGGATAACTTCGTCCCCCTCTGTTGATAAGTCGGTTCCTCCCGGCCCCGGCCGCAGACGCGATCACCCGCGATGCGCCCCCGCCCGGCGGACATCGGCCGCAACCGCTAAGGAAGTCCGACATGGCCGTCATGCCCCCCTCCTCGGCCCAGCCCGCCCCCGCGGTCTGGGAAGCCGTGCTCGATCGCGTGAAGTCGCAGTTGGCGAGCCCGCAGGCGTTCGAGACCTGGTTCCGCCCCATCGACGCGATCGAGCTGACCCCGCAACGGGTCGAGCTCGAGGTCCCCAACGCGTTCTTCGTGGACTGGATCCACGAGCACTACCTGACCGTGCTCCGTCAGGCCCTCGCCGACGAGCTCGGACAGTGCCCGGAGCTGCGGTTCTCGCCCCGTGAGCCCGTTGCGGCGCCTCCGGCGCCCGCCCTCGCCGCCGCGCCCCGTGTCGCGACCGCCACCACGACCCCTGTGGCGACGCGCACGGCGCCGGCGCGTGAGTGGCTCGACAGCCAGCTCCACCCGCGCCTGACCTTCGACACGTTCGTCGTGGGCCCGAGCAACCGCTTCGCGCACGCCGCGTCCATGGCGGTCTCGCAGCGCCCCGGCGAGGTCTACAACCCGCTCTTCATCCACGGCGCGTCGGGCCTGGGCAAGACCCACCTGCTCACCGCGGTCGGCCACGAGGTCAAGCGCATGCGCCCCGAGGCGCGCGTGTACTACGTGACCGCCGAACGGTTCACGAACGAGATGATCTGGGCCATCCAGCACGGCCAGACCATGGCGTTCCGGAACAAGTACCGCGGCGTGGACGTGCTGCTCGTGGACGACGTGCAGTTCCTCGCGGGCAAGGAGAGCACGCAGGAGGAGTTCTTCCACACGTTCAACGCGCTGCGCGACGCCCACAAGCAGATCGTGGTGACCGCCGACAAGCCGCCCAAGGACATCGCGGGGCTCGAGGACCGCCTGATCTCGCGCTTCAACCAGGGCCTCGTCGCCGACACGCAGTTGCCGGACCTGGAGACGCGCATCGCCATCCTGCGGCAGCGCTGCGAGCAGGAGACGAGCGGGCTGCGCTTGGCCGACGACGTCGTGCTGCTCATCGCCGATCGCGTGCGCGGCAACGTGCGCGACCTCGAGGGCTGCCTCGTGCGCCTCATGGCGGTGGCGTCGCTCACGCACCGCGCCATCACGCCGGAGCTCGCCAACGAGGTGCTGGCGCAGTACGTGAAGCCCGAACCCGAGCACACCACGCCGGAGCGCATCCTGGCGGTGGTCGCCGAGAAGTACAGCCTGCGCCCCGAGGCCCTGACGGGCGTTCGGCGCACGCAGGCGGTGGCGCTGCCGCGGCAGGTCGCCATGTACCTCATGCGCCACCTCACCGAGATGTCGCTGGCCGAGATCGGCCGCGTGTTCGGCGGGCGCGACCACAGCACGGTGATCCACGCCTGTCGTCAGGTCGCGGATCGCATCCAGGGCGACGACGCGTTCCGCGACAAGGTGAACGGTCTGTTCTCGACGGTGGCGTCGGGCTAGTCCCGCGCGGTCGCGAATCCTGGAGTCGCAGGTTACGGAAGGGCGGGGGAGACCCCGCCCTTCCTGTTGCGGTCTCGTGTTCGAGCCGCGATCCATCGGGTTGGAACGCACATCCGCCGGCGACACGGTTCGCGTTCCCGCGGCCGGAGAGCGGCGGCTTGTGACTTTGCTGCGAACGACTTGGCGGGTTCTCCACAGCCCCGTCTGGATAAGCCGTGAATCGCGCGTGGACGTGTCGTGGGCAACCCGAGGTGCGCCGAGGGCACCCACGGGATGGGGGAGAGGTGTGGACGATTCCACGTGTCATCCACATCGCGACGACCGCCGGAAACCGTTGCGGCGCGTGTCACAGGAGGGGGGTCGAGCGGGTTATCCACGGCATCCACACCCCCTACGGTTACGAGAGTCTTTATCGATTGAAATTAAAGCAGTTAGAAGCAGGCTTGAAAGGCTTTCCCGGCTTGCCTTCCGAGGCCTCGATGCCTAGAATGTCGCGGCCCATGAAAGCGCCCCCGGAACCACCCTCCGGACGTGGCGAAACGCGTGTCCGGACATGACGTTCCTTGTCGTCAGGGAGTGACCCATGGACCTCTCCATCCAGCAGGGCGACCTCGTCTTCGCCGTCGCCCGTGCCCTCGGATCGGTTCCCCAGAAGAGCGCACAGCCGCTGTTGAACTGCTTCCTGCTCGAGGCCGAGCAGAACAGCCTGCGCATCACCGGGACCGATCTCGATCTCACCACCAGTGTCAGCGTGCCCTGCACGGGCAGGGCCCCCGGCCGCATCGCGGTCGCGGCCAAGCATTTCAACGAGGTCGTGCGCAAGATGCCGCGCGGCGGTGTCACGTTGAAGCTCGAGAAGAACCAGCTCGAGGTCACCTACGGCGATGGCCGTGGCGTGTCGCGCTTCCCGGTGCAGAAGTCGGACGAGTTCCCGACCCCGCCGTCGTTCCGTGACGGCACCAAGGTCACCATGCCCGGCGAGACGCTCGCCCGCCTGGTCGATCGCACCTCGTACGCGGTCTCCGAGGAGACCACGCGCCAGAGCCTCAACGGCGTGTTCGTGCACGGCAGCGCCCAGGGCATCGCGTTCGTCGCCACCGACGGTCACCGTCTGGCGCGCGCGACCTGCCGCACCGTGACGAACGATCTCAATCGCGACGGCGTCATCGTGCCCGCCCGCGCGCTCGCCAACATGAGCCGCGTGGCCGGCGACGCCACCAGCCCGGTCGAGTTCACCGTGAGCGAGACCCGCTCGCACGCCAGCTTCACGGCGCAGGTGGGCGAGTACCGCGTGCAGGTCACGGCGCGACTGCTCGAAGGGCCGTACCCCAACTACGAGCAGGTCATCCCCAAGGACAACGTCCGTCTGTTGACGGTCACGCGCTCCGACCTCATGGACGCGGTGGACATCATGTCGTCGCACGCGGACAGCAACACGCAGCAGGTGCGCTTCTCGATCAGCGAGGCGGGTCTCGAGGTGTCGTCGGCCACCGCCGACTTCGGTTCGGGCAGCCAGCGCATCGAGGCCGAGTACAAGGGTGAGGGCATGGAGATCGGCTACAACGCCCGCTACCTGCTGCAGACGCTGCGCAACGTCCCCACCGAGAAGGTGGTGTTCAAGCTCAAGACGGCCCTGTCGGCCGGCATCGTCGAACCCGTCGGCGCACTGCCGCAGGCCGACGAGGAACTGTTGTGCCTGGTCATGCCGCTGCGCCTGCCGGACAACGCTCCGACGGCCGAGACGGCGAAGGCCGGCGCGCGTGGTTGAGACCGTGCGGGGTCCACGAGGGGCCCGGCGCGGTGAGGTGGTCACGCATGTCTGAGATGAAGAGCCTCGCGAGCCTGCTCCCGGCCCTCATGAAGCAATGGGGCCTGGAGGAGGGCGCGAGGGGTTGGCGAGCCGTCACGGATTGGCCGCTCGTCGCCGGGGACCGCATCGCGCGCCATGCGCGGGCGACGTCCTTCCGCGACGGCGAACTGACCGTGGAGGTCGAAGGATCGGCCTGGATGCACGAACTCGCGTTCCTGAAGCGCGAGTTGGTGCGCAACCTGAACCGGCACCTCGGCGACGACGTCATTCGCGACGTCCGCCTCGTACCGGCCCGCGGAGGGAACCTGCGGTGAGCACGAACGAAGGAGACGCGACCTTGACGGCTGAGCCGAAGGGCCACCATTACGACGCCACCAGCATCACCGTCCTCGAGGGTCTCGAGGCCGTCCGCAAGCGCCCCGCCATGTACATCGGCGACATCGGCGTGCGCGGACTCCACCACCTCATCTGGGAGGTCGTGGACAACTCGGTGGACGAATCGCTCGCGGGTCACTGCGACACGATCCGGGTGAGCATCCAGAAGGACGGCAGCATCACGGTGCAGGACAACGGCCGCGGTATCCCGGTCGACATCCACGCCACCATGAAGAAGCCGGCGCTCGAGGTCGTCATGACCACGCTGCACGCCGGCGGTAAGTTCGACAACGACTCGTACAAGGTCTCGGGTGGTCTGCACGGCGTCGGCGTCTCGTGCGTCAACGCCCTGTCGGATCGCTGCAGCGTCGAGGTGCTCCGCGGCGGCAAGGTGTACACGCAGGAGTACCAGCGCGGCATCCCGGTCGCGGCCATGAGCTCGCGCGCCGCGGACAAGAAGGAGAAGGGGAGCGGCACCACGGTGCGGTTCCATCCCGACCCGACGATCTTCGAGAACACCGAGTTCGTGTGGGACACGGTCGCCTCGCGCCTGCGCGAGCTCGCGTTCCTCAACAGCGGCCTCACGATCCACCTGTACGACGAGCGCACCGACAAGTCGGCCGAGTACTTCGCCAAGGGCGGCATCGCCGAGTTCGTGAAGTTCCTCAACTCGAACAAGGAGACGCTGCACAACAAGCCGGTCGTGTTCCAGCGCGAGCGCGACAACGTGGCCGTGGACGTGGCGTTCCAGTACAACGACACCTACGCCGAGTCGCTGCTCTCGTTCGTGAACAACATCAACACCCACGAGGGCGGCACGCACGTCGGCGGCTTCCGTTCGGCGCTCACGCGCACCCTGGTGAACTACGCCAAGACCGAGGGTCTGACCAAGAACCTCAAGGCCGACATCGGCGGCGAGGACGTGCGCGAGGGTCTGGTCGCGGTCGTGTCGGTGAAGATGCAGAACCCGCAGTTCGAGGGTCAGACCAAGACCAAGCTCGGCAACAGCGAGATCAAGGGTGCGGTCGAGACCGTCGTGGGCGAGGGGCTGCGCGAGTACTTCGAGGAGAACCCGTCGGTCGCCCGCAAGATCGTCGAGAAGATGATCTCGGCGGCGCGCGCCCGCGAGGCGGCGCGCAAGGCGCGCGACCTGGCGCGACGCAAGACGATCCTCGACGGCGGTTCGCTGCCGGGCAAGCTGGCCGACTGCGCGTTCGACGACCCGCAGGACTGCGAGATCTTCGTGGTCGAGGGCGACTCGGCCGGTGGTTCGGCCAAGCAGGGTCGCGATCGCCGCTTCCAGGCCATCCTGCCCATCCGCGGCAAGATCCTGAACGTCGAGAAGGCGCGCATCGACAAGATCCTCGCCAACGAGGAGATCCGCAGCATCATCACGGCGCTGGGCGCGGGCGTGAAGGAGGAGTTCGACCTCGCCAAGCTGCGCTACCACAAGATCATCCTCATGGCCGACGCCGACGTGGACGGCGCGCACATCCGCACACTGCTGCTCACGTTCCTGTTCCGCGAGCTGCGGCCGCTGGTGGACGCGGGTCACGTGTACATCGCGCAGCCGCCGCTGTTCCTGGTCAAGTCGGGCAAGGACGAGATCTACTGCTACGACGAGAAGGAACGCGACGAGGCGATCGCGCGCATCGGCAAGAAGAACGTGCTCGTGCAGCGCTACAAGGGTCTCGGCGAAATGAACCCGGACCAGCTGTGGCGCACCACGATGAACCCCGAGACGCGCACGCTCGTGCGCGTGAACACCGAGGACGCGGTCGAGGCCGATCGCATCTTCACGATCCTCATGGGCGAGCAGGTCGAACCGCGTCGCCAGTTCATCGAGGAGAACGCCCTCGCCGTGAAGAACCTGGACATCTGATGCTCCGGGCCCGGGGTTGGATCGGGGTGTGCATGTGGTGGGTCGTGGTGGCGACGCCCGTCGCCGCCGCGACGCGGTGGTCGGTGCTCGCCGGATCGTCGTTCGGCGTGAACGGTTCGCCGGGACAGGGCGGCGCCGCCGGCTCGATCACCGCGACGCTCCCGGTCGAGGACGGCGACTGGCGCTTCGGCCTGTCGCTGACGGCGGCCGATCAGGGCACCGCGATCGTCGAACTGCGCGATCCCAACGACGGCACGCTGCTCGGCCGTGTGGGTGACGTGCACCGTTGGACGTACGGCCTCGAGTGGCTGGGCACCCGGCGCATCGCCGGTGGGCGCGGCTGGTCGAGTGACGGCGGGTTGGGTTTCGGTTGGGCACGGCAGGCGATCGATCGGCGCGGCTCGGTGAACGACGCCGTGAGCGGCGCGACGATCTCCGCCTACCTCGACCTCACGCATCCGGTCGTGAACGGACAGCGCCTCGGTCTGGCGCTCGGCTGGCATCGCGCGCTGCTGCGCACCGCGGCCGATCCGGGACGATCCACGCAATGGGCCACCGCCGCACTGGCGTGGCACTGGCAGCGCACTCCCAAGGAGTGACGACCCGCGCGCGACGCGGCACGCAGGAGGCGGGCCGGGGAGCGCAGCGGAGCAACGAAGGGTGGACACGACATGGCACTGAACGACCGTTCCAAGATCCTGAATCTCCAGATCGAAGAGGAGATGAAGACCAGCTACATCAATTATTCGATGTCGGTCATCGTCTCCCGCGCGCTGCCGGACGTGCGCGACGGACTCAAGCCCTCGCAGCGCCGCATCCTGGTCGCCATGAACGACCTCAACCTCGCGCCGGGTCGCGGCTTCCGTAAGTGCGCCAAGATCGCCGGCGACACCTCGGGTAACTACCACCCGCACGGCGAAGGCGTCGTGTACCCGACGCTCGTGCGTCTGGCGCAGGACTGGGTCATGCGCTACCCGCTCGTCGACGGCCAGGGCAACTTCGGCTCGATCGACGGCGACGCGCCGGCCGCCATGCGTTACACCGAGGCCCGCCTGACGCCGATCGCCATGGAGCTGCTGGCCGACCTCGAGAAGAACACGGTCGACTACCGCCCCAACTACGACGAGACGCGCGAGGAGCCGGTCGTGCTGCCGGCCGTCATCCCGAACCTGCTCGTCAACGGCTGCTCGGGTATCGCCGTCGGTATGGCCACCGAGGTCCCGCCGCACAACCTGCGCGAGATCTGCGACGCCATCATCGCGATCATCGACAAGCCCGAGACCGCGCCCGAGGATCTGCTCAAGATCGTGAAGGGCCCGGACTTCCCGACCGGCGGCATCATCTACGGCACGCAGGGCATCCGGGATTGCTACCTCACGGGCCGCGGCAGCATGAAGATGCGCTCCAAGGTGCAGGTCGAGGAGGGCAAGGGCGGCCGCATGAGCCTCGTGGTCACCGAGATCCCCTTCCAGGTCAACAAGACCTCGCTGCTCGAGAAGATCGCGCAGATGGTGCGCGAGGGGAAGATCGCCGGCATCTCGGATCTGCGCGACGAGTCCGATCGCGACGGCATGCGCATCGTCGTCGAGCTCAAGAAGGACGCGAACCCCAAGGTCGTGCTCAACCAGCTGTTCGTGCACACCCCGCTGCAGACCACGTTCGGCTCGATCATGCTGGCGCTCGTGGACAACCGTCCGCAGGTGCTCACGCTGCGCAGCCTGCTCGACGAGTACGTGCGGCACCGGCGCGAAGTGGTGCGTCGTCGCACCGAGTTCGACCTCGCCGAGGCCGAGCGCCGCGCGCACATCCTCGAGGGCCTCAAGATCGCGCTCGACCACCTCGACGAGGTGATCGCGCTCATCCGCAAGTCCAAGGACACCGAGACGGCGCGCGAAGGCCTCATGAAGTCCTTCAAGCTGTCCGAGATCCAGGCGAACGCCATCCTCGAGATGCGCCTCGCGCGCCTCACCGGCCTCGAGCGCGACAAGATCCAGGCCGAGTACCTCGAGGTGATCAAGCTCATCGAGCAGCTGCGCGCCATCCTGGCGAGCGAGCGCAAGATGCTCGGGATCATCCAGGACGAGGTCCGTCGCGTCCGCGACAAGTACGGGGACGACCGCCGCACGCAGATCGTGGCCGACGAGGGCGACATCAACTACGAGGACACGATCGAGCAGAAGGACATGGTCATCACGATCTCCCACACCGGCTACATCAAGCGGCAGGAGATCTCCTCGTACCGTGCGCAGCGCCGTGGCGGCAAGGGTGTGATCGGTGCCAAGACGAAGGAAGACGACTTCATCGAGCACCTGTTCATCGCCAACACGCACGCCTACCTGCTGTTCCTCACGGACAAGGGCCGCTGCTACTGGCTCAAGGTCCACGAGATCGAGCAGGCCGGCCGCACCGCCAAGGGTCGTCCGCTCGTCAACCACCTCGAGGGCATGTCGCGCGACGAGCGCGTCCAGGCCGTCGTCGCGGTGAAGACGTTCGATGACAACCACTTCCTGGTGTGCGCCACCAAGAAGGGTCTCATCAAGAAGACCGTGCTGTCGGCGTACGGCAACGTGCGCAAGGCCGGCATCAACGCCGTGCTGCTCGAGGACGACGACGCGCTCATCGAGGCGATCATCACCGACGGCACGCAGGACATCATCCTCGCCAAGAAGAAGGGTCTCGCGATCCGCTTCCACGAGGACGAGGTGCGCGCGATGGGCCGCACCGCCTACGGCGTGAAGTCGGTCACCCTCGACGACGAGACGGACGAGGTCGTGAGCATGGTCGGCGTGAAGCGTCAGGCCACGCTGCTCGCCGTCACCGAGCACGGCTACGGCAAGCGCAGCGAGATCTCGGAGTACCGCGTCTCGCACCGCGGCGGCAAGGGCATCATCACGATCAAGACCACCGAGCGGAACGGCAACGTCGTCGCGGTCAAGGAGGTCGTCGACGGTGACGAGCTCATGATCATGACCAAGCAGGGCCAGCTCATCCGCATCCCGGTCAACGGCATCAGCGTGCTCGGCCGCAACACGCAGGGCGTGCGCCTGGTGAACCTCGCCGAGTCCGAGGAGAGCGGGAACCTGCTGCCCGACACGGTGGCGGGTGTGACCCGCGTCGTGTCCGAGGACGACGGCGAGTCGTCCGACGGCAACGCCGCGCCGCAGGGCTGATCGCGTCACGGGAGCCGCGGGGATCCGTCCCCGCGGCTCTTCCGTTGTCGTCGCTTGTGAAAAGATTCACGAACCAAGGAGCCCGCCCGTGCCGCACATCTCGGAACCGACCGTTCGGCGACTGTCGAACTACTACCGCGTGCTCGAGGAGGTCGCGGCCGAGGGCAAGCGGATGATCTCGTCGCATCTGCTGGCGGAGCGCGAGGGCATCACGTCGGCCCAGGTGCGCAAGGACCTGTCGTCGTTCGGGTCGTTCGGTCGCCGCGGTCTCGGTTACCACGTCGAGCACCTGCGCCGCGAGATCCGCACGTTGCTGGGGCTCGATCGCCGCTGGAAGGCGTGCATCGTGGGCGCCGGCCACATCGGCTCGGCGCTCGTGGGCTACCGCGGGTTCTCGGATCAGGGCTTCGACATCGTCGCGGTGTTCGACGCCGACGCCACACGGGTGGGGCGCACCCTCGAGGGGCTGCTCATCCGCCCCATGTCGCAACTCGACGATCGCGAGGGCTTCGAGATCGGCGTCATCGCCACACCCGTGCGCGCCGCGCAGGAGGTGGCCGATGCGCTGGTCGCCGCCGGCGTGCAGGGCATCCTCAACTTCGCGCCGCGCAAGCTGCGCGTGCCCGAGACGGTCATGCTGCGCACGGTGGACATGACGATGGAGTTCGAGCGGCTCACCTACGCCATCACGCACGCCAAGGTCGCCGCACCCGCGCGTCGCCGTGGTCCCGCGCGTCGGCGCGGCTGAGGCCGATCGCACCCGTGACCGCCCGCGCCCACGAACATCGCGCCCTCGCCGCCATGCTGGCGGCGACGCTGTTGTGGGGCGGCACGTTCGTCGCCATCCGCGACAGCGTGCGCGCGCTCTCGCCGCAGCTGCTCGTGTGCGGTCGCTTCACCGTCGCGACCGTGTTGTTCGTGATCGTCGCGCTGCTGCGCCGTCGCGCGCCGCGCGCGGTGGAGTGGCGCCTCGGCGCGGGTAACGGCGTGCTCATGGTGGGCGCGTTCTTCCTGCAGGCGCTGGGCCTGCGTTGGACCTCGGCCGGGTCGTCGGCGTTCCTGACCTGTGCAGGGACGTTGTTCGCCGCGTTCTACGCGTGGCTGTTGCTGCGACAGCGACCCTCGTCCGCGTTGTTCGTGGGCCTGGCACTCGCGCTCGCCGGATCGGCGCTCATGTCGCTCGACGCCGGATTGCATCTGGGTCGCGGCGAACTCATCACCCTCGCGGGCGCCTCGCTCTACGCGCTGCAGATCGTGTGGGTCGCCCGCTTCGCGGGGGACGTGGACCCGCTCGCGGTGACGCTGGTGCAGTCCGCGGTGACGGCGCTGCTGCTCGCACCCTTCGCGGGCGATCCGCGTCCCGTGTTCGCGACGCTGTCGAGCGCGGGCTGGCGCGACTTCGCCTACCTCGCGGTCGCGGGCAGCACGATCGCGCCCGTGTGCCAGGTGTTCGCGCAGCAGACGCTGGCGGCCGGCCGCGTGGCGTTGCTGTTCGCGATGGAGCCCGTGTTCGCGTTGGTGTTCGCGCTCACGCTGGGCGGTGAGCGATTCGTGGCGCGCTGGTGGCTCGGCGCCGGCCTCATCCTGACGGCGGTCGTGCTGGTCGAATGGCGCGCGGCCATGGCGTCGCGCCCCGCCACGGACGCGAAGGCGCGCTGACGCTTCAGCGCGGCTTCGTGCCCTCGCGCAACCACGCCACGAGTCGCGGCAGGATGCGCGCCTCGGTTCCCATGATCGCGAGCCCGCGTCCCGCCTCGCCGGTGTCGGCCACACGCACCTGACCCGGCGCGGTGTCGCGCGCGAGCAGGTCACCGAACTCCAGCGCGCCGGGTTCCTCGGGTGAGACCTGCACGAACGTGCGCGTGCCGAGCGTGCGCAGACGCGCACGATAATCCGCCACCGAGACGACCGGGACGTGCGGCGCCACCAGCAGCAACGCGCGCGCGTCGCGCGTGCCCTCGAGCACCCGCAGCGCGGCGGGGGCGTGATCCCCGGCCGCACCCACGACCCACGCGCGGCCCTTGAACGCGGGCCGCGGAGCGACCGCCGCCATCACCGCGCGGGCATCGAGCGTGACGAGGCGTTCGTGGTCGTACTCGCGTGCGATCCACGCCTCCGGGCCCAGCGCGCCGGGGGCACGTGAACCGTAGGCCCCGCGCGGCGCGACCAGCACGACCGGCGACCCGGCGGCCGTCAGACCGCGCACGAGCGCTTCGGCGGCGCGTACGGTGTCGATGGGTGCCAGGATCATGAGCACCGCGTCGCCGCGCACACTGTCGGTCCGGGCCGGGAAGACGAACGCCTGGACCGGGAAACCGTCCGCACCCCGCAGCGTCTCGACCCGCCCACCCAGCGATTCGGCGAACAGGCGCTCGTCCGCGAGCACGCGCGCCACGCCCTCGCGCAGGGGGATCGTCCGGCGATCGTCGGCGTAGCCCAGACGACGCGTGAGCACGAGCAGCAGCGAATCGGCTTCGCGATCCTGCCCGCGGCCGCGGATCGCGAGCGTGAGCGCGCTCCGCCACGCCGCCTCCAGGTCGCCGCCCGCGAGTTGGATGCGCAGCGCGCGCCGCGTCCACGCGGGACGTCGCCACAACTCGGGAGCGTACTCGCGCAGTTCACGTGCGGCGCTGTCCGCGCGGCCCAGCCGCGACAACGTCCACGCCAGGCGGGCATGCGATTCGACCACGCGCTTGGGCACCGACAGGTCGGCCTGTTGCGCGAGTTCGCCCGCGATCGCGCGCGCCTCCGCGAGCTCGGCCGTCCCGCGGGCGGACGCGATCCGATCGATGAGCGCGAAGCCCTCGTCGTAGTCGCCTCGCAGGCGCATGGCGCGGCGATATTCGGCGCGGGCGCTGTCGCCGCGACCGGCGAGCGCATGCTGCACGCCGAGCCAGTACGCCGCCTCACCGGCGTCGAGACGCTGGCTCGCGGTGGCCCCCGCCGCGTCCCCCGAGGCGGCGGTCGCGCGCAGGAACCCTCGGACGTAGGCGCCGTCGCGACCCTGCCACATCGCCACGAGGTGGGGGGGCGCGGGGATGCCGGCGGCGTGGGCCGTGGTCGCGAGGACGAGGAACAACCACACGAGGCGCTTCATCGCGGGGACTCCGGGGACGCGAGGGAGAGATCCAGGAACAGGCGTTCGAGGGGCGAATGCACGTCGGCCCCGCCACCCCATTCGGCACGCGACAGGGTGCGCGCCACGCGGCCGCGATGCAACAGCACCACGCGGTCGCACAGCCGCTCCACCGTCTCGGTGACGTGACTCGAGAACAACACCGCACCACCGCGCGCCGCCAGATCGCGCAGTTCGGTCTTGGCGGCGATCGCCGCGGGCGCATCGAAGCCCTCGAGCGCCTCGTCGCACAACAGCACCGCGGGCCGATGCAGCACCGCGGCCATGAACGACAGCTTCTTGCGCATGCCGTGCGAGAACGCGCGCACGGGTTCGTCGAGACGTTCGACGAGCTCGAACGCGGTCGCGAGTGCGGTCGTACGTGCTTCGGCGGCGGTCGGATCGAGGCCGCGCACCTCGGCCACGAACGCCAGATGCTCGCGCGCCGAGAGCTCGTCGTGGAACGTGGGTTGCTCGGCGGCGTAACCCAGCGCGTGCTTGGCGGCGATCGGCTCCGTCCACGGATCGTGGCCCGCGACGAGCGCGTGGCCCGCATCGGCGGTCTGCAGTCCCGCCACCGTGCGCAGCAGCGTGCTCTTGCCCGCGCCGTTCGCCCCCAGCAGGCCCACGATCGTCCCGGATTCCACCGTGAACGACACCCCGTCGAGTGCGAGTCGCGTCCCGTAGCGTCGGGTCAGTCCATGCAGCGCGAGCATCAGACGATCTCCTCGGTGGCGGCTCGGGACAGTCGTCGCAACGAGAACACGAACGCGCCCGCGAGCATGCCCCAGCCCAGGAGCGGGATCGCGAGGCTCGCGAGCACGCTCGCGCCGAGCCAACCCAGATACAGCGACTCGGCCTGTTCGGGGCGTTCCGGCACCGACAGCCCCAACTGCAGACCGGTGAGCACGATCAGTGCGGCGGGCAGCAGCCACAGCAGCGCGGTGACGCTGCGCACGACCGGGGTGGCGTGCGGTGCCATCGCGAGGGGCAGGAGCACCGACAGCGCGACGGGTGCGAGCAACCACGTGGCGCGTGCGCGCCAGCGATCGACGAGCGGTAACGGCAGCGCGCGCAGGGACGCGATCGGATCGCCCGCCGCGCGTCGCGCGGCCCACGCGCCCCACTGCGAACACGCCACGAGGAACCCCGCGAACGCGAGCGCCTGTCGTTCGCTCGCGGGTCGCTCGGGCGCGATCCACGCGAACGCGCCCAGCACCAACAGCAGCACGCCGATCGCCAGTCGACCGCGCAGGTCGGCGGCACGCGCGGTGACGCGCGCATCGAGCCGCATGAGCGCGTGCCACGGCGCCCCGCGCACGAACGCCGTGCGCGGCACCGCGCGGTTCGTGTCCGTGGTGCGTGCCGAGCGCAGGACGCGTTCGATCGCCGAACCGGTCCGCGTCGCGACCGTTCGCGCGCTCAGGCGCACCGCACCCTCGCACGCCAGTCGCACGACGCCCCACCACGCCAACGGGAACAGCGCCAGACAGGCCCACCAGAGCGGTGCGGCCACGCGACCCGCGGCCGCGAACAGGATCGCGCTCGCGGGCACGAACAGCGCCAGCGCCGGCTGCCGGGCCTGTCGTTCCAGATGCCGCTGGATCGCCGAGGCGGGCACCGGCAGCGCGAGCCACTCGGGGCCCGGCGGGGCCGCGAGGCGTGCGCGCATGCGATCCGCGGCGATCGCGCCCGCGACGACGAGCACCGCGACGAGTGCGAGCACGAGGATCGGCCCGGTGGCGGCCACGCCACCCGTGAGCCGCACGTGATCGAAGCGCAGCCGCATCTGCAGCGCCACGAAACCACCCACGCTCACCGCGAGCGCGACGAGCGCCACCCACAGCCGGGCGTCCCAGGTCGCGAGGTGCCGTCGCACGAGTCGCGCGTGGAGCGTCTTGAACGCGACGCCGGTTCCGGCGGGTTTCGAGGAGGCGAGGGAGGACATGGGGACCCATTATAAGGGAGCCCTGCGCCCGCGTGTCCGGTCGTTGCCAGACCGCGGACCACTGGGGCATCCTTCGCGTCATGGACCTGCGCGAAGTCGTGGTCACGTCGCCGTGCTACCACGTCGACATCGGGCATCACGTGTTCCCCACCGCCAAGTACCCCGCGGTCGTGGACGCGCTCGTCGCGTCGGGCGACCTGCACGAGCGCCGCGTGATCGAACCGCCGCCCCCCACGCGTGAACTGCTCGAGCTCGCGCACGACCCCGGCTACCTGGACGAGTTCGAAGCGCTGCGCTGGACGCCGCGCACGCAGTACAGCGAGCTGCCGCTCACGCGCGAGATCGTGACCTCGTTCGAGACCTCGGGTTCGGGCACCGCCGAAGCGGTGCGCCGCGCGTTCCGCTGGGGCGCGGCGGTGCACGTCGGCGGTGGACTGCACCACGCGTTCGCCGACAAGGCCGAGGGCTTCTGCTACGTCAACGATCTCGCGGTGGCCGCCGAAGCCGCGCGCGTCGAGGGGCTCGCCACGCGCATCGCGATCGTGGATCTCGACGTGCATCAGGGCAACGGCACCGCGCGCATCTTCCAGGGGAGGCCCGACGTGTTCACGCTCTCGCTGCATCAGGAACACAACTATCCCGTGCCCAAGCAGCACAGCACGCTCGACGTGGGCCTGCCCGATGGGACCGACGACGCGGCCTACGCGCGTGCGTTGACGCCCGCGCTCGAGCGCGTGTGGGCGTTTGCACCCGACCTCGTGCTCTATCAGGCCGGCGCCGACCCGTTCCACGACGACCAGTTGGGCGGCCTCGCGCTGACGTTCGACGGACTCGAGGCGCGCGATCGCGCGGTGCTCGAGGGTTGCGAGGCCCGTGGCATCCCGGTGGTGAGTACGCTCGGGGGCGGCTACGCGCACGCGTTCGAGGACACGGTGCGCATCCACGCGACCACCGCGCGCCTCACGCTCGACGTGGTGCGCCGTCGGGGGGCGCGATGATCCGCGTCTGGGCGGCGGACGACAGCGGTGCGCGCGAGGTCACGGTGGCCGAGGGCCATCGGCTCGTGGCCGCGGGCGCGGCGCAGGTGTGGTTCGACTGTGAGGGCGACGACGAGGCCGCCGTCACCGCGGCGGTCGAGCCGCTCGGCGTGCATCCCCTGGTCGTGGACGACCTCGTCGCCGAGGTCAACCGGCCCAAGCTCGACGACTACGGCGACTACCTGTATCTGGTGGTGCACTCGGCGCGGTGGGACGATCTCGCGGACCGACCCACGCTGCGCGAGGTGGACATGGTCGTGGGCACGAACTGGCTCGTGACCTATCACGACCAGAGCACGCGGTCGGTCGAGGCCGCGCGCGCGATGCTGCCCAAGCGCCCCACGATCCTGTCGCGCGGTCCCGCGCACCTGATGCACTTCCTGCTCGACGTGCTCGTGGATCACTGGGTGCCGCTCGCCGACGCGCTCGCCGACGCGGTCGATCGACTCGAGGACGAGGTGTTCACCGATCACTCGCCCGACATGCACGCGCGCATCCTGCGCATCAAGCGCGGCGTGAGCGGCCTGCGGCGCATCCTGGGGCCGCAGCGCGACACCGTGCTCGCGCTCACGCGCGACGAGCTGCGCGTGGTGCCCGCCGAGCGGCGGCCGTGGCTGCGCGACGTGTACGACCGCCTCGCGCGCGTCGCCGATCAGCTGGATTCGTTCCGCGACGAGACCGCGTCGGTGCTCGAACTGCACCTGTCCACGGTCTCGAATCGCATGAACGAGGTCATCAAGCGACTCACGGTGATCGCCACGATCGGACTGCCGCTCACCGTGGTGACGAGCTACTACGGCATGAACTTCGAACTGCCGGAGTACCGCTGGCCGCACAGCGAGTGGTACGCGCTCGGGCTCATGGTCGCGGTGGCGCTGGCCACATGGGGGTTCCTGCGCTCACGACGCTGGGATTGACGCGGCGCCGGAGCGCAGGAACCGATCGCGCGTGCGGCGCGACGGCCTGCGGCCCAAAGGTGGAGGGGGACCCGCCACCCGTGCCCGGGGGGGCTCGTCCGACACGGACGACCCGGACACTCCACAGTCGCCGTCCGGATGGACTCGGCACGCGACGCGATTCACCTCGCTCGTGAACACCGCGCCTCGACCTCGACCCCGACCACGTGCAGCGAACGCGGTCCCGGAGCGGAACGGCGCTCCCTTGCCGGGGAGCCCCGTGGCCGACTGCCCTGCGAGTGTCGCGGCCTGACAAGTCCTTGTCAACGAGAGAACGCGCTTTCGTGGCCCCGAAAGACACGGAAAAGGCCGGGACCACCTGGGTCCCGGCCTGTTCCGGCGACGATCCCCCCGGGGGCTCAGCGCTTGGGTGGGGTGGCCTTGTTGGGCCCCGTCTTACGCGCCACGGGCCCCAGCACCTCGAAGCGCGCATCGTCGATCCACACCTGGCCGCGCGCCGGTGCGGTGACCAGCAGGTTCGCCCACACGAGCTCGGCGTCGTCGGGGATGTCGAGTTCCGCGGTCAGCGGCGCCCAGTCCCACGTGCCCGACAGCAACGCGCCGCCCGGCGACTGCGTCACGCGCGACCGGAGCCCGTGCGCGTAGATCTTCACGTACGCCGTGTTGATGAGTGAGTCGCCCTTGTACCAACCGGTCAGGCGCACGCGCTGACCCCGCAGCGCGCGACCGTCGAACGGCTGGCCCGCGCCGATGCGCGCCTCGACGAGACCATCGTGGAAGTCGCGGATCGTGAGGCTCGCGCGACCCGAGTGAGCCACGGTGGAGTCGACCTCGACCTTGGCGCCCTCGAACGGCGGCCACGCCAGATCCCACGCGAGCGCGTGGTTCTCGAAGCCGGGCTCGCGGAACAGGTTCTCGCCCTTCGCGACCGGTACGACCGGGGCGGGCTCGAACGTGAGCGAGGCGTCGTCGAACAACACCTGACCCGTGCCCATGATGCCACCGCGCACGATGAGCACGTTGGCGCCCGGCGGCACGTAGGCGCGCGCCTCGCGCGGCACCCATTCGGTCATCGCGTCGTCGAACGACACGCGCTGCCAGCCCAGATCGAGCAGCGGATCGTCGATCTTGTGCAGACCCATGCGCAACAGCGCCTCGTCGTGATCGACGCCCCAGATGCGCGCCATCTTGGTGGCGGTGTCCTGATACGCCTGCGCCAGGATGTAGGCGCGGCCCTCGAGGCCGTTGCTGCGCGTCCACATGCGGAACACCGCGGTGCGACCCCACTGCGCCGGACCGAGCAGCATCGTCTGGCTCCAGTTGTGCGCCATCGGGAACGCGGTGCTCATGTTGGCCACGTTCACCGCCCACTGGCCCTTGTGCACGAGGAACGAATCACGCCCGAAGAACACCGTGGGCAGATCGGCCATGGACGTGTCCCAACCCGACGGCATCCACGGATGCGTCGAGAGGCCGCGCTCGAAGTCGGGATTCACGAGCAGCGAACGGGTCGCGGCGGACTTCGTGGGGGCGGCGGCCTGGAGCGGGCGCTGCGCGAACACACCGACCAGCAACAGCGCGAGCACGACGACGAGGCGGGACCACTTGGACATGGGGGCTTCCGGGTTCGGGTGGTACGGGGTGCGGGTCGTCCGGCGGTGCGGACGACGTGCTGCGGGAGGGGAAAGTATCCGGAGCCCGGCGGCGCGATGCAAGCCCCGAGCGACGCACGAGGTTGAGGGCGTGTGAACCCTTCGGTAGCCTGCGACGTGTTCGGCCGTTCGAGCCCGGAGGCGCCCCGTGTCCCAGTGGTTCTTCACATCCGACCTGCACGGTCAGGGTGAGTTGTACGAGCAGGTCGTGGCGCTCGCGGTCGAGCACCGGCCCGCGGCCGTGCTCATCGGCGGCGATCTGGGGCCGCACGCCACCGGCGCGCCCGGCGTGAGACACCAGCGCGTGTTCCTCGAGGGCTTCCTCGTCGAGTTCGCGCGCCGGCTGCGCGAGGCCTCGCCCGGCGTGGAACTGGGCCTGCTCATGGGCAACGACGATTGGGCCGCCAACAGCGACGTGCTCGAACGGCATCACGGCACCCTGTGGCACGCGCTGCACGGACGCGTGGCCACGCTGCACGGCCAGCCCGTGGCGGGACTGTCGTACGTGCCGATCACGCCGTTCACGATCAAGGACTGGGAGTGCTGGGAGGACGGCCTCGACGAGACGCCGCCGCGTGCCACCGGCTGGCGCTCGGGCCCCGACGGCGTGCGCGAGTACACGTTCGACGCGAGCGATCGCTCGCCCACGTTGGCCGAGGCCCTTGCCGAACTCGCCGCGCTCACGCCCGCCGACGAGACGATCCACGTGCTGCACTCGCCGCCGCGCGACACCGCGTGCGATCGCATCGCGTCCGGTCACGTGGGTTCGCGCGCGATCCGCGCGTACGTCGAGGCGCGCCGGCCCAAGCTGGTGCTCTCGGGTCACATCCACGAATCCCCGCGACTGTCGGGCGCCTGGCGCGACACCGTGAACGGCGCCACGGTCGTGAACCCCGGACAGTTCGGCACGCCGCGCCTGTGCGGTGTGTGGTTCGATCCCGCCTCGCCGGCCACCACGTTGCGGCACACCGTGCACGCCTGACGGCGCACACCCCCCGACTGGAGCGACGATGGCCCTGCTCGACGACTGCACCGTGCTCGCGGTGGACACCGAGACGACCGGCATGGATCCCGCACAGGGCGCGCGCCTGGTCGAGGTCGCGCACGTGCGCATCGTGAACGGCGTGCTCGCCGACGAATGGAGCACGCTCGTGAACCCCGCGTGCCCGATCCCGCCCGAGGCGACGCGCGTGCACGGCATCCGCGACGACATGGTCGCGTCCGCGCCCGCGCAGGGCGAGGTGGCGAGGACGTTGCGCGAGGCGTGCGCCGATCACACGCTCGTGTTCCACAACGCGCCGTTCGACCTGCCGTTCCTGGCGCACCTGTTCCGCACGGGCGGCGTGCCGCCGTTGACGGGTGCGATCGTGGACACGCTGGGGTTGGCGCGCGGCCTGTTCGGCCCGAGCGGCAACCGGCTCACCGAACTCGCCGGCAAGCTGGGGTTGCCGAACGAGACCGCGCATCGCGCGCTGGGCGACACGCGCACGACGGCGCGGCTGTTCGTGGAGTTGGCGCATCGCTGGGAGCGCGAGAAGGGCGTGCGGTCGCTCATGGAACTGGCCGCCGTCAGCCAGGACGTGGTCCGCACGACCGGACGGCGCTGACGCGCGCGCTGGACGACCCGCGCCGGGTTCGCCATGATGACGTCCCCGCCGCATCCGCGGACGGACGCTCCCCATCCCGTCGCACTGGAGTGAACCTCGCATGACCTCGCGCAAGATCCCGCCGGTCGGTTCCCTCGCTCCCGACTTCCGTCTCCGTGGTCCCGGCGGCGCGTTCTACACGCTCTCCGAGCACCTGGGCGCCAACCCGGTCGTGCTGGTGTTCTATCCGCTCGCGTTCTCGCCCGGGTGCAGCCATCAGCTGCCGTCCATGCAGGCGCGCATGCCGCAGTTCGAGGAGTTGGGCGCGATCGTGTACGGCATCAGCGTGGACAGCTACCACTCGAACGCCGCGTTCGCGCGCTCGCTCAAGCTGGACTTCCCGCTGCTGTCCGATTGGGACGGTCAGGCGAGTCGCGACTACGGGGTGCTGCTCGAGGGTCCGGACATCAGCATCCGCGCCGTGTTCGTGATCGGCAAGGATGGTCGCGTGCTGTTCAGCGACATCAAGGACGACCTCGACGACTACGAGAACATGCCCGGTCCCGAGGGCGCGTTGGTGGCCCTGAGACAGGCCTGATCGCATCGTGCCGGGTCGCGCCTCGCAAGCGGTCCCGCGGCCGCGCATCGTCGTCGCGGTGCACGCGACGGCCGTCGCGCGTGCGCTGGCGGGCGCGCTCGAGCGCGCGGGCTTCGATGCGGTGGTGGTGCACGACAACGATGCCGCCGGTCGTGCGCTGAACGCCGCCGCGAGCGACGGCCTCGTGTGCGACGCGCGCGCGCCGCACCTGGACGGCCTCGTGCTCACCGACCTCGCGCTGCGCGCCTCGCCGTGGACGTGCGTGCTCGTGCGCACGACGAGCGGGGGGCGTGCGGTCGCGCTCGAGGCCCTGCGCCGCGGCGCGTACGAGTTCCTGCCCGCGACCGACGATCCCGCGCCGCTGTTGGCGGCGCTGCGACAGGGACTCGATCGCCAGCGCATGGCGCGCCGCATCGCCGAGATGGAGGACCAGCTCGATCGCCGCGCCGGCATCGAGTCGCTCGTGGGGCATTCGCGCGCGATCCAGCGCGTGCGCGAGACCGTGCGCCGCGCGGCCGCGGTGCGCGCACCGGTGTGCCTCGAGGGCGAGCCCGGCACGGGCAAGAGCATGGTCGCGCGGGCGATCCATCTGGCCGGCCCGAGGCGCGAACGACCGTTCGTGCGCGTGCGCTGCGGCGCGCTGCCGGCCGCACTGCTCGAGGTCGAATTGTTCGGTTCGGGCGACCTGCCCGGCGCGATCGAGCGCGCCGATCGCGGTTCGCTGAGCCTGGAGGGTCTGGAGCACGTGCCGCACGCGGTGCAGGTGCGGCTGCTGTGGTTCTTCATGAACGGCCACCTCGAACGTGCGGGCGACACCAGCGAGCGCCGCGCCGACGTGCGCGTGTTCGTCTCGACCGCGACGCCGCTCGAGGA
>CAZZLY010000008.1:56186-59956 GCA_964655175.1 uncultured bacterium
GTTGGTCGCGGGCGCGCGCGGCCGTCGGCCGCTCGACGTCGAGAGCCTGCCCGAGGCGCTGCGCGTGCCGTCCGCCCCGAGTGCCGCGCTTCAGATCGGCGTCGGCATGACGCTCGAGTCGGTCGAACGGCGGCTCATCGAGGCGACGCTGGCGCACACCGGCGGGGACAAGCCCCGCGCGGCCGCCATGCTGGGGATCGGCCTGCGGACGCTGTACCGGCGCCTCGAGGCGTGGGGCCTGTGACCCGTCAAGAACGGGCCGCCGTCGGCCGATAACCCGCCCGAGAGAGCCCCCTTCGTTCCCCGAGGCACGTCATGGCCGAACCCGAACGCATCCCCGACGCCGACCGTCCCGAGACCACCCCGTCGCGCCCGCCGATCGCGCGCGCGGACTGGTTGGTGGGGGCCGAAGAGGGCGTGGCGGGTGAGCTCCAGCGCAACGGGGACGAGGCGCGTCCGGCGTCGATCGCGCCCAAGCTGTCGCGGCCCGACGCACTGCCCGGTCTCGAGCGCACGCGCCCCTCGACCGCTCCGGTGGCGCCGGTGAGTGCGCCCGCCGCACCGGTCACGGCCGCCGCGCCGCAGACCGCGCTGCCCTCGTGGGCGCCGGCGCCGAGCAGTGTGCCGCGCGTGCCCATGGGCGCGCCGTCGCGCACGCCGCTGCCGGAACCGCATCGCGAGACGCTGCGCGAGTTCCCCATGGACGACGCCGAGGAGCGCGCGCGGATCTCGGCGCAGTTGGCGGAGGAGCAGGCGCGCGAGGCCGAACACGCGGCGCGCCCGCACACCGTGGTGTCCGCGCAGGAGTTCGAGTTGCCCGTGGTCGCCGAGTCCGGTTGGACCGCGTGGTTCACGCGTCTGCGTGGCGATCGTCGCGTGTGGCTCGCGATCGCGGCGGTGGTGCTCGCGGTGGTCGCGTTCGTGGCGTGGCCGCGTCCGCAGCAGGGCGTGTCGATCGCCGCGCTCAAGGCGCATCCCGAACGCTGGGCCGATCGCGAGGTCACGGTGAGCGGCCGCGTGGACGAGGTGTTCCAGGTCGGCGGCAGCTGGGCGTGGACGCTCGTGCAGGGACGCGACACGATCGTCGTGTTCTCGCGCGTGCGCGGCCCGCGTCCGCGCGACCGCGTCACGGTCGTGGGCACGGTGAGCCGCGGTTGGTTCGCCGGCGAGTCCCGCCTGGCGCTGTTCGAGGCGACGCGCTAGTTCGCGGGTCGCGGTCGCTCCTCCGCACGGGGCGGCGCCCCGGTCGACGATGCGTGACGGGGGTGGGGTCCGCCCCTCGCACGACGTGACGCCCCACATCACGCGATCCGGTGCGCCGCCCGCGCGTCCGTGACGCCTCCCTGGCCCCGACCCATCGAACCGCGTCGGCCCACAGGGGCCCCGAACCCCGCCCGATGCCGAGCGACGCCGCAGGGAACCCGCAGCACGGCTTTGCCATAATGACAAAGCGTTGCATCGAGAAACACCACAAAAACGCCATAAAGCGTTGTGGTCATTGACAAAGACAGACTTTGCAATTGGCCGACTTGAAAGATACTTGCGCGCAGCGGATGGTGTCGCACGGCAGCGTCCTCGGGTCCGCGTCCAGGGAGTGGATGGCCCGGGCCCTCACGAGGACGCGCATCCCCATGTCCACCACTGTCCACCGGATCCCGTTCACGCCGCGCGTGGTGCGCGTCGTCGTGGGACCAACGCAAGGAGAGAACGCATGAACTTCCAGCCTCTCGCCGACCGGCTGCTCGTGCGCCGTATCGAGGAGCAGGAGACCGTTCGGGGCGGCATCATCATCCCGGACACCGCCAAGGAGAAGCCGCAGGAGGGCGAGGTCGTCGCCGTCGGACCGGGCCGCCTCACCGAGGATGGCAAGCGCGTGGCGCCCGAGGTCAAGAAGGGCGATCGCATCCTGGTCGGCAAGTACTCGGGCACCGATGTGAAGATCGATGGCACGGAGTACGTGATCCTGCGCGAGGACGAGGTCCTCGGCGTGCTCAACAACAAGAAGTGATCCCGAGCGGCCGCGCCGGATGGCGCGCCGCCTGACTCTTCCTTTCCGGAGGCCCAATGGCTGCCAAGATGCTTCTGTTCAGCGAGCAGGCTCGCGCCGAGATCCTCAAGGGCGTCGAGATCCTCGCCAAGGCCGTGAAGGTCACGCTCGGACCGCGTGGCCGCAACGTCGTGCTCGACAAGAAGTGGGGCTCGCCGACCGTCACGAAGGACGGCGTGAGCGTCGCGAAGGAGATCGAGCTGGACGATCCGTACCAGAACATGGGCGCGCAGATGGTGCGCGAGGTCGCGTCGAAGACGTCGGACGTGGCCGGTGACGGCACCACGACGGCGACCGTGCTCGCCGAGGCCATCTTCAAGGAAGGCCTCAAGAGCGTGACGGCCGGTTCGTCGCCGATGTACATCAAGCGCGGCATCGACAAGGGCGTCGCCACGGTCGTCGACGAGCTCAAGAAGCTCTCGAAGCCGGTGAAGGACAACAAGGAGATCGAGCAGGTCGCGACGATCTCCGCCAACGGCGACACCGAGATCGGCAAGATCATCGCCGAGTGCATGGACAAGGTCGGTAAGGACGGCACGATCACGGTCGAAGAGGCCCGTGGCATCGAGACGACGAAGGACATCGTCGAGGGCATGGAGTTCGACAAGGGCTACGTGTCGCCGTACTTCGTGACCGAGAAGGACACGATGGAGGCCGTCGTCGAGGACGGCTACATCCTGCTCTACGACAAGAAGCTCTCGAGCATGAAGGACCTGCTCCCGGTGCTGGAGAAGGTCGCCCAGCGCGGCAAGCCGCTGGTCATCATCGCCGAGGAGGTCGAGGGCGAGGCGCTCGCGACGCTCGTCGTGAACAAGCTGCGTGGCACGCTGAACGTCGTCGCCGTCAAGGCGCCGGGCTTCGGTGACCGCCGCAAGGCCATGATGGAGGACATCGCCGTCCTGACGGCCGGCCGTGTCATCACCGAGGACATCGGCCTCAAGCTCGAGAACGCCAAGCTCGAGGACCTGGGCCGCGCGAAGCGCATCGTCGTGACGAAGGAAGCCACGACGATCATCGAGGGTTACGGCAAGAAGGACGAGCTCAAGGGCCGTATCGCCACGATCAAGAAGGAGATCGAGGAGACGACGTCGGACTACGATCGCGAGAAGCTGCAGGAGCGCCTGGCCAAGCTGGCGGGCGGTGTGGCCGTGATCAACGTCGGCGCCGCGACCGAGACCGAGATGAAGGAGAAGAAGGCCCGTGTCGAGGACGCGCTGCATGCGACCCGCGCCGCGGTCGAGGAGGGCATCGTCCCGGGTGGCGGCACCGCGTACCTGCGCTGCATCAAGGCGCTCGAGGCGCTCGCCGGCGAGACCGAGGGCGACATCCGCATCGGCGTGAACATCATCAAGCGTGCGATCGAGCAGCCCCTGCGCACGCTCTGTGAGAACGCCGGCCTCGAGGGTTCGGTGGTCGTCGAGAACGTGAAGAAGGAGAAGAAGTACGTGGGCTTCAACGTGGACACCGAGCAGATGGTGGACATGTTCGACGCCGGCGTCATCGACCCGACGAAGGTGTCGCGTTCGGCGCTTCAGAACGCGGCGTCGGTGGCGAGCCTCCTGCTCACGACCGAGGCGCTCATCACCGAGATCCCGGAGCGCAAGAAGGGCCCGGGCCCGGCCCCTGGCCAGCCCGGCTTCGACGCCTCGGACTACTGATCCGTCGTCGGAATCCCGCAACGCACGACGCCCCCGGGGGAGACCCCGGGGGCGTTCGTGTGTTC
>CAZZLY010000009.1:0-58291 GCA_964655175.1 uncultured bacterium
CGCCGGCGCGGGCGCGATCGAGGGACGCTGCAGCACGCGCCCGAGCGTGGCCGCGAGATCGCGCTGCCGCACCGGCCGCGGGGCGACCGCGTTGATGGCGCCCTGTGCGCGCGGGTCCTCGATCGCCCACAACAGCACGTCGAGCAGGTCGTGCAGCGTGATCCAGCTCCACCACGCGCGCCCGTCGCCGAGCGGACCGCCGGCGCCGAACAGGAACGGCGGGACGAGCTTGGCGAGCGCCCCCGACTGCGGCGTGAGCACGATGCCGATGCGCGGGTGCACGACGCGAAGCCCGGCCGCACGCGCCGGATCGGCCGCCGCCTCCCAATCGCGCGCGAGCCCGGCGAGGAAGCCCGTCCCCGGCGCGCTCTGCTCGGTGAGCTTCTCGTCGCCGCGGTCGCCGTAGAGCCCGATGGCCGAGGTCGAGACGAGCACGCGCGGGCCGGCCGAGCCCGCCGCCGCCATGGCGCGCGCGAGCGTGTCGGTGGACCGCACGCGGCTGTCCACGAGCTCGCGCTTGCGGGCCTCGGTCCACGGCGCATCGGCGATGCCGGCCCCGGCCAGATGTACGATCGCGTCGAGGCCGTGCAGCGCGGTCGGGTCGAGCACGCCGCGCGCCGGATTCCAGGCGATCTCGCCCTCGCCGGCCTTCGCGGCACGCACGAAGCGCACGACGCGATGCCCCTGCGTGGTGAGGTACGCGCACAGTTCACGACCGATGGCGCCACTCGCCCCCGTCACGCCCACGACGAGCGCGCCCGTGCGGCGCGCCGCGATGCGCTCGAGGTCGAGCCGCGTGACGCGGTGCCGCCAGGCGAACAGGCGAGCGAACTCGTCGCGCACGAACCCCTCGGCGGGGCTCGAGAGCGGCGCGAGCGGCAGGGCGAACTCCAGCGCATCGGTGAGCACGCTCGCCCCCGCCTCGTCGCGGAAGCGGTGCGCGTGCTCGTAGCGCGCGAACGGTCCACGCAGCTGCCGATCGTGGAACGCCTGACCCGCGCGATGATCGTGGTGCTCGAGTTCCCAACGCCCGATCGGCGCCCCCAGGTCGAGCGTCACGCGCGCGCCGTCGCGGATGCCCCCGCGGCGCTCGACCACGCGCACGGTCTGCCACGGCGGTGAGAGGCGCTCGAACGCACCGGGGCGCTCGTGCCACGCGAACGCGTCGGCCGCGGAGACGGGCAGACGGACCTCGAACGTCACTCGCGCCATGCGCGCATCCTCCCGGTCAGACGTGGCGTTGCGCCACACGTGCCCCACCCTGCGATCCTCGCGCGCGCCGCGTTGGCTCCACGATTCCCGCCACCGTCGCCACGGTCGGGAACGCCGACTCGCCGCGTGGGGATCGGCGAGCGCGCTCCCGCGACCGTGACGCCGCCCCTCTCGGATGCCGTGGCCCCACCCTGCGATTCACCCGTGACGAGGCGGCCCCGACACCGACACCGCACGTCGCCCGTCACGCCCCACCACCTGAACAGCTTTCACGACGTCACTCGCGCCCCGGTCGTGCGGGACGCGCGACGTCAGGCCGGGTCCGCCCAACCGCCGCGGCTGCGCGTGAGTTCGTCGGCCTCGCGCGGCCCCCACGTGCCGGCCGTGTACAGGAACGGCTCGCGGTCCAGTTTGATGATCGGATCGACGATGCCCCACGCCGCCTCGACCGCATCCTGCCGGGCGAACAGCGTCGCGTCGCCGTCCATCGCGTCGCCGAGCAGGCGCTCGTAGGCGTCCATCTCGTCGGCGGACTTCATGCGCGCGAGCACGAGTTCGGAGGCCACGCCCACCATGCCGTCGCCGGGACGCTTGGCCGAGGCGCCGAGCGCGATCGCGACCTCGGGCCCGAGCCGGAAGCGCAGGTGGTTGCCCATCGCGGGCAGCGCGTCCTGGAACACGACCTGCGGCGGCGCCTTGAACTTGACGCGCACCTCGGTCGCGGTGCGCGCGAGGCTCTTGCCCGTACGCACGTAGAACGGCACGCCGGCCCAGCGCCACGAGTCGATGCGCAGCTCGAGCGCGGCGTACGTGGGCACGCGCGAGTCCTTCGCCACGCCCTCCTCGGCGCGGTAACCATCGAACTGGCCCGGCACGAGTTTGAACGGTTCGATGGGCGCGATGCTGCGCAGCACCTTGGCCTGCTCGTCGCGGATCGCCTCGGCGTAGTTGCCCGAGGGCGGCTCCATGGCGAGGAAGCCGATCACCTGCAGCAGATGGTTCTGGATGACGTCGCGGATCGCGCCCGTCTCCTCGTAGAACTTGCCGCGGCCGGCGACGCCGAACTGCTCGGCCATGGTGATCTGCACGTGCTCGATGTACTGCCGGTTCCAGATGGGCTCGAGGAACGCGTTGGCGAAGCGGAAGTACAGGATGTTCTGCACCGCCTCCTTGCCCAGATAGTGATCGATGCGGAAGATCGCGCTCTCGTCGAAGCGCTGGTGCAGCGTCGCGTTGAGGGCGCGCGCCGACTCGAGGTCGCGACCGAACGGCTTCTCGAGCACCACGCGCGCGCGCTGCGTCAGCCCGGCCCCCGCGAGACCCTCGACCACGGTCGCGAACAGCGACGGCGGGATCGCGAGGTAGTGCAACGGATGCACCGCGCCGCCCACCGCGTCGCGCAGTGCGGTGAACGTCCCCGGGTCGCGATAGTTGCCCTGCACGTAGCGCAGCGACGCGGCGAGCTTGGCGAACGCCGGCTCGTCCACACCGCCGCCGTACTCGGTGATGCTGGCGTGCGCGCGCGCCACGAGTTCGTCGTGCGACCACGGCTTGGTCGCCACACCGACCACGGGCAGGTCGAGCATGCCGCGCTTGGCCATGGCGTGCAGCGCCGGGAAGATCTTCTTGTACGCGAGGTCGCCGGTGATCCCGAAGAACAGGAGCGCGTCGGACCGCTCACGCATCAGTGACCACCCTTCGGCTTCTCGGCATGGCCCCCGAACTGCTTGCGCATGGCCGAGAGCAACTGGTTCTGGTACTGCGAACCGCCCTGCGACGTGAAGCGTTCGAACAGCGACGCCGCGAGCACCGGCACGGGTACGCCGAGGTCGTTGGCGGCCGCCAGCGCCCAGCGTCCCTCGCCCGAGTCCGAGACGCGGCCCGAGAACTCGGCGAGTCGCGTGTCGGTGGCGAGCGCCTGCGCGGTGAGGTCGAGCAGCCACGACGGGATGACGCTGCCGCGCCGCCACAGTTCGGCGACGTCCCCGAGCGGGAAGTCGTAGGCGTAGTGCTCGGGATGCCGCAGCGGCGTCGTCTCGGCGTCGGCCTCGCGACCCACACCGCCCGCCCCCGCGTGCTTGAGCAGATTGAAGCCCTCGGCGTAGGCGGCCATCATGCCGTACTCGATGGCGTTGTGGACCATCTTCACGAAGTGACCGGCACCGTGCGGGCCGCAGTGCAGCCAACCGCGCTCGGCCGTGCTCGAGCCCGGGGTGCGGCCCGCCGCGGGCGCGATCCCGGCCGCGCCCGGGCACAGCGCCTCGAACACCGGCGTCATGCGCGCGACCGTCTCGCGCTCGCCGCCCACCATGAGGCAGTAGCCGCGCTCCAACCCGAACACGCCACCGCTCACGCCGCAGTCCATGTAGTGCAGGCCCTTGGCGCGCAGGCGCTCGGCCCGTGTGAGGTCGTCCTGGAAGAGCGAGTTGCCGCCGTCGATGATCGTGTCGCCCGGGGACAGCAACGGCGCGAGCTCGTCGATCGTGGCGTCCACGAGCGCGGCCGGCACCATGAGCCACACGTGCCGCGGGGCGGCGAGCGAGCCCACGAGCTTCGCGAGCGAATCGGCGCCCACGGCGCCCTCGGCGACGAGCGCGGCGACCGCGTCCGGGGAACGATCGTAGGCCGCGCAGCGGACCCCCGCGCGCATCAAGCGGCGCACCATGTTCGCGCCCATCCGGCCCAGTCCGATCATGCCCAGCTCCATCGCGTTCTCCTCCATCTCGGGGTCGTCGTGCGGCCGGAGCCGTCGCGCGTTATGCTGCGGCGAACGGTCCGACCTCGTCGGAACCCCGAACATAGCACGCACGATGCGGCGACACGGAACGCCGCGGAGGCCCCCATGCACACGCCCGCCATCGTCGTCGCCGACCCCAGCGAACTCGCCGAGGCGTTCGCCGCCCGCGTCGAGCGCGCGGCGGCCGCCGCCATCCTCGCCCGCGGCCGGTTCGCGTTCACGATCCCCGGGGGTTCGGCCGCCGAGAAGCTGCTCCCCCGGCTCGCGCGCGCCCGCGTCGACTGGCCCCGCACGGGCGTGTTCTACAGCGACGAGCGCTTCGTGCCGCGCAGCGACCCGGACTCGAGCGCGTCGGCCAGCATGGCGTTGCTGTTCCAGGGACTCGGCAGCGCCGGACCGCGCGTGCATCCGATGGTGGACAGCGCCATCGACGCCGACGCGACCGCGGCGCGCTACGCCGAACTGCTCGTGCGCACCCTGGGTGAGGATCCCGTCATGGACCTCGTGCTGCTGGGCATCGGCGAGGACGGCCACGTCGCGAGCCTGTTCCCCGAGCGCGCCTCGCTCGAGGTGAGCGACGCGCACGTGATCGTCGAACGCGATTCGCCCAAGCCGCCGCCGACGCGACTCACGCTGTCGCTGCCGCTGCTCGCGCGTGCGCGCGAGGTCGTGATCGCGGCGTTCGGGGCGGGCAAGGCCGACGTGCTGCACGACGTGCTGCACGACCCCGCGTGCACGCTGCCGGCCGCGCGACTGCTGCGCCGCGCCACCGACGTGACGCTGCTGCTCGACCCGGCGGCGGCCGCAAGGCTCTAGCGCGTCAGTCGCTCGCGCGAACCGCCGCCGTGCGTCGCGCCAGCGCCGCACGCCACGCCTCGGGGTACTTGAGCCCGCTGCCCGTGTCGTAGATCACGATGCGCTCCTCGCGCGAGACCTCGCCGCTGCGCAGCAACTGCAGCAGCGCCGCCCACGTCGCACCGCCCTCGGGGCACACGAACACGCCCTCGTGGGCCGAGCACTCGACCATCGCGTCGAGCATCTCCTCCTCGCTCACCGCGACCGCGGTCCCCTGGGTGCGGCGCACCGCGTCCAGGATGAGCGAGTCGGCGAACGGCGACGGCACGCGCAGACCGCTCGCCACCGTGTGCGCGTCGACCCACGGCTCGGCGCGCGACTCGCCGCGCTCGAACGCGCGCACGATGGGCGCGCAGCCGCCGACCTGCACCGCGACCAGTCGCGGCCGCTCGGGGCCGATCCAACCCAGCGCTTCCATCTCGTCGAACGCCTTGGCCATGCCGACGAGCCCGGTGCCGCCGCCCGTGGGGTACAGGATGACGTCGGGCAGCTGCCAGCCCAGCTGCTCGGCGATCTCGTAGCCGAGCGTCTTCTTGCCCTCGAGCCGGAACGGCTCCTTGAACGTGGCCACGTTCCACCACTCGGGCGCGGGCGCCCACTCGGCGACGACCTTGCCGCAGTCGGCGATGGTGCCCTTCACGAGGCGCACCTCGGCCCCGAACGCGGCCAACTCGAGTTGGAACGCCTCGGGCGTGTCCTCGGGGATCGCCACGCGGCACGGCAGGCCGGCCGCGGCGGCGTAGGCGGCGGCCGCACTGCCGGCGTTGCCGGCGGACGGCAGCGCGATGCCGCGGCGGCCCCACGCGAGCGCACCGTTGACCGCCATCGCGAGCCCACGGGCCTTGAACGACGACGTGGGATTGCCGGCCTCGGCCTTGAGCCAGAGCGCGTCGAGACCGTGCGCCTCGGCCAGACGCGGCAGCGGCAGCAGCGGCGTGCCGCCCTCGCCGAGCCGCACCGCGGGGAAGTCGGGCGCGAACGGCAGCACGAAGCGGTAACGCCAGAGATCCGTGCCGAAGCGGCCGAGCGAGGCGCGCGGCACGTCGGCCTTGATCCGCGCGAGGTCGTAGCGCGCGACGAGCGGACGACCGCAGGTGGGACACACGGCGCGCGGCGAGGCCGGGTCCACGGTGGCGTGGCAGTCGAAGCACTCGAGATGCGTGAACGCGGGTTGGAACGCTCGGACCACGACTCCCCCTGTGCGCGGGGGCCCGACCGCTCTAGTGGGTCCCGTCCGCGAGTTCGTCACGAAGCTTGCAGTAGTGCGCGAATCGCCGCGCGTCGACGTCGCCCCGTTCCACGGCGGCGCGCACGGCGCAGCCGGGCTCGCGATCGTGCCGACAGTCGCCGAACCGACACGACCCGAGATGGGGTCGCAGGTCAGGGTAATACCGCGCGAGGTCGCGCGCATCCACGCCCCAGAGCGCGAACGCCCGCACGCCCGGCGTGTCGATGACCTCGGTGCCGGGTTCGGGGCGGTACAGCACCGCCGCGGTGGTCGTGTGTCGGCCCTTGCCCGTGACCTCGTTGACCTCGCCCTGCGCGATGGTCTCGTGCGGCATGAGCGCGTGCAGCAGCGTGCTCTTGCCCACGCCCGAGTGACCCACGAACAACGTGCGTCGCCCCGTGAGATGGGCGCGCAGTTCCTCGACGCCGCGGCCCGAGAGCGCGCACGTGGCGTGCCCCTCGATGCCGGCGAACGCGTACTCGCCCAGCAGGCCCCGCACCTCGTCGTGATCGTCGAGGTCGGTCTTGTTGAGCACCAGGCGCGCATCGATCCCGGCGCGCGCGCACTGCACCAGCACGCGATCCACGAGGCCGTGCTTGAACTCGGGCCGCTGCACCGCGGCCACGATCACCACCTGATCGAGGTTGGCCGCCACGACCTGCTCGACCTCGCGTTCACCCGCGGCGCGACGCGAGAACGCGTTGCGGCGCGGCGCGACCGACTCGACCATGGCGCGGTCGCCCTCCCACACCACCGTCACGCGGTCCCCGGTCACGACCGCGTTGCCGAGCGCCTTGCGCGCGCCGCGCAGCCGCCCCGGCACACCCGCCTCGATCGCGATGCCGTCGTCGGTCACCAGACGCACGCCGTTGAAGTCGATGCGCGCGACCGTGACCTGGGCCGGATACGTCACGGCCCCGGGCGCGCCGCTCAGCGACCGCCTCCCGGTCCGGCGAGCGGCAGCGTCACCTCGAAGCGCGCGCCCTCGCCCGCGGGGCTGTCGACCGACATGCGGCCGCCGTGGTTCTCGACGGTGCGGTACGACGTCGAGAGGCCGAAGCCGTGGCCGTTCTCCTTGGTCGTGAACATGAACTCGAACATGCGCGGCAGGTGCTCCTTCTTGATGCCGGGGCCGGTGTCCTGCACGGTCGCGGTCACGCTCTGGGTGCGCGCGTCGAGTCGCGTGCGGACCACGATCGCGCGTCGCGTCGTCTGCGCGCCCATGGCGTCGGCGGCGTTCACGAACAGATTGATGAACACGCCCTGCAGCTGGCCCACGTCCCCGCGCAGCGACGGCACCTCGGGGTCCAGCACGACGTCCCACTCGACGCCGCGGAAGCGCTTGTCGGTCTGCACGAAATCGATCGTCTTGGCGACCATGGCGTTGAGGTCCATGGGCTCGAGCTTGACCGCGCTGCGGGTGTAATCCATGAGCCCCTGCGCCAGCGTGCCCATGCGCTTGCTCTGCTCGAAGATGATCTCGGCGTGCTTCGGGGCCTGCTCGAACGATTGTCTGGCCGCGTCGCGCATGAGCATCTGCGCGCGCGCGCTGATCGCGACGAGCTGGTTGTTGAGCTCGTGCCCGATCCCGGCGGCGAGCTCGCCCTTGGCGGCGAAACGGGCGTTGCGCAGGTTGAGCGCCTCGGCCCGCTTGAGCTCGTCGAAGCGACGATCCGAGCGGTGCAGCATGTAGAGCGGCGCGTAGAACAGCGCGACGCCGGGGTAGCCCACCGTGGTGTAGGCGATGGCCATGAGCGGCGTGAGCAGGAACGAGGCGACGTCGTGCTCGAGGCGGGCCATGTACAGCCACTCCTCGCGCAGCACGCGCCACCACCCGCGCTCGGACGACCACGCCACCGCCAGCGAGACCATGGCGCGGTTGACCGCGAAGTACCCCAGCATGAGCCCGATGAACGGCAGCAGCAGCCGCAGCGACGCCAGCGGGTCGGCGAGCGAGGCCCCGGTCGGGAGCGCCATGCCGCCGCGTCCGCCCAGGACGTCGAACAGCGCGCCCGCGAGCCCGGTCGCCAGCGCGATCTGACTCGTGTTGAAGGCGACGCGCACCGCCGGCTTGCGATGCACCGCGACGTCCGCGACGAGCGTCGAGAGCGCCGACACCCAGATGCCGGCGCCGATCCCCCACACCACCGCGCTCGCCAGACCCACCGTGGCGGCCAGACTCCACGTGGCCCCCGACTCGGTGCGCGTGGACAGCCGCTCGGACACGACGCACATCGCGGCCCACGCCACCAGGTGGCCCCACGTGTGCGCGAGGTCCTGCGGGCGCACGAACGCCATCACCCCCGCGGCCGCGAGGACCGTGGCGACGACGTACGCACGCAGGCGCGGGCTCATCAGCCGCGCGCCCTCACCGGCACCGCCCCGAGACCCGGGCGATCGTCGAGCACGATGCGGCCGCGCTCACGCGGCGCACCGTCGAACGGATCGTCCTTGAGCAGCCAGTGCCCGTCGAGGTCGAGGTAGTCCACGAGCGGGGCCAACTGCGCGGCCGCCGAGAGCGCGAGACTCGATTCGACCATGGACCCGAGCATGACCTTCATGCCGTGTGCGCGCGCCGCGTCGATCATGCGACGCATCTGGCGCAGCCCACCCGTCTTCATGAGCTTCAGGTTCACACCGTCCACACGGCCGGCGAGGTTGCCGATGTCGTGCAGGTCGTGCGCGCTCTCGTCCGCGAACACGGGGATGGGGCTGCGCTCACGCACCCAGCGCAGGCCGTCGAGGTCGCCACGCGGCACGGGCTGCTCGACGAGCTCGATGCCGAGCGGCTCGATCTGGCGCAGCACGCGCACCGCGTCGGCCGCGTTCCACGCCGTGTTGGCGTCGACCTGCAGCTTGCCCTTGTAGCGCGCGCGGATGCGCCGCAGGTTGTCCACGTCGCCGGGCCCGCCCAGCTTCACCTTGATCAACGGGAAATCGATGAGCGTGTCGAGCTTGCGCTCCATCTCCTCGGGGTCGGCCATGCCCATCGTGCAGCACGACAGCGGCGTGCGCGCCGGGTCGAGCCCGAACAGCTTCCACACGGGCAGGCCGAGCTTCTTGCCGATCCAATCGTGCACCGCCATCTCGAGCCCGGCGCGCGCCGCGGTGTTGCCCTGCAGCACCGTGTCGAGGCGCGCCTCGAGCGCGTCGAGCGCGAACGGATCGTCGCCCAGATGCGGCGCCCAGGTGTCGAGCGCGGCCTGCACGAGCGCGGTGGTCTCACCGTAGTAGTGCGAGGGCGCGGCCTCCCCCACACCGACGAGGCCGTCGTGCTCGATCGAGACGAGCGTGTTGACGTGTGCGCGCTTGGCGCCGTGCGCGATGCGGAACTCGAACAGGGTGTGCAGTTCGAGCGATTCGTGGCGGAGCTTCACGGGGGATCCCTCCCGACCTCGCGGTTCAGTCCTCGCCGGTCTTGCGGCGCTGGCGTTCGTCGAGCCGCCGCAGCAACTCGGTGGCGATGACCTCGGTACCGTACCGCACCGGGTCCACGGTGGGCAGTCCGGTGAGCCGGTGCGCGTTCTCGATGGCGCGCTTCGCCCCCGCCTCGTCGAGCAGCATGGTGTTGAGCGACAGCGCCAGCACGCTCGCGGGGCGCAGCCAGCCGGCCGCGCGCTCGTTGTCGCGCAGGATCTGCGAGAGCGACCCCAGCTTGGGCGCCGGCGCGGCGTCCGAGAGCTTCATGTGGGTGCGGCCCGCCTGATGGCACAGGATGAGCGCCTCGGGACACGCGCCGTGCATGAGCGACAGCGTCACGCCCGAATAGGCCGGGTGGTGGATCGCGCCCTGCCCCTCGACGAGCACGACGTCGGCCTCGCGCGCCGCCTCGAGCACCAGTCGCTCGACCACGCCGGCCACGAAGTCGGCGGGCACCGCGTCGATCGCCGCGCCCGCGTCGGACACGAGGATGCCCGTCTGACCGGTCGCGACGAACGCCGAGCGCACGCCGCGCGACTGCAGTTCGGCGTGCACCTCGAGCGCGGTCGTCATCTTGCCCACGTTGCAGTCGGTGCCCACGGTGAGCACGACCAGGGCGTCGGTGGCCAGCACGCGCCGCGCCGCGATGGGCCGGTCGGCCGGCGGGCGACGCACGTCGTGGATCGTGCCGCCGTGCGCGGCCGCGAGCGCGGCGAGCGCGGGATCGTCGGCGAGGAAGCGATGCAGGCCCGAGAACACGTCCCACCCGCGCGCGAGTGCGTCGGCCACGACCGCGTGCCACGAGGCGGGCAGGCCGCCGCCCTGCGGCGCGATGCCGATGAGCAGCGAATCGGGCGAGAAGCGCATGGCCTCCGCGAGGCTCGCGACCACCGGGATGTCACCACCGACGCCGACGCAGTCGGCCGCCGTGCGGCCGGCACGGACCGAGTCCACCACCGCCACGACCTCGTCGCCGCGGTAGCGGATGACCCCGAGCGCCGTCTTGGCGTCCATGGGCGTGAAACTGCCCTCGGCCAGCACGGCGATGCGTCGCTTCTTGCCCAGCATGGCGCTCCCGATCAAGGACGGTGCGCGCCGCTCCGGCCGCGGGCCGGGGTCAGCGCAGGGACTCGTACACCTTCACGTACTGCTCGATCATCGCGTCCGCCCCGAACCGGTCGATCGCCACGCGACGTCCGCGACGACCCATGGTGCGGCGCAGATTCTCGTTGGTCAGCAGCTTGAGGACCGAGTTCGTGTAACCGGCGACGTGCTGCGGATCGTGCAGGAAACCGGTGAACCCGTGCTCGACCACCTCCGGGAGGCCGCCCGCGTTGGAGCACACCACGGGCACCTCGGCGCTCATGGCCTCGAGGGCCACCAGACCGAAGCTCTCGGAGCTGCTGGGTAGGAGGAATACATCGGCCAGCGAGAGCATCTCCTCCATGAGGTCCTGATTGCCCAGGAACAGCACGTCCCGCTGCACGCCCAGTTCGCGCGCCAACTGCTCCGCGCCGGCCTTCTCGGGGCCGTCGCCGACCATGACCAGCTTGGCCTTGACCTTCTTGCGAACCTCCGCGAACACTTGAATGACCACCGGTATGTTCTTGACCTGGCGGAAGTTGGACGCATGCATAAGGACCTTGGTGCCGGGCCCTCCGAAGCGGATGCGGCTGTCCCGGCGCGGCGCGAACACGTGCGGGTCCACGAAGTTGTAGATGACCTCGATGGGCTTGGTGATCCCGAACGCCGCCTCGGCGCGCTCCTTGAGGAAGCGCGAGACCGCGGTGATGCGGTCGCTCGACTGGATCGAGAACTGGGTCACGCGGAAGAACGCGGGCTCCGCCCCCACCACCGTGATGTCGGTGCCGTGCAGCGTCGTGACCACGCCGAGCTGCTCCGGCAGCATGATCTGCTTGGCCAGATAGGCGCTCGTGGCGAACGGCATCGCGTAGTGCACGTGCAGCACGTCGAGGTGGTAGTTCTCGACGACCTCGACCATCTTGGTCGCGAGCGCCAGATTGCTGGGCGCGTCCTCGAACACCGGATAGTGCGCCGGCGCGGCCTCGTGGAAGTACATGTTGGGCTCGAAGCTGCGCAGGCGGAACGGCAGGTGGCTCGCGATGAGGTGCACCTCGTGCCCGCGCCGCGCGAGTTCGCGCCCGAGTTCGGAGGCCACCACGCCGCTGCCGCCGAAGTGCGCGTAGCAGCTGATGCCGATGCGCAGCTTGCGACGACGGCGCAGGCCCGGCTTGCCGGCGACGACCGTCGCCTTGGGCTTGGCCTTCTTCTTCGTGGGCGCGGGCTTCGTGCGGCGCGACTCAGGCATGCGGACCTCCCTCGGGCGCGAGCAGCGCGCGCGGATCGTGCACGGCGAACGGGCCGCGTACGCGATAACCCTCGGCGTGGGACACCCCGGCGAGCGCGCCCCAGGCGCGCGCACGGGCTTCGACCGCCCCGAGGAAGCCGGACTCGGTCAGATAGGTGGCGGGCCCGGCCGCGGGGTCGAGCTGGCTCGCGTGCGCGCGCAGGGCGTCCATGCGCGCGGCCCACACCTCGCTCACGTCCACGACCACGTGCGGGGCCGTCCCCGAGCGATACAACGCGAACAGCAGCCGCGCCGGCCGGAACCGCTCACCGCGCGCCTCGTAGCGCGCCAGACCCGCCAGGTAGCAGGCGCGCGCGACGAGCCGCGAGGCCTCGACGTGATCGGGATGCTCGTCGTGACGATCGGGCGCGACCACCAGTCCGGGCCGGTGCTCGCGCAGGCACTCCACCACCGCGCGCAGCTGCGCGGGATCGCGCGCATCGAGGCGGCCGTCGGGCAGTCCCAGGTTCAGGCGCACGCGCGCACCCAGGAGGCGCGCCGCCGCCTGCGCCTCCGCCGCGCGCACCGCGACGTCGCCGCGCGTGCCGAGCTCACCGCGCGTGAGGTCGGCGATGCCCACGGCGTGACCGTGCTTCGCCAACCGCGCGACCAGGCCGCCGCTCGTGAGTTCGACGTCGTCGGGATGCGCCCCGAAGCACAACGCGTCGAGCGCCATCACACCTCCAGCAGGTGGTGCTCGTGCACGCCGTCGGCGGTGCGCGCGGCGTGCGCGACGGCCTCGTCGCACAGCCCCGCGATCACCCCGCGCCCGGCCCGCGCGACGGGTTCGAGCGAGACGAGTCGTCGCTCCTGCAGCTTGTCGCCGGGCAGGAGCACGTAACGCAGACGGCGCCACAGCGGCTGCTCGCGATCGAGTCGGCCGCGCGCCTTGCCCAACACGCCCTCGGCGAGCCGCGAGACCTGGAAGTCCATCTTGCCGCGCGCCGATTCGATGAGCTGCGGCAGGCTGGCATCGAGCACGCGCGCTTCGTCGGCGAGCCGCGCCATGGACTGGTCCACCGCGAGCCGCGCGTTGGCGAGCGCCTCGTGCACGCCCTGCGGCACGCGCGTCTCGGCGAAGCGCGCGAGCACGGCGTCGGTGTGCGTGACCAGTTCCCACGGCTCGCAGCCCGACGCGTCCGCGAGCGCGAGCGCCGGCGCGGGCAGCCAGGTGGCGCCGAAGCGCACGGCGAGCGCGGCCGGCTTCACGCCCACGCCCTCGAACACCTCGCGCAACTGCATGAGGTAGGCGATCTCACCCGGGCCGCACGCCATGGCGACCGTGGGGAACACGCCGTCCTGCACCGCGGGTCGCAGCGCCACGCTCGGCGACAGCGTGAGCGTCGCGCGCTCGGCGCGCGCGTCGGCCGCGCTCACCTTGAACCTCGCGTCGTCGGCGATGCGGAACACGAACGAATCGAGCGAGGCGTCGGACAGCGCGCGCTTGCCCGTGAGCGTCTCCATGCGCGCGCCGGCCGCGCGGGCGGCCGCATGCAGCGCATCGGCGGAGTCCAGGTAGCGCTCGAGGATCGGCCGTGCGGCCGCGCGGAACGCGGGCAGCCGCGGGTCCACGACCACGAGGCCCTGCTCGGCGAACAGCGCGAGCCACAGCGCGGTCACCGCCTCGCCGAGGTCGCGCGCGCGCGCGAGCGCACCGTGCCAGAGCGCGGTGACGTCGGCGTGACCGGGCAGTCCCACCCACGAGGCGAGCGCGGCCTCGCCCAGTTCGCGCACCGACTCGAGCGCGATCGAGCCCACCAACCCACCGTCGCGATGCGCGTGGTCGGGCAGCGACAGGTCGTGCAGCGCCAGCTCCGCGTCGGCCACGGTGATGCCGCGGATCTCGGTGAAGTCGGAGTCCTCGCCGTGCATCCAGTAGAGCGGCACGCACGGTACGCCGGTGCGGCGGGTGACGTCGGCGGCCAGACCCACCGTGCCGGCGGTCTTGTGGAGCGCGTAGAGCGGCCCCCCGAGCGGCCCCGGCTGCTGCCCGGAGACCGCCGCGACCGCCTCGCCGCGTGCGAGGCGCTCGAGGTTGGCGAGCGAGGCGGACGACGCACCCAGGCGGCGGTGCTGCTCGAGCATCGCGGCGGCGAGCGCCGGATCGAGCGGGGCGCGCTTGGCGGTCGCGAGGGCGCTGAGCGCCGCCGTGTCGCGCCACGAGGTCGTCAGCCGCTCGCGCGAGACGGGGCCGCTGGCGAGCAGGTCGAGCGTGAGCGCATCGCCCAGCAACGCCACGCCGGTGGCCGCAGCGACGCGGGCCCGGACCGCGGGAGCGCGGCGGGTCAACGACATCGCGGGCACGCGCGCGGGAAGTGGAAGTGGCGACAGGACATGGACATGCGAGGGGTCATCCTAGAGGGCCGGACACGGCGGGGTCAACGCAGCCCCCTTCCGATGCGGCTCGGGCCCGGGAGACTCGCCGGATGCGCCCTCAGGCCTGCTCGGGAAGCGCCCGGCGGGCCCGCTCCAGGGTGCGGCGGACCACCGCCCGCGCCCGGGCGTCCCCGGCGGTGGCCGCGATCGCCAGCACCGCCTCGACCGCCGCGGGGCTCGCCCCGAGGCGCCGTGCGCCGAGCACGTGGCTCACGAGCTGCCGCTCCCAACCGCGCGCGCCGAGCACCGCGACCGCCACCAGTTCGCGCTCGACCTCACCCAGGCCGGGCCGTGACAGCACGCGACCGTACCCGGTCTCCTGCATCCACACCGCCATGTCGGGGTGCAGCGCGCGCACCGCGGGCACGAGCTTCGCGTACGCGGGACCGTAGACCCGGCGACAGAGCGCCTCACCGCGAACGCGCCACTGCGCGGGCGTGCCCTCGCGGGTGCGGCGCGCACGTCCCGGCCATGCGGCGTTGAGCACGCGCAGGCCCTCGAGTGCCGCCGGGAACCCGGCGTGCAGCACCAGCATGAGCGCGCACTCCTCGGCCTCGCGGCGGGGTGCGCGTGCCGCGCGCGCCTGCACGAGTGCCGCCGTCGCGCGCGGCTCGTCGCCGCACGCCATGTGGGCCGCGAACGTGCACCACGCCCGCGTGCGGCGGGCGAGCGGATCGACGGCGGGCGGGCGGTGCGTGCTTGACCTCGTCATGGCGCGGCCGACACTATCGGCGCACGCCACGCACGAGCAAGCCCCCCGCACCCGGACCTTGAAGGGACTCATGACCGGAGCCGAGCTGCCGCCCGACGAGTTGCGCCGCACCGCGCTGTCCGCGCTGTGGACCTTCCCCACCATCCTGCTGTCGTCGTTCGTGGTCGCGTGGGGCGCCGAGTGCGCGCAGTTCTACATCTCGCAGGGCCTCGCGCTGGCGCTGCTCGCGTGGATCCAGGTGCTGCCGGAGTTCGCGGTCGAGGCGGTGATCGCGTGGCATCGGGACGTGCCGCTCATGACCGCCAACTTCACCGGCGCGCTGCGGCTGCTCACCGGACTCGGTTGGCCGATGATCTGGGTCGTGTGCGCGCTCGCGCGACGCGCCCGCGGCGAGCAGGGCTTCTGGCGTCCGATCACGCTCGATCGCGAACACGCCGTCGAGATCGTGGGCCTCACCCCCGCGCTGCTCTACTTCGCGTTCATCGTGTCCAAGGGCACGCTCGACCTGATCGACGCGGGCGTGCTGCTCGCGATCTACGCCACCTATCTGTGGGTGCTCAACCGCATCCCGCCCAAGGAGCACGAGGAGGCCGAGGACGCCGGCGTGGTGCCCCGCACCGTGCTGGGGTTCGCGCCCGGGCCGCGCCTCGTGGCCACCGTGGCGCTGTTCGTGGTCGGCGGCGCGATGCTGTACTTCAGCGTGCACCCGTTCGTGCAGAGCATGATCGGCGTGGCGTCCATGCTCGGCGTGTCGCAGTTCGTGTTCGTGCAGTGGGTCGCACCGTTCCTGTCCGAGTTCCCCGAGTTCGTGACCACGTCGTACTGGGCGCGCAGCCGCGGCAAGGCGGGCCTCGCGCTCATGAACATGGCCTCATCGAACATCAACCAGTGGACGGTGCTCGCCGCGATGATCCCGGTCGTGTACTCGGTCTCGCTGGGCCATCCGGCCGCGATCCCGCTGGGCGAGCACCGCACCGAGGTGCTGCTCACGCTGCTGCAGGGCGCGCTCGGGACCGTGCTGCTCGCCAACTTCAACTTCCAGGCCTACGAAGCCCTGGGGTTGCTGGTGTTCTGGGCGGTGCAGTTCGTGGTGCCGGGTTCGCGTGGCGTCATGTGCTGGGCCTATGGCGGCTGGCTGGGCCTCGAGCTCGTCTCGACCCTGTGGCGCCGCGATCGCCTCGCCGCGTTCCGGGCGTTCCCGGCCCTGTGGCGAGGCGCGCGGGCATGAGCCTTCCGGGCTGCAGCGAGTGGGGCTTGGGAACGTCGCGGGCGGCGTGATAACGTCCCTTCTCATGGTCCCCATCCTGTTGGTCGAACCCGTGTTGTCGCCGCTGCAGGCCGTCGTGCTGGGCCTGGTGCAGGGCCTCACCGAGCTCCTGCCCATCTCGAGCAGTGCGCACCTGTATCTGGTGCCCACCCTGCTCGGGTGGCCGTACGCCGGGGTGGCCTACGACGTCGCGATGCACGCGGGGACCCTCCTCGCACTGGTGGTGGCGTTCCTGGGCGATTGGCTGGCGCTGCTCAAGGGGCTCACCGGACCGCAGGGACCGCAGCGGGAGTCCGCGCGCCAGTTGTTCGGCATGCTCGTGGTCGCGACCATCCCGGGGCTCGTCGCCGGCAAGGTGCTCGGGGAACTCGAGGAGAAGCTGCGTTCGGTGCCGCTGCAGGCCTCGACGCTGCTCGTGTTCGGCGTGCTGCTGTGGTGGGTGGATGCGCGCGCGCGTCGTCGTGAGCAGGCGGTCGCCGCGACCGCCACGACCACGGACCCGGAGGCCGCGCCCGCTCCGACGTGGGGCACGGCACTGTTGGTGGGCTTCTCGCAGGCGCTGGCGCTCATCCCGGGCGTGTCGCGCTCGGGCGTCACCATGACCGCGGGCCGCCTCGGCGGACTCTCGCGTCTGGGCGCGGCGCGGTTCTCGTTCATGCTGTCCATGCCGATCACGCTCGCCGCGGTGTTGTACACGGGCTTGCTCAAGTCACGCGACCTGCTCGCGGCGATGCCCATGAGCACGCTGCTCATCGGCGTGGCGAGCGCCGCGGTCTCGAGCTTCCTCGCGATCCGCCTCATGCTGGCGGTGCTGCGTCGCACCGGGTTCGGCGTGTTCGCCGTCTACCGCGTGGCGCTGGCGATCGGCTTGTTCGCGTGGGTGGCGACGCGCTGACGCGTCAGACGCCGTCGCGCGTGCGCGGGGTGCGCTCGCGGAAGTGACGGTTCATGGCATCGCGCAGGTGCAGCCGGGCGCGGTGCAGGCGTGACTTGACCGCCGCCACGGTGAGCCCGAGTTCCTGCGCGACGTCGGCGTTCGACTCCTCCATGACGTCGCGCAGCACGAACACCTCGCGCTCGTTGGCGGGCAGGCGATCGATCTCGCGCCCCAGCACCTCGCGCGTCTCGGCGTCGAGCACCTGCTCGAGCGGCAACGCCGACCAGTCCGGGATCGCGAGCGGCTCACCGTCGGCCTCGCCGCTCTGCGACTGCTCGTACGAGACGTGCCCCGCGCGCCGACGCCGCAGCTTCATGAGGCTGGCGTTGGTCGCGATGCGGTAGAGCCAGGTCGAGAACGTGGACTCGGCCTTGAACTTGGGGAGCGCGCGATAGGCCGACAGGAACGCGTCCTGCAGCGCCTCCGCGGCGTCGTCCTCGTGCCGCAGGATCTTGACGCACAGCCGGAAGACCCGGTCACGGTAGCGCCGGACGAGCTCGTCGAAGGCGCGGTTCTCCCCCGCCTGCGTGCGCTCGACCAAGCGACCGTCGCTCTCGTCCTTCCAGTCCACGCTCATGACGCGATTCGACCGTCCGTCACCGGACGGGCTCCGTGGGCCCCGCGGGGATCGCGTGGGCGCTCCGGGGATTGATACACGATTTTCCCTGCGAGCGTGGTGACCCACGGCCGGGCGGCCGCCAGTCGCTCGGGGCTCAGCGCGTGCAGGTCGTGATCCCAGACCACGAGATCGGCATCGGCCCCCACGGTGAGCGTGCCCGCACCGAACAGTCCCCCCGCGGTCGCGGCCGCGCCGCTCGTGTAGGCCATCAGGGCCTCATCGAGCGTGAGCGCCTGCGCGGGCTCGAACGGCGTGCCATCGGTGCCACGCCGCGCCACCGCAGCCGAGAGCCCGAGCGCGGGCGTCGGCGGTTCGACGGGCGCATCGGACCCGAACGCGAGCGTCACGCCGTCCCACTGCAGTGCACGCCACGGGTACGCGTGCGCACAGCGTGCGCCCCAGGCGCGCCGTGCGACGATCGCATCGCTCACCATGTGCTGCGGCTGCATGCTCGCAACCACGCCGAGCGCGGCGAAGCGCGGCCGATCGGCCGGATCGAGCAGCTGCACGTGCTCGATGCGCGGCGGCAGCGGCAGACGGGCGAGGCGCGCGTGGTGCGCCTCGATCGCATCGAGCGCGTGGCGCACCGCGGCATCGCCGATGGCGTGGATCGTCACCGAGAATCCGGCGGCCGCCGCCTCACCCACCGCCGCGCACAGCTCGTCGCGCGACAGCAGGGCCATGCCCGTCGTGGGCGCGTCGTCGTAGGGCGCGAGCATCGCAGCGGTGCGCGAACCCAGCGTGCCGTCGGCGAACAACTTGAGCGAGCCGGTGCGGAACCACGCGTCGCCCGCACCGGCGGCGAGCCCGAGGCCCCGGGCGTCACGCAACTGCTCGGGGCCGATCATCTGCAGCACGCGCAGGCGACCGCGCGAGGCGAGCGCGCGCATGCGTCGCCAGTCGTCGTGGTTGCGCTGGTAGTCGTGCACCGCGGTGACCCCGGCGGCGTGCAGCGCGCTCGCCGCCTCGTCGAGGAGCGCGTCGTCGAGTCTCGGGGCGGCCCGATCCTCGAGTTCGGCGAACACCGCCACCGCGTGCTCGCGCACGAGCCCGGTGGGTTCCCCCGCCGCATCGCGCTCGAATCGCCCGCCCTCGGGATCCGGCGTGGCGCGCGTGACGCCGACCGCCGCGAGCGCGGCCGAGTTCACCCAGAGCGCGTGGAAGTCGTGACGATGCAGGATCACCGGGCGCGTCGGCGCGAGCCGATCGAGCGCGGCGCGATCCGGTGACGCCTCCCACTCGCTCTCGTCCCAGCCCCGACCCACGAGCGGGGCGTCGTCATGGGGCGACGCCGCCAGCGCCGCCTCGAGGCGCGCCAGCGCCTCGCGTCGGCTCGTCGCCCCGTGCAGGTCGGGCTGCCTGCGCGCGCGCGCCCACGGCGTCAGGTGCAGGTGCGCATCGGTCAGACCGGGCGTGAGCGTGCCGCCGGCCGCGTCCAGGACGTGCGCGTCGGGAGCCTGCGCGCGCAGGTCCTGTCCGCGACCGATCGCCGCGATCCGACCGTCGCGCACGAGCACCGCGTCGGCCGCGAGCGGCACGCCCGACCACGGGCGCGCGTTGACGAACAGACGCGCGTCGCTCACGCGAGCCCCGCGACCACCGTGTTCACGAGCGTGCCCACGCCCTCGACCGTGACCGCGACCGAATCGCCGGGCTCGATCGGCGCGATGCCGGCCGGCGTGCCCGTGGCGATGACGTCGCCGGGTTCGAGCGTGATGAAGCGCGACAACCAGCTCACGAGGAACGCGGGGCCGAAGTGCAGCTGCGACGTGCGCGCACGCTGCCGCACGACGCCGTTGACCGCGAGTTCGAGGCCCAGGTCGCGCGGGTCCAGGCCGAGCGCGATGCACGGGCCGAACGGCGCGAACGTGTCGTGCCCCTTGGCGCGCGCCCACTGCCCGTCCTTCTTCTGCCAGTCGCGCGCGCTGACGTCGTTGAACGCGGTCACCCCCGCGACGTGCGCGAGCGCCTCGTCCTCCGACACGCGCCGCGCGGTGCGGCCGATGACGAGCGCCATCTCGCCCTCGGGATCGAGGCGCTCGAGACCGGCCGGCTTCACGATCGCCCCGCCGGGATCGAGCACCGCGGTGCCGGGCTTGTAGAAGAACAACGGCTCGGCCGGCGGCGCGGTCGCGCCCGGCGCCACGGTGAGACTCTCCTTCACGTGCTCGACGTAGTTGAGCCCGATGCAGACGATCTTGCCCGGTCGGCACGGCGCGAGTCGCGCGAGCTCGGCGGGGTCGGCGTGTCCGGACGGACGGCCACCGTCCCAGGGCGCGGCGGTCCAGCGCTCGAGATGGTCGCCACGATCGAGTCCATGGTGGACGACGTCGTCCACGCGGTAGCGCACGAGCAGGTCGGTGGGAGTGCGAGCGGTCATGCCGGGAAACTACCGGAAACCACGGGACCGCGGTACGCGGCGCGGCGGACTCACGCGGCCGGAGGAAGGATTGGAGGCCCCATCCCAGGCGTGATGCGTTCCGCGGGGGATCCAAGAGCGACGACGGCACGTCCGGGTCGTCACCCGAGGGCTCGGGAAGCAGCGCACGGCGGAGGACAGGTGACCTCGCTCCATAAGGTTCCCGAAGGTCGGACGCGTCGCGCAAGGGGAATCGGACGGACGCTGGACGTTCGTGTCCCCTGCGGTTCCGTGTCGGCGAACCGCAACGCCCCCACACCGCACGGGCCTGCACGATGTTCACTCCCGCGCGACGCGGACACCGTCGGTACCGGTGCCCGCGTGCTCGACCCGAGGCTGCCGCGCACACGCCCCGACGGGGCCGGGCCGCGTTGACGCTGCGCGCGACGCCTTGTTACCGTCACGGCCTTATGCCCAAGCCCCGCAAGAGCTCCCGCGCCAAGTCCCCCGCCCAGACGCTCGAAACCCGCATCGAGAAGCGCACCGCCCGCCTCGCCGTGATCGGCCTGGGCTACGTCGGTCTGCCGCTCGCGGTCGAACTCGCCCAGGCGGGCTTCGAAGTCCACGGCATCGACATCGATGCCAAGCGCGTCGCCCAGTTGAACGCCGGTCGCTCCTACATCCAGGACGTGCCGACCGCCGACGTGCGCACGCTCGTGAAGCAGAAGCGCTTCTTCGCGACGACCGACTTCTCGATCCTGAAGAAGTGCGACACGGTCAACATCTGCGTGCCGACGCCCCTGAGCAAGCAGCGCGACCCCGACGTCTCGTACATCGTGGCCGCCGCGACCGAGGTCGCGCGGCACCTGCACCGCGGTCAGCTCGTGATCCTCGAGAGCACGACCTACCCCGGCACCACCGACGAGCTCGTGCTGCCGATGCTGGCCGAATCGGGCCTGCAGGTGGGCAAGGACTTCTTCCTCGCCTTCTCGCCCGAGCGCGTGGATCCGGGCAACCCGCAGTTCAACACGCGCAACATCCCCAAGGTCGTGGGCGGCGTGACCGAGGCCTGCACCCGGGCGGCCGTGCAGCTCTACCGCCAGCGCCTCGAGAACGTCGTGCCGGTGTCCTCGACGCAGGTCGCCGAGATGGTGAAGCTGCTCGAGAACACGTTCCGCAGCGTGAACATCGGGCTCGTCAACGAGCTCGCGCTCATGTGCTCGCGGCTCAAGATCGACGTCTGGGAGGTCATCCGCGCGGCCGCGACCAAGCCGTTCGGGTTCATGCCCTTCTACCCCGGTCCCGGCCTGGGCGGTCACTGCATCCCGATCGACCCGTTCTACCTGTCGTGGAAGGCGCGTGCGAGCGGCTTCGAGGCGCGCTTCATCGAGCTGGCCGGTCACGTCAACGGCCACATGCCCGACCACGTCGTGGACCTCGTCGGCGAGGCCCTGAACCAGCAGGGCAAGTCGGTGCGCGGCTCGCGCCTGCTCGTGCTGGGCGTGGCCTACAAGGCCGACATCGATGACGTGCGCGAGAGCCCGTCGCTCGACATCATGGAGAAGCTGCGCGAGCGCGGCGCCCGGATCGAGTACACCGACCCGTACGTGCCCAGCATCCGCTTCGGCGGCGGCGTGCTCAAGAGCGTGCCGTTCACCGCCGCACAGCTCAAGCGCTTCGACTGCGTCGTGATCGCGACCGCCCACAAGAACGTGGACTACTCGGCGCTCCTGCGCTGGTCGAAGGGCGTCGTGGACACGCGCAACGCGCTCGCGGGCAAGCGCAGCAAGAAGATCGTGCGGCTCTAGTCCCCCACACCGCACGCGACGTCAAGGAGCGCCCGGTCCCCACGGATCGGGCGCTTCGCGCATCAGGCGTCGGGCGTGCGGCGCACGCCCAGGCCCACCCACAACGAGCCCGCGGCGAACGCCAGCAGGAACGGCGTCGCCTCGGGACGGGTCAGGTGCAGCGCCAGGGCCGCGAGCGCCAGGCACAGCACCGCCCCCAGCAGTTCGAGACGACCGGGGACCGCACGGCCGGCGAGCACGCCGCGCTGACCGCCCGACTTGGGCGTGCGCACGAACTCGCCCGTCGCCCCCACGAGCCCCTCGACGACCGCGCGCGTCAGCCACCACGCGAGCCCGCCGCACAACAGCAGTGCCAGACCGACGTCGGCGACCAGACGCACGCCGCGCCGCCCGGCCCGCCACTGGCCGAGGCCCAGGAACAGGATCACGGGGAGCGTGCCCACCGCGAACAACAGCACCTGCGAGGCGAGCACCCACGGCTCGGGCCAGCGCGTCGGCCCCGCGAGCACCGGTGCCATGAGCAGCACGAGCGCGATGAGCGACGGATACACGAGGTTCGCGGTCAGGTGCACCGTCGCCTCGAGCCGGGTGGCGAGCGGCAGCGGCGCCGCCCACACCGTGGCGAGCAGCTTGCGCGCGGTCTGCAGCGCCCCCTTCACCCAGCGGTGCTGCTGCATGCGGAACGCGCGCATGTCGGCGGGCAGTTCGGAGGGCACCACCACCGACGGGTCGTACACGAACCGCCAGTGCGCCAACTGCGCGCGGTAACTCAGGTCCAGATCCTCGGTGAGCGTGTCGTGCGCCCAGCCCCCGGCCGCCTCGATGCAGGCGCGCCGCCAGACCCCGGCGGTGCCGTTGAAGTTGAAGAACCGCCCCGCCTCCTGTCGCGCGACGTGCTCGACCAGCAGGTGCGCATCGAGCAGCACCGCCTGCGCGCGCGTGAGCAGGCTCGCGTCGCGATTCAGATGGCCCCAGCGCGCCTGCACGAGCCCCACGCGCGCATCGGCGAAGTGCGGCAGCAGTCGGCGCAGGAAGTCGGGCGCGGGCACGAAGTCGGCATCGAACACCGCCACGAACGGCGCGTCGTCGTGCGCGAGGCCGTGCGCCAGCGCACCGGCCTTGAAGCCGTGCCGGTGCCCGCGGCGCATCTGGGTGATGCGCAGCCCGCGGGATGCGGCCGCCGCGACGGCGCGCTCGCCCAACGCGGCGGCCTCGGGACCGGAGTCGTCGAGCAGTTGCACGACGAGTCGCTCGCGCGGCCAGTCGAGCGCGGCGACCGCCTCGACGAGGCGCGCCACCACCGCCGGTTCGTCGCGCACGGGCAGCTGCACGAGCACGTGCGGTTCGTCCCCCGCCGCCCACCACACCGGCGGCGCGGTCGGCACGCGCAACGGGGCCCCCAGCAGCGCCCAGCGGTGCGAGGCGTAAGCGAGCAGCCCCGTCTGGCCGACGGCATAGAGCGCACCGGCGCAGGCTTGCGCGATCGCGAGGGGTCCGGGGGAAGGCGTCATGACCGCGGGACTGTAGCCGAACCCGGCCCCGGGGTGCAGCAACGACCGACCCCGGTGAGCGGGTCGCCCACCGGGGTCGGGGTCTTCCGAATCACCGCTTCGAGGTCAGTTCATGACCTCGAAGTCCGCGTCCACCGCGCCGTCGCCCGGCTTCTTGGACTTGGACGAAGCGTTCGCATCCGTGGCCTCACCCGTGGGCGTCTCGCCCGCGGCCGGCGGCGGCGTCTGCTGGTAGAGCTTCTGCGCCGTGGCCATCCACAGCTTGGCGAGTTCGTCCGTGGCCGCCTCGATCGTCTTCACGTCCTCGGACTTGGCCGCCTCACGCGTGGCCTGGATGCGCTCCTGCAGCGCCGTCTTGTCGGCTTCCGCCAGCTTCTCACCGTGGTCGGTGATGCCCTTCTCGACCTCGTAGGCCTTGGCATCGGCCGCGTTGCGGGCCTCGGCCAGGGCGCGGCGCGCGGCGTCCTCGTCGGCGTGCGACGTGGCGTCGTCCACCATGCGCTTGATCTCGTCCTCCTTGAGACCGCTCGACGCCTCGATGCGGATGCTCTGCTCCTTGCCCGTGTCCTGATCGCGCGCCGACACGTGCAGGATGCCGTTGGCGTCGATGTCGAACGTGACCTCGATCTTGGGCGTGCCACGCGGCGCCGGCCGGATGCCGTCGAGGTGGAAGCGACCCAGGCTCTTGTTGCCACCGGCCATGGAGCGCTCGCCCTGCAGGACGTGCACCTCGACCGACGGCTGCATGTCGGCCGCGGTGGAGAACGTCTCGCTCTTGCGGGTCGGAATGGTCGTGTTGCGCGTGATGAGCGTGGTCATGACCCCGCCCAGCGTCTCGATGCCGAGCGACAGCGGCGTGACGTCGAGCAGCACGACGTCCTTGACGTCACCGGCGAGCACGGCGCCCTGGATGGCCGCGCCGATGGCGACGACCTCGTCCGGGTTGACGCCCTTGTGCGGCTCCTTGCCGAAGATCTCCTTGACCAGCTCCTGCACGCGCGGCATGCGCGTCGAACCGCCGACGAGCACGACCTCGTCGATCTGCGCCGGCGTCAGGCCCGCGTCCTTGAGCGCCTGCAGCACCGGGCCGCGGCAACGCTCGATGAGCGGCGCCACGATCTGCTCGAGCTTGGCGCGCGTGAGCGAGACGTTGAGGTGCTTGGGGCCGTTCTGGTCGGCCGTGATGAACGGCAGGTTGACGTCGGTCGACATCGTGCCCGACAGCTCGCACTTGGCCTTCTCGGCGGCCTCCTTGAGCCGCTGCAGCGCCATGGGGTCGCGGCGCAGGTCGATGCCCTCCTGCTTCTGGAACTCGGCCGCGAGCCAATCGATGATCATCTGGTCGAAGTCGTCGCCGCCCAGGTGCGTGTCACCGTTGGTCGAGCGCACCTCGAACACGCCGTCGCCGATCTCGAGGATCGAGATGTCGAACGTGCCGCCGCCCAGGTCGAACACCGCGACCTTCTCGTCCTTCTTCTTGTCGAGACCGTACGCGAGTGCGGCCGCGGTGGGCTCGTTGACGATGCGCTTCACGTCGAGCCCGGCGATGCGGCCGGCGTCCTTGGTGGCCTGGCGCTGGCTGTCGTTGAAGTACGCCGGCACCGTGATGACCGCCTCGGTCACCTTCTCGCCCAGGTACTCCTCGGCGGTGGCCTTCATCTTCTGCAGGATCATGGCCGAGATCTCGGGCGGCGAGTACTCGCCACCACTCGCCTTGACGCGCACGTCGCCGTTCGGGCCCGCGACGACCTCGTAGGGCACCAGCTTCTGCTCGCCGCCGACCTCGTCGTGGCGACGGCCCATGAAGCGCTTGATCGAGTACAGCGTGTTGGTGGGGTTCGTGACCGCCTGACGGCGCGCGACCAGACCCACGAGACGCTCGCCGTTCTTGGCGAACGCGACGACGGACGGCGTGGTGCGCTGACCCTCGACGTTGGCGATGACCTTGGGCTCGCCGCCCTCCATCACCGAGACGCACGAGTTGGTCGTGCCGAGATCGATACCGATGACCTTACCCATGGGAAGCACCTCCGCCGGGGAGCCCGGCTCTGGGAACAGCGGCCCCGACGAGCGTCGGTGACCGCGGGATGTTCGTTGCGGACGTCTCTCTGCATTGCACCCGGCGTGCCATCCGTCGAAGGGCTCAGCGAGCGGGGTTTTCCCAACGAATTCGCGGGCGTCCTGCGCTCGTCCGCGCGCGGCGTTCCGTTCCGTGACGGCGCCGCGTTCCAGACGGGAACGGCCGGGCGTCCCGTTGTGGAACACCGGTGGAGCGAGCACGGGCGCTCTGCTAGCGTGCGGCCACGATGCGGATCGCTCTCTTCCTGCCCCACGTGGGCGTGTTCGGCGGCGTGCGGCGCTACCTCGAGCTCGGCAACGAGTGGGTGGCGCGCGGCCACGCCGTGACCCTGTACCACCCCGCGGGTGATGCGCCGGCGTGGTTGCCGTTCGCGGGTGCGACCTGTCGCACCGACGAGGCGGCCCGTGACACGAGCGAGCTCGCCATCTGCGGCGACAGCCGTTCGTTCGCCGCGTTCCGCGCCCACCGTTCGGGACGGCACGTGTACTACTGCGTGCTCGAGGGTGACCCGGGGCTGGCGCTCGCGTTCGACGATCCGGCGGTCACGCTCATGGCCAACTCGGGCCCGCTCCAGCGCGAGCTCATGGCACGCACGAGCCGCCCCGTGCTCGATGGCGTCGGCGGCATCCGTCCCGATCGCTTCCATCCCGACCCGTCCCAGCGCGCCGCGACGCCGCTGCGCGTGCTCGTGAACGGGCGGCGCTCACGCGCCAAGAAGGGCACCGATCTGGTGCTGCGCGCGCTCGCCGGACTCGTGGGACGCGTGCCCGCATTCGAGACGGTGCTGTTCGATGCGCTCGATCCCGCGACCAACCGGCAGGACCCGCGCGACGGGGCCCCCCTGCCACCGGGGGCGCGCTTCGTCATCGATCCGACGCAGGACGAGCTCGTCCAGCTCTACCAGTCGAGCCACGTGTTCGTGGCCGCCGAGAAGAAGGCCGGCTGGTGCAACACCGCGCTCGAGTCGCTCGCGAGCGGCTGTGCGCTCGTGTGCACGCGCAGCGGCACGACCGACTTCGCCGAGCACGAGGTCAACGCGCTCGTCACCTGGCGGCATCCGTGGTTCCTGCGGCGCGCGCTGCGCCGCGTGCTCACCGATGCGGCCCTGCGCGAGCGTCTGGCCGCCGCCGGACCCGCGAGCGCCGCGCCGTGGGCGTGGCCGCGGCTGGCCGACCGGATCCTCGCGCAGGTGGCCGACCTGCCCGCGGGGCGCTGATCCCGGCCCCGAACGTGAGCGGCGGCCGACCCGTCGGGGTCGGCCGCCGCTCGTGACGACAGGGCGCGTGGGGCGTCAGCGCGTGGGCAGGTAGCCCGACTGCTCCATGGGGACGACCATCTCGGCCTTCGTGTAGATGAAGGCGTCGCGGTGGTAGTCCGAGAGCTCGTAGTCCTTCTCGAGCCAGATGGCGTCCTCGGGGCAGGCCTCCTCGCACATGCCGCAGAAGATGCAGCGCAGCATGTTGATCTCGTAGCGCTCGGCGTACCGCTCGCCGTGCGAGACCGGGGCGGCCGGGTCGTTCTCGGCGGCCTTCACGAAGATCGCGTCCGCCGGGCAGGCCACGGCGCACAGCTCGCAGCCGACGCAGCGCTCGAGACCGTCCTCGTGCCGGGCCAGGATGTGGCGGCCACGGAAGCGCGGGAACATCTCGAGCTTCTCGTCCGGGTACTGGACGGTGAACGGCTTCTTGAAAAGGTTCTCGAGCGTGACGCCGAGACCGGTCGCGAGTTCCTTGATCATCGAGGGATCCCCGTGCGGTGCGGACCCCGGCCCACCATGGCCGAGGACGTGGGTCGAGAGTAGCGGCGCGCGTCCCGGCCCGCAACCCCCGGGCCGGACGACGGTGAGCCGCAGGAGGACCCCTCCCGCGGCCCCACGGACGCTAGAGGCGCGGCAGCGTGATGCCGCTCTGGCCCTGGTACTTGCCGGCCTTGTCCTTGTACGAGACCTCGCACACGTCGTCGGCCTGGAAGAACACGACCTGCGCGATGCCCTCGTTGGCGTAGATCTTGGCGGGCAGCGGCGTGGTGTTGCTGATCTCGAGCGTCACGTAGCCCTCCCACTCGGGCTCGAACGGCGTGACGTTGGTGATGATGCCGCAGCGGGCGTACGTGGACTTGCCCATGGTGATCGTGAGCACGTCGCGCGGGATGCGGAAGTACTCGACCGTGCGCGCCAGCGCGAACGAGTTGGGCGGCACGATGCAGACGTCGCCCTTGAAATCGACCATCGTCGAGGGATCGATCGCCTTGGGGTCGACCACCGTGCTCATGACGTTGGTGAAGATCTTGAACTCGTCCGCGACGCGGATGTCGTAGCCGTAGCTCGACACGCCGTAGGAGATCACGCCCTGACGGACCTGCTTCTCCTCGTACGGCTCGATCATGCCGTGTTCCCTGCACATCTTGCGGATCCAGTGGTCGGGGCGGATGGACATCGTCGCTCCTTGGGAATCGGGTGACGCGTGGCGTCCGGGCGTCAGAACCGGCCGAGCAGGCGCACGACGTGCACGAGCTCCGGGATGAGCAGTGAGTCGAGGGCCTGCTGCACGGCCCCGACGGAACCGGGAAGGTAAACGACGAGCCGCCCGCGCGCGACCCCGGCCCCGGCCCGCGACAGCCAGGCCGCGGTGCCCACGGTGTCCCACGACAGGGCGCGGAAGCGCTCGCCGAAGCCCGGCAGGGGCCGCTCGAGCAGGGGTTCCACCGCCTCGGGCGTGACGTCGCGCGGGGCCACGCCGGTGCCCCCGGTGAGCACGACCGCGTCCACCTCGGGCCGCGCCAGTGCGGCGCGCAGGGCACGGCGGATGGCGGCCACCTCGTCCCGCACCCAGGCGCGCGAGGCCACCGCGCAGCCGGCGCGCAGCAGCATGCGCTCGGCGGTCGCCCCGCTCGTGTCGTCGGCGCCCCGGCGCGTGTCGCTCACGGTGATGATGGCCACACCGACGGGACGCGGCGACCGCTGCGCGGCGGCGTGCTCGCCCGTGCGCGCACGGCTCGGGGACGAGGCGGCGCGACGGGTCCGCTTCGCGGGGTTCGGCGCGCGACGGCGGGCGGCGGTCATGCCACCCCCGCGCTGGCCCACGTGGCGAGCCGCGTGGGTGCGATCGCGAAGTCGGTGAGCCACGGCTCGGACTCGGCCAGACGGTGCGCGCCGATCTCCTCGAGCGACGGCTCCCACGCGGGCACCGCCTGCGGCGCGGGACCGCGCACCGCGTGCTCGGCGAGTTCCGACCACGCGAAGCGTTCGGGCCCGGCCAGTTCGTACCAGCCCTCACCCGCGGGCCACGTGGCGGTGGTGAGCGCGTGCGCGAGCGTCGCGATCACATCGCGCTCGTGCACCGGGTCGACCAGACGCCGTCCGCCGCCGGGCAGCGCGGGCCGCGTGCGCAGCATCGCCCAGAGCGGCGAGCCCTCACCCACCACGGGCGCGGTGCGCAGCGTGAGCGTGGGCGCCCCGGTCCCTCGCGCCGTCTCCTCGAGCCGCCACAGCGCCTGCAGCGACGGCACGCTCGCGTCCGGGTGCGCGCCGAGTCGCGACAGCACGAGCACGCGGCAGTGCGCCGCGCCGTGCGTGCGGACGAGGTGCGTCAGGTCGAGCACCGCATCGGACTCACCGACGACGAACGTGACGGGCGTTCCTGCGGGTGCGGGTCCGTCCACGAGCCGCACGCCGAGCGCGACGGCGCCCGCGAGCAGGCGCGTGGCGAGCGCGGTGAGCGGTACCGGTCGCACCGCGACGGGCGCGCTCATGGCTCGAGCCCCAGCGCCAGTGCCAACTGCCGGCGATGCGACAGATCGTGCTCGACCCAGCCGCGCACCATGTCGGCGAGCGGGAACGCGCCGCGCCGCGAGTGGATCCCGAGCCGCGCCCATTCGGTGCGGCCGAGCGGTGCGAGCCGCGCGAGCAACCCCGCGCGCTGTGCCCGCCACTCGGTCAGCACCGCCGCCGGGTCGAGTCCATCGTACGAGGTGACAAGGTCGGCGCGCTCGAGATCGACGTCCGGCACCGCGGGCTCGTGCTGCGTGAGCACGAGTTCCAGTCGCGGCAGATACACGTCGCGGTCGGCGTCGCGCAGATGCCCCAGCACCTCGAGCGCGTTCCAGCGACCGGTCGCGGGCCGATGCGTCAGATGCGCGGGCGCAGCGGCCAGCCGTTCGGCCACGACCTCGGGCCCCTCCGCGAGCGTGCCCAACAGACGCCCCCATTCGGCGTACGTCATGGGCCCCGCGTCGTAAGGCGTGATGCCCGGCGCGTGATCCCGTGGCGGGAACGGTCGCGCGAAGCCGCGCGAGCGGTACGAGTGCGCGAGTTCGGCGTAGTGGATCGCGCCGACGCGGATGGCCTCGCGATGTGCGTCGCTGACGGGGCCGATCACGCGCGCCGGCGAACCCAGCGCGAGCGAGCCCGGCGGGATGACCTGTCCCTCCTTGACGAGGGCGCCCGCGCCGATGAGCGAGCCGGCCCCGATGACCGCGTGCGACAGCACGATCGCGCCCATGCCGATGAGGCAGTCGTCGCCGATCGTGCAGCCGTGGATGATGGCGCGGTGCCCCACCGTGACGCGGTCGCCCACCACGGTCGGCGCGTCGGCGTCCACGTGCACGAGGGTGAGGTCCTGCAGGTTCGTGTCGGCGCCGATCGTGATGGGCGCCGTGTCGCCGCGCACCACGGTGCCGAACCACACGCTCGCACGCGCGCCCAGCGTGACCGCGCCCACCACGGTCGCGCCCGGCGCCACGAACGCCTCGGGGTCGAGCCGCAGGTCCGCCGTCCAGTCGCCGTGCCCCCGGGTCATCGCGTCCTCGCGGCGTCGCCGACGAACGGATTGGTGCGCCGCTCGTGGCCCAGCGTGGTGGCGGGCCCGTGACCGGGCAGGACGCGCAGCGCGTCCCCGAGCGGGAACAGCGTCTCGCGGATCGTGCGTTCGAGCACGTCCCACGACCCGCCGGGCAGGTCGGTGCGCCCGACCGAGCCCGCGAACAGCACGTCGCCCGACCAGAGCGTGTCCCCGTGGCGGAACGTCACGTGCCCCGGCGCGTGGCCCGGCGTGAACAGCACCTCGAGCGATTCGGCCCCGAGCGGGATGCGCTGTCCGGGCTCGAGCGACAACCCCACTTCGGGCACGGGCACCGGCGGCAGGCCGAACATGGAGCCCTGCAGCGCCACGTTGTCGAGCAACGGGCGATCCGCCGGGTGCAGCGCGAACGGCACCGGGAACGCCTGCTGCATGGCGTGCATGGACGCGACGTGGTCGTAGTGCGCGTGGGTCGCGAGCAGCCAGCGCACGGTGAGCCCCTGCGCGCGGATCCAGGCGATCACCGTCTGCGGCTCGAAGCCCACGTCCACGACGGCCGCCTCGCGGCTGACGGGATCGTGGATGACGTAGACGTTGTTGCCGAACGGTCCGACGTTCTCGAACGTGTGGTTCTGCAGCATGCCGCGGGGCTCCCCGGGGTCAGAGTTCGTGATAGGTCCTCTGCAACAGCAGCGCGTCGTCCTCCATGCACGGGCTCTCGCTCACCACCCAGCCCCCGACGCGCCGGTCCTTGAGCGCGCGCAGCAGCTCGCGCCAGGCGAACGCGGTCTCGAGCAACGGCTCGTGCTTGCGTTCACCCTTGGGGCCGTACTGGATGCCCGAGATGTGGATGTGCAGGCGCTCGAGCGCGGGACGTCCGAGCGCGCGTTCGATCGCCGTGAGCGTGGCGACGAACTCGTCGTAGGTGTTGTGCGCCCCGAGGTCGCGCGCGTAGCGATGCGAGAAGTCGATGCACGGGGCCACGCCGGGCACCGCCGCGCTCCACGCCAGCACCTCCTCGAGCGAGCCCACCTGCGTGGCCTTGCCCGTGAGTTCCGTGCGGATGTCGATCGTGTGCCCGGCCTCGCGCGCGCGGCTCGTCAGCACTTCGAGCCCGGCCTGCACGCGACGATTCGCCTCCTCGTGACCGAGCGTGCCGTAGAAACCCGCGTGGAAGCAGAACGACTCCGCGCCACAACGCGTCCCGAGCCGCGCGCATTCGGACAGGCGCGCGTGACTGCGCTCGACCACGTCGTCGGCACCGCACAGGTTCACGTAGTACGGCGCGTGCGCGGTGAGCGAGACGTCGTGCTCGCGCGCGGCCTCGCGGATCGCGTCGGCCGACTCGTCGGACATGCGCACGCCGTTGACCCACGCCATCTCGAGATGATCCAACCCCAACTCGCGCGCGCGGCGGATGCCGTGCACGGTGCCGGGCTTGGCGCTCGACTTCGGGATGCCCGAGGTGCCGAAGCGCAGTCGCGGGGTCTTCGTCGCGGTCATCGGCTCACCGCTTGTAGCCGATCGTGCGCAGGAACTTGCGTCGCGTCTCGGCGGCCGCCTCGTCCTCGACGCCCTTGGGGGACGAACCGTCCACCACCCCGACCACGCCACGACCCTGCTCGGTCGAGGCGACCAGCACCTGCACCGGGTTGGCGGTGGCGCAGAACACGCGACACACCTCGGGGCACGCCTTGATCGCGGGCAGCACGTTGATCGGATACGCGCCGCGCAGCACGAGCACGAACGTGTGCCCGGCGGCGATGGCCTGCGCCTGCTCGACCGCCACCGCGACCAGCGCGGGATCGTTGCCGTCGCGCCGGATCAGGCACGGCCCCGACGCCTCGCAGAACGCCACCCCGAAGGTGGCCTGCGGCACGGTGCCGACGACGATCTCGTACAGGTCCTCGACGGTCTTGATGAAATGCGACTGACCCACGATCACGTTGCAGTCGGACGGGAACGCGAGCGGCACGGCGGTGAGCTGCATGGGGGCCTCGTGGACGGGGACGTGGCACAGCGGACCGGGCGGGACGGGACGCACCGGGGGCAGGATAGCGAATCCCGGCCGGGTCCGTGGAGTGCGCGACACGAGGCCGCGCGAGCGTTCAAAACGCCTGCGACGAGCCGAACGAGAACACCGGCGAGCGCCGACCGTCGCGCGTGGGCGACAGCGGGAACGCGACGTCGAAGCGCATCACCTGATGCAGCGAGGCGTGCGGGAACGAGAGGCGCAGGCCGAAGCCCGCGTCGTGGTGCCACGGCTCACGGTCCCCCACCGGACTCCACGCGCGCGCCGCATCCACGAACACGGCGCCGCCCAGGCTGGCGAGGTCCGCGACGTCGCGCAACGCGACCCAGCGCGTCTCGGCGTTCAGCCGCAGCACCTGCGTGCCCGACAGGGCCTGCACGCCGTAGGCGCGCAGACCGTTGAGCCCGCCGACCACGACCTGCTGCTCGCGCGGCGCGTTCTGCGACGCCTCCCCCATGGCCGCCACGATCACCGACACGTCGGCACGCGGCTGCTGCACCCAGCGCGCGTCGACGTGGCCGATCGCCTCGCGCAGGACGCCGCCGCGCAGCCGGGTCGTGAACCGCGACCGCAGCCAGCCGAAGCCGAACCGCCGCGTCTCGCGACCGGCGTCGAGCCGCATGCGCACGAGGCCCTCGTCGGCGGTGCTGCCGAACGCGCGCAGTGCCAGCCCGGTCTCGAGCCCCAACAGCGTGCCGACGTCGAAGTCCTCGATCGGGTCGAACATCTCGACGCCCCGGCGCTCGATGAAATGCGGTTGCCACAACGTCACCCGCCCCGACACGAAGTGCAGGTCGAGCCGCTCCACCGTGCCACCGAACACCACCGGGGCGCCGGGTTCGGGCACGGTGCCGCCGTAGTGACGATCGAGCACACTGAGCGCCACCGTGGCGCGCCGCACGAGGCCCCCCGGCAGCCGCTCGCCGCGACCGACCTCGACCTGGTACTGCACGACCTCGAACGGGAAGCGCGCCGCGACCTGCCCCTTGTAGAACAGCATCTGGTCCGTGGTCGCGCGCCGACCGCTCACGCCCCACGAGCGCGTGTCGTCGAGCGAGCGGAACGGATCGCGCAGGCTGAACGCGTTGGTCACCCCCGCGGAGCCCGTGCCGGCGTGGAACTGCGCCTCGAGCGGCGTGGCGAAGACGTGGCGCGCGTTCAGGTCGAGCGAGTGCGAATGCCCCGCCGGCTCGCTGCGCACCGCGAACGACAAGCCCACGCCGAGTCCGAGCAGGTTGCGCTCGGTGAAACCGATCGCGCCGTAGGTGCGGCCCCCGCCCCGCTCCAGATTGAGCTCGGGATGCGTCGTCCACTGGTCACGCGTGACGACCTCGACGTCCACCGAGTCGCCGACCGCGAACGATCGCACGCGCTCGGGTTCGAGGTACTCGAGGTCGCGCAGCAGGCGCGTCGTCTCGAGCACGCGCTCGGCGCGCCACGGTTCGCCGGGTGCGAACAGCAACTGCGAGCGCACCGTGCCCGGCCGCGTGCGCAGGTGCAGGCGGTTGGCGAGCCGGTACGCGGGCGACAGGAAGCCCGGCGGCACCGGGTCGAAGATGTCGAGACTGCGCACCTCGACGCGCCGGATGGGTCGGCCCTCGAGGCGCGCCCGCACCGTGCTGTCGGAGGCGATACCGCCCGAGGTGTCGGGCACCGCCGCGACGTGCGGCCGCGCCAAAGCGGCAGGGGCGCCGACGACGCCGAGGACGAGCGTGAGGGCGACGTGCGCCCGCACGCTCATCCGTCGACGGGAGACGCTTCCGTCAGCGCTTGACACCGACGCGGTCGCGAGCCAGCTGCGCCTCGCCGCTCTGCGGGAAGCGCGCGATCAGATCCTCGAACGTCCGGCGCGACTCCGCGGTGCGCCCGAGCCGCTCCTGACACAGCCCGGCCTTGTAGAGCGAGGCCGGTGCGCGGTCGCCCTGCGGCCAGCGCTGCGTGACGCGGTCGTACTCGACGAGCGCGCTGTCGAACCGCGCCTGCGCGAAGAAGCACTCGCCGGCGCCGTACTGCGCGTTGTCGCCGAGCGGCGAGTCCGGGAAGCGACCGAGGAACTCCCGGTAGGTGGTCAGCGCCAGCCCGTAGCGACCCTGCGTGAGGTCGTTCACGGCCTGATCGTACATCTCGTTGGGCCCCACCGTGACGGCCGTACCGGGCGCGCCCGGGGTGACGGTGGTGCCCCCGGCGGCCGGCGTGGCGGGCGGGTCGGCGGGCTTGGCCGATGCGCGCTCGGTCACGATCCGGAACCGCGCCATGATGTCGTCCAACTTGCCCTCGAGCCGCGACAGCGTCTCGTCGGTCTCGCGGGCCGTGCTCGACGCCGTCGCCTTGGTCGAGACGAGCAGGTCCCGCTGCTCCGCGAGCTCACGACGCGTGTCGTCGAGCACACGGGCCGTCACCGCGTCGCGCGCATCCATCTCGGCGACCTGCGTGCGCAGGCTGTCGAGCCCCGACTTGAGCAGGGTCATCTGGGTGGTGTAGCAGCCGGGAGCACCGAGACCGCACACGAGCAGCAGTGCGGCGGTCCCCAACCCCTGCGCGCGACGCGTGACGAGCGGGCTCATCGCGCGGTGAACTCCACGCGACGGTTCTTCGACCACGACGCCTCGTCGTGACCCTCGGTGGCCGGGCGCTCCTTGCCGTACGAGATCACGCGCAGACGATCGGCCGCGATGCCCGTGTCGGCGAGGTACTGCTGCACCGCTTCAGCACGCTTCTGGCCGAGGGCCTGGTTGTACTCGACCGTGCCGCGCTCGTCGCAGTGACCGTCGAGCGACACGGACAGCCCCGCGTTGGCGCGGAGCAGCTTGGCGTTGGCGTCGAGCGCGGCGCGCGCGGCGTCGCTCAGCGTGAACGAGTCGTACTCGAAGTACACGACCTGCATGTTGCGCAGCGCTTCGGCGGCGAGCTCGGCCGCGCTCGGCGTGTTCGGGGCCGGCGGCGTGGGCGGCGTCTCGGGCGTCGACGGGGTCGTCGTGCTCGACTGAGGCGTCGGGTTCACGGGCGGCACCGGCGGCGGGGTCACGGTCTTCTTGCGGCAGCCGGTGAGCCCGGCGACGACGAGCAGCACACCGAGCACGAGCGTCAGGTGGCGGGGGCGGATCTTCATGAGGTCATCCTCCATGGAAGCGATGTGGCGGTGGCGCGTATGTGCAGGGGGAACCTTGTGGACGGATTCGGAACGTCAGTCACCACTGGAACGGCGCGGCGACCACGCGGGCGACATCGCCCGTCGGCCACCGGTGTCGAGCTTGCGGGGCATCCCGCCATCGAGGTCGGACACCCACAGACCGTACCCTCCATCGCGGTCGGACGCGAACACGAGGTGACGGCCATCCGGCGACCAACGCGGGTTCTCGTTGTTGCCGCCGGTGACGACCGGTCGGGCGCCCGTACCGTCGGCGCGACAGGTCCAGACGTCGAAGCCTCCCCCGACGCGCGTCACGAACGCCAGCCGGTCGCCCTTGGGGCTCCATGCGGGCGAGTCGGTGTAGTCCACGTCGTAGGTGAGCCGCCGCACGTTGGAACCATCGGCGTCCATGAGATACAGCTGCGGCTGGCCCGAGCGGTCCGACGTGAACGCGATCTCGCGTCCGGTCGGCGACCACGCCGGCGAGGTGTCGATCGCGCGGCTGTTCGTCAGCCGCAACGGCGAGCCGCCGCGTGCATCGAGCCGGTAGACCTCGGCGTTGCCGTCGATCGAGAGCGTGCACACGATGTGCTGGCCGTCGGGCGCGTACGCGGGGCTGGTGTTGAGCCCCTTGCGCCCCGAGACAAGGAACGGCTTGCGGTTCTCCGGCGACATGACCCAGACGCCGGGCCCGTTCCCGCCGCGCCACGAGGTGAACAACAGCAGCGAACCCTCGGGCGACCACGACGGCGACTGCGCGATCGAACGGTCCGCGGTGAGCGGCCGCGCGTTGGCGCCGTCGGCGTCCATGATCCACAGCTCCTTGTCGCGCCCCTCCTTGACCACGAACGCGATCCGCGTGTCGGCCGCGCCGCGTTCGCCGGTGATCTGCTGCACGCAGTCGTCGGCGAAGCGGTGCAAGAGACGCCGCGCCTCGGCGAGCGGCCCACTGTAGTCGCGCGCCAGGATCGCATGGCGACCCGGCAGGTCGCGCAGTTCGCCGTGCAGCTTCACGGTCGAGCCCGACACGGTCCACTGCCCGAACGTGACGAACTGGGCGGCCGCCGCGTTGGGCGGTGTCGCCGTCCAGGCGCGCTGCACCTGGAACACGGCCGACGCCTGCAGGTCGGCCGCGAGCACCTCGTCGGCCATGCGGGCCGAGAACGCGCCGGTGGCGGGGCCCGACAGGGCCTCGCACAACAGGGGCAAGCGCGCGATCTCGCCGCTCTTCACGTCGAGGCGCACGTCGGCGCCCTGCGCGAGCGCGGTGCCGACGACGGCCAGCGCGAGCGCGAGCGCGCACGTCAGGGAACGGAACGGACGGATCATCGGGGCCCCGTGTACTCGAAACCGAAGTGGATGCCGAGGTCCGACCCGGAGTATCCGAGCGGCAACGGCGGCAACTGCTGCGTGACGACGACGGCGCGCAGCGCGGACTGATCGAACACGCCGCTGCCGCTGCCCGTGTCGAGGCGCAGTGCGGACAGGGCGCCGGAACGCGCGACCCGGAAGTGGACCTCGACGCGCATGCCGGGCGAGGCGCCCGCCGGCGGCGTCCAGTTGCGCGCGATCTGCGCGCGCACCATCTGCAGGTAGTACGCGAACTCGAAGTTCGCGTCGTCCACCGCGACCTGGCCCGCCAGTCCCCCGCCGACCGAGGCGTACGGCAGCACGACGCGCTGCGGCGAGGGCGGCGGCGTCTCCTCGCGCGCCGGCTTCGCGTCGCGCGGCGGCGGCTGCACCGGCTTGGGCTGCTGCTTGACCTCGGGGCGCGGCTTGGGGCGGTCCTTCTGGATGCGCACGCCGTCGGTCTCGTCGGGCGTGACCGTGTCGGTGGGCTTGACCACGGGCGCGGGCGCGGCCGGCGGCGCGGGCTCCCCGATGAGCGCGACCTGCACGACGTCGGGACCGGGCACCATGACCGTGCGCGCGGGTCGCAGCACGAGCAGCACCGCGAGCAACGCCAGATGGACCGCCGCCGAACCCGCGAGCGTGCCGCGCACTAGCGGCCCTCCTCCGCCGGTTGCGTGACGAGTCCCAACTGCGCGACACCGGCGCGACGCAACCGGGCGATGAGCGAGACGATGTCGCCGTACGGCACGCTCTGGTCGGCCTTGAGGTAGACCGGGCGCTCGGCGGCACGGGCGCGCTTGAGCGCGTCCTCGAACTGACCGTCGGGCACGGTGCGCTCGCCCACCGCCAAGGTGCCACCGCGGCGCACGCTGATGATGAGCCCCTCGCGCACGTCCATGCCCTTCGTGGCGACCTTGGGCAGGTCGACCTCGAGGCCACCCTGCAGGAACGGGGCGGTCACCATGAAGATGATGAGCAGCACGAGCACCACGTCGACGAGCGGCGTGACGTTGATCTCGGCCATGGGGCCGCGATTCTGCGACAGCCTCACGAGTGCCTCGCGCCCATCCGGCGATCCAGGTACTCGCTCGTGAACTGGGTCGCCGAATGACCGATCTCGCGCAGCTTGCCCAGCAGGTGGTTGTAGCCGATCGCCGCCGGGATCGCCGCCGCCAGGCCGGCGATGGTGGCGATGAGCGCCTCGGCGATGCCCGGGGCGACCACGACCAGCGTGGCCGAACCCTGCGCGCCGATGTTCACGAACGACACCATGACGCCCCACACCGTGCCCATGAGCCCGATGAACGGCGCCACGCTGCCGGTCGTGGCGAGGAAACCGACGCGCTTCTCGAGCTGCGTCGTGACGTCGTCGGCGGCGCGGTCCATGGCGCGCTGCACGAGCTCGAACCGGGCGCTCGCGCCCACCGAATCGCCCGCGTGCTGCTCGAGCGCCTTCTGGCCCGCGAGCGCGGCCTGCGCGATCACCGAGACGGGATGCTGCACCGCGAGCATCTTGAGGTCGCGCACGTCCTCGACGCTGCGGAACGCGGTCAGGAACGCGGCGTCCTGCGTGCGCACGCGGGCGTACAGGCGCAGGCGGTCCCACAGGATCGCCCACGAGTACACCGACAGCGCGACGAGCACGAGCAGCACGGCCTTCGAGAACAGGCTCGCATGCGCGATCAGCGCGGGGATGGACGAGGCCGCCGCACCCCCCATCTGCAGGGGCAGCAGCATCGTCAGGGAACCCGTCATGAGGTTCGACATCATCGGCTTCACCTTCCTTGTGAAGTCGCACGGCCCCGCGGACCACCGCGGACCGCGTCGCCGGGAGCGTGCGACCACGCTAGCACAGGAACGAACGGCACCCCAAGCGCGACGGCGTTTGACGCGGTCGGAAATGCCCACCCTCGTTCTACCGTGCAGGAATCCATTCATTCCCTCGCGACGGTCATGGGGCTGCAAAATCCCCTGCGAACGGGTCCCGTGAACGCGCACGACGGGTTACAGTCGTGCGACGCCCGTGTCCCGCATCGAGCCGCAACGCCCCACCCGAGGAGTGCCATGCGCCGCTTCGCGACCCCTGTGCTCACCGCGCTGACGTCCGCGTGTCTGTTGCTCTCGCCCGCCGTGGGCCATGCGCGACAGGCCCCGTCCTTCAGCGTCAAGACGGTCGACGGCAAGTCGCTGCGTCTCGTCGAGCTGCGCAATCGTCCGGTCATCGTGGACTTCTGGGCGACCTGGTGCGGACCGTGCCGCGCGAGCATGCCGCACCTGTCCACCATGCAGGGTCGCTACGAGAAGAACGGCCTCGCGGTGATCGGGATGTCGGTGGACGAGGACGGGCCGGCGGTCGTGCGGCAGTTCGCCAACAAGCTCGGCATCAAGTTCACGATCGCCATGGCGAACGACGAGATCCTCGAGGCCTACGGGCCCATCCGCTCGATCCCCACGACGTTCTTCATCAACCGCAAGGGCGAGATCGTGCGCCGCGTCACGGGCTACATCGACCCCGAGACGATGGACGACTACGTGAAGGAGATCCTGCCGTAACGGGCCGTTCTCCCCGGCCTCGAGACGACGAAGCGCCGTGAGCCCTCGGGCCCACGGCGCTTCGTCATGCGGGCCGGGCGCGGACCGCTCGAACGGGAACACGAAAGCCGCGCCTTGCGGCGCGGCTCCGTGGACTGCGTGGTGCCCGGGGCGAGATTTGAACTCGCACGGGTTTCCCCATACGCCCCTCAAACGTACGTGTCTACCAATTCCACCACCCGGGCACAGCGATCGAGTACTGCGAGGAGATTACTTGGTCGTCCCACCCGCCGGCGCCGGCGTGGCCGGGGCCATCGGCGTGGACGGCGCGCCACCCGCGGGCGCAGCGCCCGGAGTCGCGGGAGCCGAAGCGGCCTGCTTGGCCCGCTCCTGCATGATGCTCTTGGCGCCGCCGATGGACTTGGTCGTCATCAGCGCCAGCGAGAGCGAGGTCACGAAGAAGAGCACGCCCAGGACGATCGTGGCGCGCGTCACGAAATCCGTGCCGCCGCGGCCACCGAACACCGTCTGGGTGGCGTTGCCGAACGCGCCACCGGCGAGACCGCCGCCCTTGCCCGACTGGACCAGGACCACGGCCACGAGGCACAGGCACACGAGCAGGTGGATTCCGAGCAACAGACCGTACATACGGCTCCTCTTGCGGATCGAGGGAGTGACTTGGAACGGGGCTGTCCGCGACCGGGGCCCTGCGAGGGCTACCGACCGCAACGACAAGCGGGCGGTGAATCTAGCAGCCGCCCCATCGGGCGTCAAAGCCCCAGGGAACGGCCTCGCCCCTCCCCGGCCCGGCGCACCCGGGGAGGGCTCGATCCGACGTCAGGCGACCGCGCCCGCCGCCGCGATGATGCGCACGAAACCGGCGGCCTCGAGCGCCGCCCCACCCACCAGGGCGCCGTCCACGTCGGCTTCCGCGAACAGCGCCGCCGCGTTGCCGGCGTTCACGCTGCCGCCGTACAGGATCGCCAGCGCGTCCCCCAGCCCCGGGCCGCCCACCCGATCCAGCGTGGCGCGGATGACGCGATGCGCGTCGCGGGCCTGCTCGGGGGTCGCCACCTTGCCGGTGCCGATCGCCCACACGGGCTCGTACGCCACGACCGTGGCGCGCGCGGCCTCGCTCGAGAGGCCGTGCCACGCGGCGGTGACCTGACGCACGAGCACCTCCTCGGTGCGCCCCGCCTCGCGTTCGGCCAACGTCTCGCCGACGCAGACGATGGGCGTGAGCCCGTCGCGCTGCGCGGCGCGCAGCTTGGCCGCGACCATGGCATCGGTCTCGCCCATGAGCTGCCGACGCTCGGAGTGCCCGACGATCGCCCAACGGCAACCGACCGCCGTGAGCATGGCGCCCGAGACGCACCCCGTGAACGCACCGTGCGTCTCGGCGTGCACGTCCTGCGCCCCCAGTTCCACCCCGCTCCCGGCGATCGCCTGCCCGACCGCGTCGAGCGACGGATACGGCGGGCACACGATCACGCGCGGCGCGCGCGTCGTGGCCGGGTCGGCCGCGCGCAGCGCGACCAGCTCGCGCACGAGGGCCGTGCCCTCGGACGCGGTGCGGTTCATCTTCCAGTTGCCCGCGACGATGCGCGGACGGCGTGCGACGGCGGACAGCGCGCTCATGACGCGACGTCCTCGAGCGCGGCGACGCCGGGCAGCACCTTGCCCTCGAGGAACTCGAGCGAGGCACCGCCACCGGTGGACAGATGCGAGAAGCGCTCCGCCAGACCGCTCTGCTGCACGGCCGAGACCGAGTCGCCACCGCCGACCACCGTGACCGCGCCCTGCGCCTTGAGCTCGCTCATGGCCTTGGCCACGCCCATCGTACCGGCGGCGAACGCCTCGACCTCGAAGATGCCCATCGGTCCGTTCCACACGACCGTCTTCGCATCCTTGAGCTTCGCGGCGAACAGCTTCACCGACTCGGGGCCGATGTCGACGCCCATCTCGGCGTCGGTCAGCTGCTCGACCCGCTTGGGCGTGCCCGGGGCCGAACCGTCGTGCATCGTGGACGCGATGCAGTCCACCGGCAGCACGAGTTCGACGCCGCGCGCCGCGGCCGCCGCCAGCACCTCGCGCGCCACGTCGAGACGATCGTCCTCGACGAGCGAGCGGCCCACCGGCTTGCCCTGCGACTTGAGGAACGTGAACATCATGGCGCCACCGATGAGCAGGCGATCGACCTTGGGCAGCAGCGCCGTGATGACGTCGATCTTACCGCTCACCTTGGAGCCGCCCAGGACCGCGACGAACGGACGCTTGGCGTCCTCGAGCGCGCCGCCCAGGTAGTCGAGCTCGTTCTTCATGAGGAAGCCGGCGACCGCGGGCCGCAGGTGATGCGTCACGCCCTCGGTGCTGGCGTGCGCGCGGTGCGCGGTGCCGAACGCGTCGTTCACGTAGCACTCGCCCAGACGCGCGAGCGCCGCCGCGAACGCGGGATCGTTCTTCTCCTCCTCGGGATGGAATCGCAGGTTCTCGCACAGCAGCACCTGACCATCGCCGAGCGCGGCGGCCGCGGCTTCGGCGGCGGGGCCGACGCAATCGTCGGCCCACGCCACGTCCTGACGCAGCAGGCGGCTGAGTCGCTCACGCACGGGCTTGAGCGAGTTCTTGGAATCCGGACCGCCCTTGGGCCGACCCAGATGCGAGACCAGCACGACACGCGCCTTCTTCTCGAGCAGGTAGCGGATCGTGGGCAACGCCGCGACGATGCGCGTGTCGTCGGACACGGCCCCGTCGGCGAGCGGCACGTTGAAATCCACGCGCACGAGGACGCGCTTCCCGGCCGCGTCGAGCTGCTGCACGGTCTTCTTGGCGAAGCTCATGGTCGTCCCCCTCAGGCCATCTTGAGGAGCGCGTCGACCACGCGGTTCGAGAAGCCCCACTCGTTGTCGTACCACGACAGCACCTTGACCATGTCGCCTTCCATGACGTTGGTGCTGAGCGCATCGAACACGCTGCTCGCCGGATTGCCGATGACGTCGTTCGAGACCATCGGGTCCTCGCAGTACTCGAGGATGCCCTTGAGCGGGCCGGCGGCGGCGGCCTTGATCGCGGCGTTGATCTCGTCCTTCGTGGTCTTGCGCTTGACCTTCACGACGAGGTCCACGAGCGAGCCGTCCATGACGGGCACGCGCACCGCGAGACCGTCGAGGCGGCCCTTGAGGCTCGGCAGCACCTCGCCGATCGCCTTGGCGGCGCCGGTCGAGGTCGGGATCATGTTCTGGCCGGCGGCACGCGCACGACGCAGGTCCTTGTGCGGCAGGTCGAGGATGTTCTGATCGTTCGTGTAGGCGTGGATCGTGGTCATGAGACCGTGATCGATGCCGAACGTCTCGTCGAGCACCTTGGCGACCGGCGCGAGGCAGTTGGTGGTGCACGAGCCGATGCTGAAGACCTGGTGCTTGTGCTTGTCGAACAGCTGGTCGTTCACGCCCATGACGAACGTGAGGTCCGCGCCCTTGGCCGGCGCCGAGACCAGCACCGACTTGGCGCCCGCCTCCAGGTGCACGGCGGCCTTGTCGCGGTCCGTGAAGCGGCCGGTGGCCTCGAGCACGACGTCCACGCCGAGCGCCTTCCACGGCAGCTTGGCGGGATCCTTCTCGGCGCTCACGGCGATCGAGTCACCGGCGATGACCAGCTTGCCGTCGACCGGCTTGCTCGACGCCTCGTGCCAGACGCGGTGCACGGTGTCGTACTTGAGCAGATGCGCCAGCGTGGCGGCGTCCGTCAGATCGTTGACGGCGACGAAATCGATGGGGGCCTTGCGGGTCTTCGCGGCACGGACGACGAGACGACCGATGCGACCGAAACCGTTGATCGCGACCTTGAGCGCCATGGTGGGGATCTCCTCGGAGAGCGGGATGGAAGCCGTCGCGGACCGGGGCGGCGACCGAACACGCGAGTTCGGCGCAACTCCACCCTTGCCAACGCGTTAGCAGGATTCAGACCGCCGCAGGATGCCACACGCCGCACGCTCCGGCAAGGCGACCTGAGGCGTAGCCCCACGCGCGCGGGGACCGCGCTGTCCGCGGGGCGCGACTACTCGGTCGAGTAGCGCAGCGTGAACGTGCCCAGCCCCTGTTCGTCCACGAACAGGAACAACAGTCGGCGCTTGCCGCTGCCCGGCGGCACGCTGCCCGGCTCGACGTCGAACGGCACCGGGATGTCGCCCTGATAGGTCCACACCTCGAACGGGCGCTGATCGCCACCGGGGCCCTTCTGATGGATCTCCCCGACCTCGCGCGTGTCGCTCACCATGAGGTCCTCGAGCACCTTGCTCAGCGTCTCCTCACCGGCGGGCATGACCTGATGCGCGATCTCGTACGGTGCGCCGTAGCGGATGTACACGCGTCCCATGTCGGTGAACATCCCCTTGCCGATGCCGAAGCGCGACCACTGCGCGTTCGCGTGGGCGACGCGCTCGTGGAACAGCAGTCGCGCCTCGTTCACCGGCGTCTCGGGCGTCGGATCGCGCCGGCTCCAGAACTCGGCCACCCGCCGCTCCTGCTCGCCGAGCGAGAGGGTCGCGAACGTCTGCTCCTCCTCGGACTGGAACAGGAAGTGGACGTCGTCGGCGAGGTCCTCGGTGTCGCGCCACCACGTGGCGGGTTCCCAGCCCAGGCTGAAGCGCGCGCGGCGCTGCAGCGGCGCGGTGTCCCCCTCCTGCCACACCTGCAGGTCGAGATCGTACGCCCCGGCGGGATGATCCTCGAGCGGGATCGCCACCTCGCCCACCGCGACGCGCCCCGCCTCGGCCGTGCTGTCGCGGCGCGCCACGAGCGCCCCGCTCGCATCGAGCACGCGCGCCGTCCACTTCCACGGGCGCACGTCCCCGGGTCGCGAGCGCGCGGTGAACGTCGCGCGCAGCGTCGCGCCGTACAGGCCGTACAACCGCTCCGGATCGGGACGGCGCGCCTGCCCGTCGCGCACGAACTCGAGCCCCAGCGCCTGCCCGCCTCGGGGCCACAGGAACTGCAGGTCGGACAGTTCGCGACCGTTCTGGGCGCGCGGCAATTCGACCTCGCCTCGCAGTTCGGCGCTCTCGTTGGCGTTCCCACCCGAATGCAGTCCCCGACGCCGCGTGCCCAGATCCTCGAGGCGCGCCTCGATGCGACAGGCGCCCGAACGCGCCGGGAAGCGCAGCAGTAACACCGCTCCCATCGGGTCGGCGCTGTCGGCGACCGCGAGCGCGACCTCCTGCGTCGAGGTGAGCCAGTCCTCGCCGCGCGGACGCACGCGCAGCGTGGCGCGCACGTGGGCGCGTCCCTGCTCGTCGGAGGCGAGGCGTGCGAGCGTCGCCGGGGGCACGCGCAGATAGACCTCGAGTCGGCCCCCCGTGCTATCGGGGAACAGCGCGCTGTCGAGCGCGAATCCGACCCGGCCCCCGACGCGCCACGGCGGCGGCCCCTCGAAGCGCTCGGCGCGCGCGACGGGGGCCACGCCCGAGACGACCAGCATCAAGCCCAACATGAGAACGACACGACGCGCCCCCCGGGGGGAGCGCGTCGTGTCGAGGTGCTGCGGAAGCGACCGGGCCGGGATCGGCATCCGGGGCCGTCCTCTCAGAACTGGAATCGCATCGAGACGCGGTGCGCCGCGCCCAGGTCGAGCATGTCGGTGTAGGCGTAATCGACGTCCATCATGCCGGCCACGGAGACCGGGACGTGGAAGCCGATGCCGCCGGCCAGACCCTCGGCGTCGTAGTTGAACGCGTAACCGCCCCGCAGGAACAGATAGCGGTGGAACGAGTACTCGGCGCCCACGTTGACGCGCTCCGAGTTGTCCGGCGGGTGCGAGAACTCGAACGAGCCGACGAGCGACTGGTCCGCGCCCTTGAGCAGCGTCGCGGTCGTGCCGACGCGGAAGATCGACGGGATGCGCGCCTCACGCTCGATGAACTTCTCCTGCGAACCGATGTTCTGGATCGCCATGCCGATCTTCATGCCGGCGGCACCGACGTCGTACAGCGTGCCGATGTCCACCGAGAAGGTCTGCTGCGACAGGTCGGCCAGGCCCGTGTGGATCATGTTCATGGTCACACCGGCGCTGAACTTGTCCGTGAACGAGCGGGCGTACGTCAGACCGGCCGACATCATGCCGGCGTCGAACGTGCGGCCCGTTCCGAAGGGCTGGAACGCGGTGGTCTCCTCCATGGGCTTCATGGAGAGGGCGCGCGCGTGCACCGAGAAGGCACCGGGGATCTTCTTCATGTGGAACACGTAGCCGACCTGGTCGTACGACAGCTCGGCCGGCCAGTTCGCGTGGTTGAGGGAGATCTGCGACTTCCCCTCCTCGACGCGCGCGATACCGGCGGCGTTCCAGAACACGGCCGTGGCGTCATCCGCCATGGCGACGTACGCGCCACCCATGCCGGCGGCACGGGCACCCACGCCGATCTTCAGGAACTGCCCACCGAACGTACCGACCTTCTCGAAGATGTCGGCCTGCGCGAGTCCCGGCAGCAACAGTGCCGTGAGCCCCACCAGCGCGATCAGTCTCTTCACGGTGATTCCTCCTTGCCTCTGTCGATCAGCGGATGATGACGAACTTACCGCGCTGGGTGCCCTTGTCGGACGTCACGGTGAACAGGTAGATGCCGCTGACGACATCCTGCCCGTTCCGCGAGATCAGGTTCCAGCGCGCCTGACCGTCATTGGCCGTGTCCTGCTGGCGATTCACATTGGTGTGCTGCACACCCTGGCTGTCGGTGATCGTCGAGTTGCGCGTCGAGGCGTTGACCGCGTCCGTCGATTCGATCGTGTTCACCCAGTCGCCCGAGAGCGTGAAGATCTTGATGGTCCAGCGACCGCTCGGCAGGCCCATGAAGTCGATGTGCGTACCCGTGGGGTCGGACGCGTTCGGCGTCAGGTCCCACGCCGACGGACGATCCTCGAGCTTGCGCAGGCCGCGGTACGGGTTCGGCACCACCCAGACCGGACGGCCCAGGTCGGCCGCGATCTGGGGCACGATGCCCTCCGACTCCACCGCCGAGCGACGACCGTTGAGTTCCGTCTTGCCGGTCCCGAAGCCGGTCGAGTCGAAGGCCGACACCGAGTAGAAGTACACGAAGCCGTTCTTCACCGAACGGTCCACGTACCGGTAGCGCCCGATCGGGTACTTGATGCGACCGATCTTGGGAGCCGGCGGCGCGGTACCGACCGCGTAGGCCGAGTCGGCCTGACACGGTCCCGGCGCGCCGACGCAGGGCACCGTCGCGTCGGGGCGGATGATGTCACCGCTCTGCGCATCCCACAGATCGCCGCGGTTGAGGCAGATCTCGACCGAATCCTCACGCTGCGGGACGTAGACCTTGGGGCACACGAACGTGGTGTCGAAGCCGCCGCCCGGCTTGGGCTTCACGATGCGGATCTTGTTGTTCAGCTTGGCGTCGAACATGCGGTACTCGGCCAACAGGGTCCAATCGTCCTCGGCCGGACCACCGGAGCCCACGGGGCGCGTCCAGTTCGACACCTTCCAGATCTTGTAACCCTTGAAGTCGAACCAGCCCGTCTTGGGATCCGGTGCGAGCTCGGAGAGGTTGTCCCACGCGATGGTGACCTGCTGGTCCCCACCCGGCGCGAAACGACGGTCCGGGTTGTCGGTGTAGTTGTAGGCGACCGACAGGTTCGTGTTGGGGCTCGGCGGCGGCGACTCGGCCAACCACGTGCGGTGGAACAGACCACCGCGCGACTTCGAGTACGCGCCCGTGCAGTAGTCGCAGTCGAAGTCGAAGTACTCGTAGCGGCGGTCGTTCACGAAACGCGGCGCCGGATCGCGGGCCTCGCAACCCTGCAGCTGCAGGATCTGACCCGGCGGGGCCTTGACCGCGGCCTCACGACCGTGGAAGTCCGGCAGCGTCGGCCAGGGCCGCACCTCGTAGCTGCCCTCGAAGGCGAGCTGCGCGGCGATGGCGTTGTCGAGCGCCGGGTACTTGGCCATGAGGTCCTGGGCACTGGTCATCGCCCAGATCTCGGTGCCGTCGGCCTCGGTGCGGTACAGGAACGCCTTGGCCTGGTACTCGGCGGAATACGCCTGCGCCAGCTTGAGGTCACCGGCACGCACACCGATCGCGACGGTGCACTCGAGCTGCCCCTCCGCCGGCCAGTGCAGCCACGGACCGATCGAGGCGTACTCCTGATAATCGCCCTTCTGGTCGCCCGAGGGAGCGTTGATGAAGCCGTTGAGCGCGGGCGTGTTGGGATCGTTGGCGACGTTCTCGACGCCGCTCAGGATCTCGTAGCGCTGCTGGTCGATCGACGGCGCACCACCCTGCACGTACGGCGTGCCACCGGGGAACGAACGGAACGCCCGGAAGCCCACGCGACGCGGACCGTTCACGCCGGTCGCATCGATCGTGTGGTCCACGAGCAGGAAGTGCGGCACGCCCGGCGTCTTGTTCTCGTCGCCGTCGTCGTCCGCCACCGAGAAGCCCTGCACGGTGATCACGAAGCGCGGGCAGAGCGCGGAGTCCGGATCGGCCTCGATCGGCAGGCCGCGCGTGCGATCCACGTCCTCCTTGGGCTGCTTGCGGAGGTCGGTCTCCTTGGTGAGCACCACGAAGCGGCCGAACGGGTACTGCGGCGCGTCGAAGTCGTCGGCGTAGTAGTTGGACTTGTCGGACGGGCCGCAGTCCATGTCCACGCGGAAGCCGATGAACACCGAGTCGATCTCGTGACCCGAGCGGTTGAAGAACTTCCAGTTCACGACGTTGAAGTCGGTGAAGCCGGGGATCGAGTAGGCCCACGCCGTCTGGCGGCACTCGACACCCAGCGGCACGTGGCGCTCGGCGGCGGCGACCGCGATGGCCGCCTGCGTGTCGTCGCGGATCACACAGGTGTACATCTGCTGACCGACGGCCCCGAAGTCCTCGTCGATCTTACCGTCACCGTCGTTGTCACGGCCGTCGAGGAAGTCCTCGTCGTAGAGCGCGTCGCCGGTGAGCGGATCGTTGTCGGAGTCGTCGTTGATGAAGCGCACACCGTTCACGATGCCGTCGTACCCGCGGTACATCTTGTCCTCGGGGTCGAGCGTCGCCGGGCGCCACTCGGTGGTCGAGCTCACGCGACGGATGGCGTTGGGGTCGGTCGCGAACGGGTTCACGCCGCCCATCATGATAGCGGCGAAGTTCAGGTACTCGACCGACGACGTGCCGGGCCACTGCCCCGACGGGTCGCTCGAGACGTTCGTGAACGGATTACCCACGAGGCCGTTGTTCGTCACCTTCATGACGAAGTTGCCGACGTTGAGCACCGAACCCTGACCGAAGATGTCGGGGATCGCGAGCGGCGTCGCGCCGCGACGGCCACGGTTGGCGGCATTGGCCTGGACGCGCGCGAGCACCTCCTGCTCGTACGCCCGCAGCCCCTGCTCCTCCGGATCGTCCGGGCGCAGTCGGGCCGACGCCGGCGCGACGAACGTCGCGGCGAGCATCACGCCCAGCAGACCGATGAACCCCACTCTGCTCACAGCCTTCATACCAACACGCTCCTTCATAGCCCCGGTGCGGTCCATCAGAAGGTCACGCTCACACCCATGCGGACGTTCCGGCCTTCCTCGAAGACGCGCGGATCGTTCGTGGGCACCCAGTCGAGCACGTTGTCGCCGTTGATGTCCTGCAGATACGCACCGCCGGCGCGGCCCGTCTCGGTGTAGTAGATCGTGTAATCGTCGCCGGACGTGTTGACGAACGGGCTGCGGCGGCCCGGCGAGAGGTTCTGGATGTTCGTGGCGTCGAGCACGTTGCGGGCGTCCACGAACAGGGTCACGTTCTGACCCCAGATCTTGTAGAACTTGTCGCCGTCGATCGTGAGGCGCGCCTGCGACGGCATGCGACGCGAGTTCGTGAGCGCCGGGTCCGGGCGACGGTCGTTGCGGAAGGCCGGCGTGAACGGGAAGCCCGAGCCGTACGTCCACAGCATGCGCAGGCCCCACTTACCGGGATCGCGGATCGTGCTGGCGATGCTGACCGTGTGACGCTGGTCCCAGTTGAGCGCCTGCTCGCTGATGGGCAGGTACAGACGGCCGCCGTTGAAGAACTGCAGGGCCGTGTTGGGATCCGACGCGACGCCGGTGGCGATCGAGTAGGTGTAGTTCACGTCCGCCGAGAACTTGTGGCTGAAGCTCTTGATGAGGCTCGCCTCGAAGCCGCGCGCCGAGGCGTAGTCACCGTTGAAGTACACGTTGACCAGGTTACCGTTCTCGTCACGCTCCTGACGGACCGTGATCAGGCCGTAGATGTCCTTGAAGAACACGCCGAACGTTCCGGCGATGTCCTTCGTGAACAGGTGCTGCACGCCGGCCTGATAGGCGATGTTGGTCTCGGGCTCGAGGTCCGGGTTGCCCTTCACGCCGACCGTCGAGCTGATGCCGCGGTTCTCGAAGATGAACGAACGCGCCGGCGTCTGGTACGTCCAGCCGTAGTGGAAGCTCAGCACGTCGCGGTCCGAGACCGGGTAGGCGATGCCGAGGCGCGGGCTGAACTGCTTCTTGTAGCGCTTGCCGCTCTTGAGGTCGGCGTCGGCGATCTGCGCGCCCGGCGAGAAGATGTCGTAGCGCACGCCGGCGTTGAGGACCAGACCCTCGAACTCCCAGCGGTCCTGGATGTACGCGGCGCCCTCGGGATTGAAGTTCACGAAGTCCGAGCGCGTGCCACCGGGCAGACCGTTGCTCTCACCGTTCGGGAACGCGAGCGACAGGTTCTGGACGCGGTTGTACTTGGCCTCGATACCGGTCTTCCACGTGTGCTGCTTCCAGCGGCGCGTGGAGTAGTCGGTCTTGAGCGTGTACACGCGGGTCTGGCGGCTCAGGTAGCTGGGGATGTCACCGTGGGTCGCGAAGAACGGGTTGTTCTCCGTGCCGAAGCCGATGTTGCCGCTCCAATAGAACGGGCTCTGGATCTCGTACTCCCAGGGCTCCTTCCCACCCACCGTGTTCCGGGTGTTGAAGTTGAGCGAGGCGACACGGGTCGTCCACACGCTCTTGTCCGAGAGCTGGTTCGTCCACACGGCCGTGAACTGCTGGAAGCGGTCGTCCAGCGTCGGGACGTGGTCCGCCATGTTCACGTACTGGTAGGTCGAGTCGAGCTTGACCTGCGACCACGAACCGTAGCGCGGGTTCAGCTTGAACGTGCCGTCCGCGTTCTTGGTGGTGTCGTAGGTGACCGCGACGAAGCCCTTGCGCGACCACTCGTGGTCGTAGGGCGTCGAGATGGTGCGGTTGTTGATCGTCTCGAACGTCACCTTGTTGCGCGGGTTGATGCGGTACGCGAGCTTGAAGTTCGTGTTGATCTGGTTGCTCTGCCGGTTGCCGAGCTGGATGAAGTCGAGCAGCGTGCGGCGCGGCCGGGTCATGCCGGACTTGAGGTAAGAGTCCGTGAACGAGCCCTCGTAGGTCGCGAAGTACGTGAGGTTCTTGATCGGCGTGGGACCACCGAAGCCGAACGTGAAGCGGTCGTAGTTGTTGAACGTCTTCGTGGGATCGCCGTAGCGGTCCGTGTCCCAGCGCACCTCACCGCTCAGACGCTCGCCGCCCTCCTTGGTGGAGACGCTGACGACGCCCGACAGGGCGTTGCCGTACTCGGCGTCGAAACCGCCCGAGAGCACGTCCGTGCCGGCGACGGCCAGATTGGCGATGTTGGCCTGACCACCGAACGCGGGGTCCGTGGCCTCGACGCCGTCGAACTGGAACTTCACCTCGCCGCCGCGACCGCCGCGGAAGTGCAGCTCGCCGCCCTGCGCGACGATGCCGGCCTTGGTCGCGATGGCCTGGCTCAGGTTGTCGACCGGGATCTCCTTGAGCTTCTCGGCGGAGATCGTCTGCTTGCTCGCGGACGACTTGGTGTCGATGCGCTTCTCGGCGCGGACCTCGATCGTCTCGATCTCCTTGACGACCTTGGTCTGACCGACGTTGAAGCTGACCGTCGCGGTCTGTCCGGCGACGACCTGCACCGTCTGGATGACGGGGTCGTAACCGATCGCCTGGAGCTTGACCTGATAGGTGCCGACGGGCACGCCCGGGATCACGAAGGCGCCGTTCTCGTCGGTCATGGTGCCCTGCTTGGTGCCGAGCACGACGACGTTGGCGAACGAGACGGGGCTGCCCTTCTCGAGCGCACGACCGGAGATGCGGCCCGTGGCCGCCCCCGCGGGTGCAGGCGCGGCCGGGCGGGTCTGCGCGTGGACCGGCATCGCCGCGGTGACGAGCGCGACGCACATGACCAGGACGTGCAGAGAGCGTCTGGCGGAACTCAGCATGGGTGTGAACCCTCCCGATGGAACCGCGATCGGTGAAGTCTGGGGACTGCGACGGAAAGCCGGAAGATGGTCTGCGCCAGAGTGCGCATGAGCCGTGGGAAAGTGCCAACGAATGCCGCGATTGTCAACGCGGCGCCAAGGTCCAACTCGTTCATGGCGCACGCGTTCCGGTCGCTGCAGGGGGCCCCCGCGGGGGGCACGACGGGGCCGCTTCGGGGCCGAGGGTCGGGGCGGAGCGCAGAGCTCGGAAGCCACACACGCGCGGATGCGCGGAAACCACCTCCCGCGGACCGCGACGCGGCCGAGGAGGGAATACGCCCGAGTCCCGACTATCCGCCAACCGTGGGGGCTCGGTCAAGGGGCGAACGCGCCCCCACCCCGGCGGGACCGGCCCCGGAAACACGCGACCCCGGCGGGCGCGGGGCCCACCGGGGTCGTGTCACGCTGCGGCGCGTGGGCTCAGAAGGCCCAGCGCAGGTGCATCGCGAGATTCTGGCGACTCTGGTGCTCGTTCGTCGGGTCGCCGAAGTCCTGGTCGCGGAACTCGATCAGGTAGCCCGTCTCGACCGTCCACGAGGTCCCCGCCGGCGTGTAACCCAGTCCCACCGCGTAGGCGTTCGCCTTGTACTCGTTGCCGGTGAGGTGGTCGTCGAGGTCCACCTTGCGCATCACGTAGCCCACCCGGCCGGTCAGGCGCTGGGCGATCGGCCGCTCGACACCGACACGGACGTCCCACGCCACGCGACGCGGCCCCGAACCGCTGGCCGAGTGACCGTAGTCGTCACGCGCCCAGTGGTACTCCGCACCCACCGTGGTCGAGCCGAAGCGATAGCTCGTGCCGAGCGTGGTGAACACGGCGTTGCGCTGGTCGTTGGCGAAGCCGACCGAATCCGGCAGCGCGAGCGAGTCGGCGCCGGGGCGGTTGAAGGCGATGTTGATGAACTCGTTGAGCGAGCCCGGCGCGTTCGCCTTGGGCGGCTCGACGTAGGACTCGTTGAACACCGAACGCACCGAGGCGGCGACGACCGCGCGGCCCGGCGTCCAACGCACGCGGGCCTGCGCCTCGCGCGCACGCTCGGAGCGGTACAGCATGCGACCGCGACCGGTGAGCGCGATGCCGCCGACGCCGGCCGAGGTGGTGAAGCGCCAGAAACGCTCGGAGGACGAGAACCGCTGGATGCCGTCGAGGCCGTACTCGAGGTCGCCCCCGACCTTGCCGACGAGCGTCCCCTGCAGGTTCCAGAACGGACGGTCCTCGGTGTACTCGGCGGTCGATCGCGGCTGGACGTTGAGCGCCTTGTAGCGGTTGCCCTCGTGCTCGGCGCCGATCGCGAGCGTGGCGGCCGGCCCGAAGCGACGCTCGACCGACAGACCGTAGGCCGTCGTGTTGACGCGCGTCTCGGTCGGATCGAACTCGGTCGGCGGCGGCAGCTGATCGCCACCCAGACCGATCCACTCACCCGCGGCGTTGCTCACGATCGTGCGGAACTGATCCTGCACGACCTCGTCGCGGAAGCGCAGATGCGCCGCCCAGCGGTCCATGAAGCCCAGGAACCGCGGCATGCGGCTGCTCAGGATCGCCATGACCTCGGGGTGGTGCAGGCCCTGACGACGCTCGACGTCGTTCGAGTAGGGCGAATCCCAGCGCAGGCTGCTCAGGTCGCCGACCACCGCGAACATGCCGCCCTTGTCGCTGCGGTACACGGCCTCGGTCTGCGCCGAGGTGCCGCGCGCGGCGAGGTTCTGCCGATCGATGCCGCCGTTGAGGCCGCGCACCGACGACAGGGAATGCGTGCCGGGGCGCAGGTCGATCGTCGAGGTGGAGTCGTCGGTGACGAGGCCCACGGGGATGCCGGCGAAGTCCCACAGCCGGGTCTGGTTCGAGCGATCCGGCACGGCGATCGTGAGGTCACCCATGCCGAGCAGGCGCGGGCTGCGCGCCGCGGGCCCACCCGCGAGATCGAGGGCGTTGACGGCGGGACCATAGAACTGCGCCGACGCGGTACCGGCCACCATCATCACGGCCAGCAGCGACAGGGACAGCGCGCGCGGCAGGACCCAGCGCGTGGGGGTCATCCACTACTCCTTTCCAACGCTCTCGGAAGATCGGGGAAGCCGTGCGCACGGAGGGACCACGGGCTCCCGCCACGACCAAGGCGAGCGCACGCACGGACATCGAAGCGGGCGGATACTAGGAAGCCCCCTCCGGGGTGTCAACGCGGGCCCGCACCGGGAGCCCTCCCCCGCGACCGGCCGGGAGACGACGAGGCCGCGCCCGCGGGGTCCCCGTGGCGCGGCCCGAACGACGGTTCAGTGCGCGACCGGGACGTCCTCGACCCCGAGCCGGTGCAGGGCCGCCATCATCATGCCCTTGATCTCGGCCAACCGTGCCTCGGTGCGGGCCTCGAACCGGACGACCAGCACGGGCTGGGTGTTCGACGCCCGCACGAGCCCCCAGCCGTCGCCGAACTCGACGCGGATGCCGTCGATGTCGATGACCTTGTACTGGCCGGCGAACTCGGCCTTGAGCGCCTCGGGTACCTGGAACTTGCGCTCCTCGGGGCACGCGAGCCGGGTCTCGGGCGTGGCGTGGTATTGGTTCATGCTGGCGACGAGCTCATCGAGCGTCCGCCCGGTCGAGGCCACGTAGCGCAGCAGACGACCGGCCGCGAACAGTGCGTCGTCGAAGCCGAAGAAGCCCTCGCTGAAGAACATGTGGCCCGACATCTCGCCCGCGACCGGGGCGCCGGTCTCGGCGAGCTTCTTCTTGATGAGCGAGTGGCCCGTCTTCCACATGAGCGGCTGGCCGCCGTGCGCGAGGATGTCCTCCGCGAGGGCCTGCGAGCACTTCACGTCGAAGATGATCGGCGCGCCGGGCACGCGCGTGAGCACGTCGCGCGCGAACAGCGCGAGCAGCTGGTCGCCCCACACGATCCGGCCCGAGGCGGTCACCGCCCCGATGCGGTCGGCGTCACCGTCGTAGCCGATGCCCAGATCGGCACCGGTCTCGGCGACCTTCTTCTGCAGGTCCACGACGAGCGCGGGCACGGTGGGATCCGGCAGGTGATTGGGGAACGAGCCGTCGAGTTCGGCGTAGAGCGGGATCACGGTGTGGCCCATGCGCTCGAACACCTCGGGCACGACCGTGCCGGCGCAGCCGTTGCCGCAGTCCATGACGACGCGCAGGCCCTTCGGGCTCGTGCAGCGCTCGACGAGCATGGCGCGGTACTCGTCGAGGATCGGCGCGTCCGTGGCGCCGCCGCCCTCACCCACCGTGAGCTCGCCGGCACGGATCGCGCGCAACATCTCCTGGATCTCGGCGCCGTACAGGGGCAGCTTCGCCTTGGCCATCTTGAAGCCGTTGAACTCCGGCGGATTGTGGCTGCCGGTGATCTGCATGCCGCCGTCGAGGCCGCGCGAGGCGACCGCGTAGTAGAGCGCCGGCGTCGGCACGACGCCGACGCGCTGCACCTGGAGACCGGCGCGCACCATGCCGCGCTCGGCCGCGCGCGCGAGGCGCTCGGACGAGGGACGCACGTCCTGACCGATCGCCACGCGCGTGCCGCCCTCGGCGCGGATGCGGGTCGCGAACGCGTGGCCCACCGCCTCGGCGGTCTCATCGGTCAGTTCGGTCGCGTGCAGACCGCGGATGTCGTACTCACGGAAGATGTGGCCGGGGATCATGCCTGCTCCTTCTTCGGTTGCTGCGACTTGAGCCAGGCGTCGATGAAGGCGTCGATGTCGCCGTCCAGCACGCCGTGCACGTCGGTGATCTTGGTCTCGGTGCGATGGTCGTTGGCCATCGTGTAGGGCTGCAGCACGTACGAGCGGATCTGGCTGCCGAAGTCGATGTCCTTCTTCGTGCCCGCGAGCGCCTCGGTCTTGGCGCGCGCCTCCGCCTCCTTGAGCATGTACAGGCGCGACATGAGGATCTTCATGGCCGCGTCCTTGTTGCGGTGCTGGCTGCGCTCGGCCTGCGACTGCACGACGAGCCCGGTGGGCAGGTGCGTGATGCGCACGGCCGACTCGGTCTTGTTGACGTGCTGCCCGCCGGCGCCGCCGGCGCGCATCGTGTCGATGCGCAGATCGTCGGGACCGATCTCGACCTTGATCGTGTTGTCGAGGATCGGCAGCACGCTCACCGACACGAACGACGTGTGGCGGCGCGCGTTGGCGTCGTAGGGCGAGATGCGCACGAGGCGGTGCACGCCCGACTCGGCGCGCAGATAACCGTAGGCGTATTCGGAGTCGATCTCGAGCGTGGCGTCCTTGATGCCCGCCTCGTCGCCCGCCTGGTAGTCGAGCAACTGGCACTTGTAACCGCGGCGCTCGGCCCAGCGCTGGTACATGCGCATGAGCATCTCGGCCCAGTCCTGCGACTCGGTGCCGCCGGCGCCCGGATGGATGATGACGATCGCGCCCATGCGATCGTGCTCGCCCTTGAGCAGGCTGCGCGTCTCGAGCCCGTCGACCTGCTTCTCGAGCGTCTCGAGCTCACCCTGGATGTCGTTCAGCATGCCGTCGTCGTTCTCGGCCTCGGCCAGCTCGAGCAGTTCGACCAGGTTGCGGTAGCCCTGCTCGCGGCCCTCGTACTCCTCGACCGTGCGGCGCAACGCCTTCATGCGCGTGGCGACCTTCTGCGCCTCCTCGGGCTTGTCCCAGAACCCGGCCTCGCCCATGCGGGCCTCGAGGCCGTCGGCCTCGGCCTTCAGCGCATCGACGTCAAAGGTACCTCCGCAGACCGTCGAGACGGGTGCCGGTCTGTTCGAGGCGCTTGCGGAGTTCGGCGACGATCAGCATGAGGGACTCGTGGGGTTCGGGGTGCGCGGGGCGTGCAATGGAACGCCGACATTACGCACCCCCGCGCGGCCGCGCAACGCGGGCCGTCTCACGCCTCGTCGTCGTCCCCGTCGTCCCCGTCCATGCGCGCGAGCCCACGCTCGGCCTGCGCCGCGCATTCCAGTCCGAGCGTCGTACCGCTCGATCGGCCGAGCGCGCGCGCGATCCCGTACCACTCGCGGATCCGCTCGTCCGGCGCCTCGCCGTCGAGCAGCGACGCCAGATTGAGCGCCGCGTTCGCGGCCGCCGCGCGCCCACTCGGCAGCCCGCTCGCGCGGCCCTGCTCGAGGGCGCGTTCGTACGCCTGACGCGCTTCGTACTCGCGCTCGAGCCCCAGCAACGCGTGCCCCAGCTGCACGCGCGCCATGGCGCTCAACGCATCGAGGTCCGCGGGCGCGTCGGCGCTCGCGTGATCCTGCAGCAGCGACAACGCGTCCTTGAAGGCGCGCACCGCCGGTTCGAGGCGCTTGGCCTGCCGGTGCAGATGACCCGCGAGCAGTTGCGCGTCGAGCGCGATGCGCACGCCGACGTCGAGGCCGCTCGCACGGCCGAGCCGCACGACCTCGGCGAGCCGTTCGATCGCCTCGTCGGGGCGGTTCGCGTGCATGGACTCGAACGCGAGCGCGTGGTGCGCCGCCGCCTCGAGCGCGCGACCGGTGGCGGTGTCGAGCGTGCTCGTGAACGCGAGCGTCTCCTCGGCGAGCGCGTGCGCCTCGCTCCAGCGCTCGAGCACCGCGAGCGCGCGGTGCAGATTGCAGGCGGCCTGCGCCGCGAGTTCCTGCAACACGGGCTCGTCGGTGCGACGCCCGAGCTCGAACACCTGTCGCAGCTGCACGACGGCGTCCTCGCGCGCGCCCGTCTCGGCGAGCGCCTGCCCCAGCCGCAGTCGCGCGAGCAACGCGAACCGGAACGCGGCTCCGGCCTCGCACTGCTGCGCGAGCACGAGCGCACCGCGGAAGTGCTCGACGGCATCGGCCCCGCGGCGTTCGGCCACCGCGCGTTCGCCGAGCGCGAGCGCACCCTGCAGCGCGGCGAGCGCGCCCTCGGCGAGCCCGCTGTCGCGTCCGAAGCGCACGGCGCGCTGGTATTCTCGCTCGGCCTCATGGGTCCCGAGCAGTCCCTCCTGTTCGGCGAACGCCGCCAACGCGAGCGAGGCCTTGGCGCACGCCATGCGACCCAGGGCCGTGCCCGCGGGCTCCCCGACGCGTGCGACCGCGCGGAACATGCGGCGCGCCTGCTCGGTGTCGCCGCGGCGCGAGAAGTGGTGGCCCAGATTGAACGCCGCCACGGCGGCGGGATCCCAACCGCCGGGATGTCCGGCGCGCAGACCCAGTTCGAGGGCCGACGACCAATGCGCCACCGCGCGTTCGTCGTCGCCGGCCTCGCTGTGCAGCAGGCCCAGATTGAACGCGGCCTGGGTGAGCATGCCGAGCACCTGCTGCGACGAGGTGTCGCGCCCCAGATCGAGCGCCTCGCGATAGCGCACCTGCGCACGCTCGAGGCGGCCCGACTCCTGATCGAGGATCGCGAGCCGCGTCAGCACGCCGGCGCGGCGATGCCGACCGGTGGGTTCGGGCAGACGGAAGCTGCGCTCGACGGCGCGCTCGAAGTGCCGTGCGGCCTCGGCGGGCTGCCCGGCGGCGCGCAGGCGCTCGCCCAGCAGCAGCGAGGCCTCGAGCACGATCGTGTCGCCGCGGCCATCGCTCACCTGCTCGGCGAGCGCGAGCGCCTCGCGCAATCGTGCGAGTCGCGTCGGGCCCTCGGCCTCGGCGAGCGCGGCATCGAGCGCCGCACCCGCGCGCTGCGACAGGCGATCGGCATCCTGCACGGGACGCGGCACGAGCCGTGCGA
>CAZZLY010000010.1:0-51756 GCA_964655175.1 uncultured bacterium
GGGTGCGATGGCTGCGGGGGGGCCCCGCTTCGCAGCCCCTCCTCGCCATCCACCCCGCACACACGGCCTGGGGTCGGGGACGGCGATCCGTGTGGCGTATACGCGAAGCGCCGCACCACCCGCTCAGGGTGGTGCGGCGCGTTGGGTGTGGTGTGGACTAGCGGCGCTTGCGGCCGGGGGCCTCGCGCTTGGGGCGACGACCGTGGCTCGGGGCGCTCGGGCCCGCGCTGGGCGCGGGACCGCTCGACGACGGCCGCGGGCCACCGCCACTGCGACCCGCCTCGCGGCCACCGCCGTCGCGTGACGACGAGCCGCCGTGATTGCGCGGGCCCTTGTCCTCGGGCGAGGGCGACTTCTTGTAATCGAAGTCGGGGATCGTCACGCGCACGATCGAGCGACCGATGAAGCGCTCGATCGCCTTCATGTCGCGCTCCTCCTCGTAGCCCATGAGCGTGAACGCGTCGCCCGTGGCGTCGGCACGACCGGTGCGGCCGATGCGGTGCACGTAATCCTCGGGCGTCACCGGCACGTCGTAGTTGATGACGTGCGTGAGGTCCTCGACGTCGATGCCGCGCGAGGCGATGTCGGTGGCGACCAGCACCTCGACGCGACCGCGCTTGAGGTCGCGCAGCGCCCGCTCGCGCTGCGACTGCGAACGATCGCCGTGCAGCGCGGCGACGGCGTGCCCGCGCTTCTCGAGCTGCCGCGCCAGACGCTCGGCGCCGCGCTTGGTGCGCGTGAACACGATCACACCGTCCGTCGGGGTGCGGCGCAGGATGGTGTCGAGCAGATCGGTCTTGAGCGGCCGCGGCACCGGGTACACGGCCTGCGTGATGCCGGCGGCGGGACGGGTCTGCGGCGCCAGATCGATGCGCACCGGATCGTACAGCGCCTCGCGCGCGACGTCGTTGAGCGCGGGCGGCATCGTGGCCGAGAACAGCAGCGTCTGCCGATCGTTGGGCAGCAGCCGCAGGATGCGCTTGAGGTCGGGCGCGAAACCCATGTCCACCATGCGATCGGCCTCGTCGAGCACGAGGACCTCGATGTCGTCGAACACCACGCTCTGGCGGCCGTGCAGGTCGAGCAGACGACCCGGCGTGGCGACCAGCACGTCGACGCCCTCACCGCGCAGCATGCGCTCGTGCGGTCCGATGTTCACGCCGCCGTGCACCACGCCCACCTTGAGCTTGGTGAAGCGCGCGAGATCGCGCGCCGAGGTCTCGATCTGCGCCGCGAGTTCGCGCGTGGGCGCGAGCACGAGCGCGCGCAGCGCGCGCGGACGCCCCTCGAGGCGCGCGAGGATCGGCAGCACGAAGGCCGCGGTCTTGCCGCTGCCCGTCTGCGCGGCGGCGACCACGTCCACGCCCTCGAGCACCAGCGGGATCGCGCGGGCCTGGATCGGCGTGGGGGTCTGGTAACCGGCGGCGCGGACACCGCGGAGCAGTGCGGCCGGCAGGCCCAGAGAGGCGAAAGGCATGAGGACTCCCGAGTGGGGTTTCGGGTCCGGGGGGCCGGGCCCACCCCCGAGGGGTGACGCGCGGCCGGTCGACGGACCGGGGGCACGCGGTCCGGGGGGCCCCCCGGCGTCGTGCCACGGGACCACCATGCACGACCCCCGCTCGCGGCTCAAGCGGACGCCCCGGAGCGCCGATGACCCGAGCGAGGTCCCCGCCCCTTTCGGCACCCCACACCGGAGCGTGGACCGGGTCGTCGTGCCCCCGCGCGTCGAGCGTTCCCACGCACGTGCGCAGGCGCGGCCGGCCCGTGTCCGTCCCGAGCGTCCACGAACGGAGTCGTGCGATGACGTTGCGCATCGGTCACAAGTTGCTGCTCGCCACCCTCGTCACGAGCCTGCTCGCGGTCACGCTCGCGTGCGTCGCGTTCCTGGGTTACGAGCGGACGTCGCTGCAGCGCGCGATGGAATCGGACCTGCAGGTGCTCGCCGACGTCGTGGGCGACCACGGCACCGCGGCGCTGACGTTCGGGGATCGCGACGGCGCCACCGGCGGACTCGCCGCACTGCAGGCGCATCCGCACGTCACCGGCGCGGTGCTGTTCGACGCGCAGGGCCGTCCGTTCGCGAGCTACCAGCGCGAGGGCGCGGATTCGCCCGCCAATCCCGAGCGCAAGCCGACGGCGGCCCTCGACTGGCAGAGCGACGGGCTCGCGGTCACGCGACTGGTCATGTTGGACGGTGCGCCCATCGGCAGCGTGTACCTGCGCGCCGACCTCGGCGAACTGCGCGAGCGCATGCGACATCAGACCGAGGTCATGGGCTTCGCCATGCTCGCGGCCGCGATCCTCGCGCTCGTGTTGGGCGCGTTGCTGCAGTGGCGCATCGCGCGTCGCATCCGCCAGCTCTCGGACCTGAGCCGCGACCTGCACGAGGCCTACGGCGGCGAACCGCTGCGCGGGCGCGACGAGATCGCGCGCGTCGCGTCCGGGTTGCGCACGCTCTACCAACGACTCGCCGCGACGCCGCCCTCACCCGCCACCGCGCCGCCCACCGCCACGGACGACGCCCGCGTGGCGACGCTCGAACGCGAACGCGACGAGGCGCGCGACGCCGCGCGTCGCAGCCGCGAGTACCTGGCGTTCATGAGCCACGAACTGCGCACGCCGCTCACCGGCATGACGGGGATGACCGACCTCGTGCTCGAGGGCACGCTCGCGCCCGAGCAGCGCGAGTACCTGATGCACGCGCGCGGTTCGGCCGACCAGCTCATGGCGTTGGTCAACGACGTCCTCGACCTCTCGAAGCTCGAGGCCGAACGCGTCGAGCTCGAGTACGCGCCGTTCGCGCTGCGCGACACGCTCGAGTCGGCCATGCACACGATCACCCCGCGCGCGCACGGCAAGGGACTCGAACTCCTCGTGCACCTGGCCGACGACCTGCCCGACACGGTGCTGGGCGATGCCCTGCGCCTTCGCCAGGTGCTCGTGAACCTGCTCGGCAACGCCGTCAAGTTCACCGCGGACGGTTCGATCACGCTCACGGTCGCGGGTGCGCCCGCCGCCGACGGCACGCTCGAACTGCAGGTGGACGTGCGCGACACCGGCATCGGCATCGCGCCCGAGCACCTCGAACGCCTGTTCGAGCCCTACACGCAGGCCGAGCGCAGCACCGCGCGCGAGTACGGCGGCACGGGGCTCGGTCTGAACATCGGCCGTCGTTTGATCGAACTCATGGGCGGCCACCTGTGGGCCGACAGCATGCCGGGCGAGGGCTCGACCTTCCACTTCACGTTGCGGCTGGGCACCACCGTGGCCACGCACGCCCTGCCCCCCGCGCTGCCGGTGCGCGGCGGCGCGGCGCTCGTCGTGGACGATCACGAGGGCGCGCGCAGCACGCTCGCGGCCGAGCTGCAGTCACTCGGGCTGCACGTGACGACGGCGACCGACGGTCCGGCCGCACTCGCCGAACTGGCGCAGGCCGAAGCGGCCGGCAGTCACTTCGATCTCGTGTTCGTGGATCACACGCTGCCGGGGCTCGACGGCGTCCGCCTGCTCGAGGCGCTGCGCGCGCATCCGCAGGTGCCCGCGGTCACGGTGCTCATGGTCTCGCCGGGCAGCCCGCTCGGGGAACCGTCGCACGAATCGCTCGCCGGCATCGCCGCGCGCGTGAGCAAGCCGCTGCTGCCCGCGACGATCCGCTCGGTGGTCGAGCAGGTGCTGGGGTCGGCCACGATCACGACCGCGACGCCGGAGGTTCCCACGCGCGCGCTCGAGGTGCTCGTGGCCGAGGACGACCCGGTCAACCGCAAGCTCGCCGTGACCCTGCTGCGCAAGCACGGCCATCGCGTCACGGTGGCGAACGACGGTCGCGAAGCGTGCGCCTGGCTCGATCGCCGCGCGTTCGACCTCGTGCTCATGGACATGCACATGCCCGACGTGGACGGCTTCGCCGCGACCGAGGCGATCCGCACGCACGAGGCCGAGACCGGCGCGCGTCGCACGCCGATCATCGCACTCACCGCGCTGGCGACCGACGCGGATCGCGACCGCTGCCTGGCGGTGGGGATGGACGGGCACGCGCACAAGCCGTTGCGCATGGCCGAGCTCATGGAGCGGTTCGGACATCTGCTCGAGCCCGCGCCCGCCACGCTCGCCCCTCCCACGCCGCAACCGACGACCGCGGTCACGCCCGAGGCCTCGGTGCGCCCGCTGTCGTACGACCGCGCGCAGCTCGAACGCAACGTGGACGGCGATCTGAGCCTGATGCGCGAGCTCGTGGACGCGTTCGTCGTGAGCCACGGCGAGCAGGTCAACGCGCTGCAGTCGGCGTTGAGCGAGCGGCGCGTGGCCGAGGCACTGCGCGCGGCGCACTCCCTGAAGGGCATGCTGCTCACGCTCGCGGCCAGCGAGGCCGCGCAGGTCGCCTACGACATGGAGCTCTCGCTGCGATCGCACGAGGTCGAGCACGCGGTGGCCCGCATGCCCGAACTGGCGGTCGAACTCGAGCGACTGGTGCTCGATCTGGGCGGCGACGAGCGTCGCGCGGCCTGACGCCTCGGGATCCCTCGAGCGAGCGCCCCGGTGGGTCGAACCCACCGGGGCGCTCCGGTATTCCGGCAGGGCGTGCCTGCATGACCCCGGGGCCTCTGGTAGCGTCCACGTGCCATGGGAGCGCCCCCCGGCCGCCCATGCCCGACCTCAGACCTCCCACTCCCGGAGATCCGCTCATGCACCGCCCGACGCTGCGTTCCACGGCACTCGCTCTCCTGCTCATGACGGCCGTCCCCGTCGCTGCGCAGACCTTCACACCCCCGCGCCCGAGTCCGGGGGCCAAGGTGCAGCAGACGGTCGGCACCACCGACCTGTCGGTGAACTACTCGCGTCCCGGCGTGAAGGGTCGCGCGATCTGGGGCGCGCTGGTGCCGTTCGGTGAGCCGTGGCGCACCGGCGCCAACGAGGCCACGACGTTCACCTGCTCGGACGCCATCCAGGTCGAGGGCCAGCCGCTCGCCGCCGGCACCTACGCGCTGCTCACGATCCCGACGAGCGACACGTGGACGGTGGTGTTCTCGACGCAGAAGGAGATGTGGGGCGCGTACGACTACGACAAGACGCACGACGTCCTGCGCGTGACCGTGAAGCCGGTCGCCGCCGAGATGACCGAGCGCATGGCGTTCACGTTCGACGATCCGAGCACGTCCGCCACGACGCTGACGCTGCGCTGGGAGAAGCTCGCGGTCCCGGTGCGCATCACGGTGGACACCGACGGCAAGACGCTCGCGGCGGCACGCGCGGCGGTGGCGGCCGCGAAGGCCGAGGACTGGCGCACGCCGTACCGTGCCGCGTCGTGGGCGTTCGACGCCGGGCTCGCGGCCGACGAGGCGGGCGCTTGGGCGACCACGTCGAACACGCGCAAGGCCAACTACCAGACCACGGGCCTGCTCGCGCGCATGGCCGCCAAGAAGGGCGACGTCGCCACCGCGATGAAGCTCATGAAGCAGGCGATCGCGTTCGGCGAGGCCGACAGCACGATCGGCAAGGAGCAGCTCGACGGTAGCCGCAAGATGCTGCAGGAGTGGACGCCCGCGAAGAAGAAGTGACCCGACGTCGCACGACGATCGAGCCCCCGCGACCCTCCGGCCGCGGGGGCCGCGTCGTTCAGGTCGTGCGCGGCCGCGCCATCGGCCACAGGTGCGAGACCAGCGCGGCGAGCACCACGGTGACGACGCAGCCGATGAGGTTCCACCACAGGAACGACAACGCGGTGAACTTCCAACAGGCGATCACCACGCCCTCCGCGACCAGGGCCGCGAGCACCACCGCGCGGCCGTGGGCGTGCCGGACCATGAAGCCGGTCACGAACATGCCGAGGATCGTACCGTAGAACAGCGACCCCATGATGTTCACCGCCTCGACGAGGGATCCGAGGCGTCCGACGAATTGCGCGAACACCACGGCCGCCATCGTCCAGAACGCGGTCGCCGCACGCGACCAGCCGAGCAGCGCACCCTCGGCGGGCCGCCACGGCAGGCGTTGGAGGACGTCGACCACGGTGGTCGAGGCGAGCGCGTTCAACTCGCTCATGGTGGCGTTCATGGCGGCGGCGAAGATCGCGGCGAGCAATAGACCCACGACCCCGACCGGCAGGTGCGTGAGCACGTAGTGCAGGAAGATGTGGTTCGTGTCGTTGGGGTTGGCTCCCGGTCCCGAGGCGACGAGCGCCTGCTGCGCCCGCGCGCGTGCCGCCTCGGCGCGGGCCTCCGCACCGCGTGCGGCCTCGAGGGCACGGGCGCGTGCGACCGCGTCCCCGGCGTGCGCGGCGCGCCGCTCCGCGCGCAGCTGCGTCGCGAGCTCGGCCCGCTCACGGCGCCACGTGTCGTCGGCCTCGCGCCACACGGCGGCCTGCGGCCCGGCCAGCGCTCGGGCCTGCGCGGAAGGATCGAACGACAACGGCGCGGGCTCGAAGCGGTACGCCACGAACACCAGCACGCCGAGCAGCAGGATGGCCGCCTGCATGGGCACCTTGAGCAGGCCGTTGCACAGCAGTCCGAGCCGACTCTCGCGTTCGGAGCCCGCGGTGAGGATGCGTCCCACCTGCGACTGGTCGGTGCCGAAGTACGCGAGCTGCAGGAAGAACCCGCCCAGCAACCCCGCCCACAGGTTGTAGCGGCTCGCGGGATCGAACGTCACGTCCACCGCACGCATGCGCCCCGCGGCGCCCGCGACGGCGAGCGCGTCCCCGAAGCCCAGCCCCTCGGGCAGTCCCCGCAGCACGAGCACGAACGCGAGCCCCATGGCCCCCATGATCACGATGAACTGCAGCGCGTGCGCATGCGCCACGGCGCGCGAGCCCCCGAGCACGATCGTGCCCGCGACGAGCAACCCGAGCACCGCGGCGGTCGTCCCGACGCTCCACCCCAGGATCACGCTCAGCACGAGCGCGGGCGCGTACAACGTGATGCCGGCGGCGAGCCCGCGCTGCACCAGGAACAGGACGGCCGCCAGCGTGCGGGCGTTCCCGTCGAAGCGCCGCTCCAGGTACTCGTACGCGGTCGAGACGCCGTACCGCTGATAGAGCGGCACGAGCGTCGCCGTGAGCACGACCATGGCGAGGGGCAGTCCGAAGTAGAACTGCACGAACGACAACCCGGCCACGTACCCCTGTCCCGGCGTGGCCATGAACGTGATCGCGCTGGCCTGCGTCGCCATGACCGAGAGCACGACCATGGGCCACGGCATGCTTCGCCCGGCCACGAGGAAGCCGGACAGGTCGCGCGTCCCCCGGGCTCGCCACACGCCGTACAGCACGAAGCCGACGAGCGTGGCGAGCAGCACGACGAGGTCGAGGGCGCGGATCATGCGTGCCCCGCCAGCCGCGTCACGACCATCGCGCCGTGATCCACGCGAGCACCGCGATCTCGGCCACGAGCGCCACGATCACCGCGGCCTCGAGTCGGCGTCCGCCCCGAGGCTCGCTCACGGCACCCGCACGCGCGAACCGCTCGCCAGGTTCGCCAGCAGACGCCATCCCCCCGGGACGCCGGCCGGGATCTGCCGGAACAGCGCGTAGCCGCAGTACACGAACGCGCCGCTGCCGTGCTTCGCATACAGCAGTCCCCCGTCGCGCGACGGCTCACCGGGATCGTGGCTGCCGAACACGGCGTCGTAGCCCGGATCGAAGGGGTTCGCGAAGTACAGCCCGCGCTCCTGCACCCAACCCGTGAAGTCCTCGGACGAGAGCACGTTCGGCTCCCGCACGAGCGGGTGCGCGGGCAGACGGAACACGACCTCGGCGTCCTCGCGCGTGACGCGGTCGCGCGAGACGCGGAACGGCTTCGGTCCCAGATCCTCGACCGGCCCGTCGGCGGTGGTCACGTACTGCACGACCAGTCGCCCGCCCGATGCGACCCAATCGAGCAATCGCGGCTGCAGCACGCGCAGGCGCGGGCGCGTGTTGTAGGCGCGCACGCCGGTCACGATCGCGTCGTAGCGCGACAGATCCCCGTTCGCCACGTCGTCGTCCGACAGTTCGGTGACCTGAGCGCCCATCTGGCGCAGCGCCTCGGCGATCGGATCGCCCGAGCCGGCGAGATAGCCGATGCGCTGCGCGCGCAGCACGAGCGGCGTGCGCACGAGCCGGAGTTCGGCGGCGGGGAACAACGACTGCACGGGGACGTGCGGATGATCGATGCGCTGCAGCCCCTGCGACCACTCGCGACCGTCGGCGGTGCGCAGCACGGCGCGCGCGACGCCGCCGCGCTCACCGGGCGTGACGCGGAACGTGAGGACCTGCTCGCGCCCGGAGCGATCGATCCGAACGGGCCCGCTCGCCGGGGACACGCTCCACCCCTGCGGCACCTCCAGACGCAACGTGCCGGCCAGCGTGTCACGTTGAGCCTGCACCGTGACCTTGAGCGTGCGCGAGCCGGCATCCGCGAACAGTTGGAACGGGGACTCGAAGGTCATCGTGCCCGCAGGCGCGATCTCCAACAGCCGCCAGCGCTCGCCCTGCACGGGATCCGTCCAGCGGTGCGCGACCGGCAGGGTGTAGGCGACCGACTCCCCCGCGAACGACAGCACGAAGCGCGCGGTCGCGGCGGGCCGGGCCTCGGGCTGCCCCAGGTCCGCACGATCGTCGACCACGCTCAACGCCCCGTTCGGCGGCGTGCGCAGCCAGTAGGGCTGCGAGACGACGCGGTCGGCGGCGAGCGCGATCGCGAGCGTGTCGGCCACCGCGAGGTTCGGCGTCAACACCCGCCTCGCGACCCGTTCGACCCCTTCGACGCTCACCGATTCGAGCGTCACGTCGGCCGGATTGCGCACGAGCACCGAGGTCGTCACCGCCAGACGCTCGCCCGGCGTCACCGTGGGGCGCGGCGTGACCGCCTCGACCCACAGCCCGGCACACGAGGCCATGACCTGTTCGAGTTCGGCGAGGCGGCGCGCGATGAGCGGTCGCGGGGTCAGCTTCGCCATGGCGGCGTGCGCGCGCGCGAGGATCGGCAGCACGCGCTCCGGATGCCGCGCGTCGAACGCCTTCTCGGCCTGCGCGAGCAGCGCGCCCACCGGCGCCCCCCCGGGGTAGCGCGCCCAGGTCAGGTCCACGCCCTCGAACGGGTCGAGCCGCGCCGGCGCCCCCTGCTTGCGCACGAGGTACTGCAGCGAGGTACCGCGTCGTTCGGCCGAACCGAAGCCCTGACTCTTGTGGTTGCTGCGCGAGACCGCGGCGATCTCGTTCATGGAGCGTCCGAGCAGCGGGTCGTAGGCCCCGACGTCGGCGGCGATCCACGTGGACTCGGGCTGCACGCGACCGAACGAGAACACGTTCCAGAACAGGCGCTTCGCCTGCCACGGCGCGACCCGGGCGAGCTGCTCGGGGAACCGCGCGGGGTCGGCCGCCGCGGCGAACGCCTCCTCGGCGAGGATCGCCGAGGCCGTGTGGTGCCCATGGCCCGCGGTCGAATCCGGCGGGAAGCGCGTCACGATGACGTCGGGTTGGAAGCTGCGGATCGCCCACACGACGTCGGCGAGCACCGAGTCGCGGCCCCACAGTCGCAGCGTCTCGTCGGCCGACTTGCTGAAGCCGAAGTCGATCGCGCGCGTGAACCGCTGCTCCGCACCGTCCATGCGGCGTGCGGCGAGCAGCTCGTGCGTGCGGATGACGCCGAGCGGCGCGCCGAGCTCGGGCCCGATGAGGTTCTGGCCGCCGTCCCCGCGCGTGAGCGAGAGATAGCCGGTCCGCAGATCGCGCACGTGCGTGAGCCATGCGAGCAGCGCCGTGTTCTCGTCGTCGGGATGTGCCGCCACGTACAGCACGCTGCCGGCCGTCTGCAGGCGATGGAGCGCGTGGGCGAGTTCGCCCCCGGACATCGGCTCGCGCGGCCGCGGATCGGCGAGTGCGGTGCGGCCCCCGAGGAGGCAGGCCACGAGCAGCAGGAACGGCTGGATTCGCGAGGGACGTCGGGACACCGAAGACGGCGGACAGCACATGGCGGGGACCTCGGGGTGACCGGGGTTCGGGTCGGGAACGGTCGGGGCGGGTGGAGGTTACCACGGTGCGCGGGGCCGTCCCGGACCCCGCTCGGCGCTCAAGTCCTTGTCATGAAAGGCCGATGACCCGTGCGAGACCATCCCATCCCGGGGGCGACCCCGGATCCACCCTGAACGGCCACGACGGCCGTTCCGCGAGGTACGTGCATGGCCGCCATGCTCCTCAAGCTGCGCTTGTCCCTCATGGGACGTCCGGTGCGCAACTACACCTTCGAGAAGAACGCGATCGTGGTGGGTCGCGACCCCAACGCGGACGTGTTCGTGGACAACCCCGGCGTCTCGCGCGACCACTTCCGACTCGAACGCACCGAGTCCGGGGAGTACCGCCTGGTCGATCTGGGCAGCGCCAACGGCACCTACGTCAACGATCGCATGGTGAACTCGGTGCTCGTGCGCGACAACGACATCGTGCGCTTCGGCAAGTACACGCTCTGGGTGGGCTACGAGGCCGATCGTCGCGCCAAGCCGCGCGAGGATCGCACCGTCGCCGCCGCCAACGACGACACGCCGCGCCACACCGTCGTGCTGTCGCGCGCCGAGGTCGGCGCGATGGTCGAGCGCGAGCGCCCGGTCATGGGCAAGGTCGTGCCGCTGCCGCTGCCCGGCGGCGCGGTCACGGTGCCGCCGCCCGCGACGACGCCCGCCTGGGCCGTGCCGCTGGGCTTCGTGCTGGGCTTCGCGGCGGGTGCCGTGGTGGTCTGGCTGGCGCTGCGCACCTGAGGACGTCCGGGCGCGCCGCACGCGCACCCGAACCCACGGACATGGACGCCGACCCGCGCCTCCTCGACGAACGCCACGCCGAACGCCTGCAATCGGGCGACGGCGATGCGGTCGCGCACGCGACGGCGAACGCTCATCTGCTCGCCCGTGGCGCCGACGGGGCGCGCGTCGTGTTCGCGGGCCTCGCCCACGCACCGGCCACGGCCGCCACGCGCGCGTTGCTGGCCGCACTCGTGCAGGAGCACGTGCTGCCGGTGTTCCAGACGGCGCTCGCCTCACCGCACGCGAACGTGCGCGAGGCGGCGGTGCACGCGCTCGTGCACGCGTTGCGCGATCCGCAGTCGCGCGTGCGTGCGGCGGTCGCCGAAGCTCTGGGGGCCCACGGCGGCGAGACGGTGCTCGACGCCGTGCTCGATCTGGCGCACGACCCGGACGCGTCCACGCGCCGCTACGCGCTCGACCTGCTGCATCGCGTGCCGGATGCGCGGGCGCTGCCCACGTTGCTCGCCGCGCTCGACGACCCCGATTGGTGGGTGCGCGAACGCGCGGTGGACGCGCTCGGTCGCATGGGACGTCCCGAGGCGATCGAACCGCTCGCGCGGCTCATCGCGCGCGACCCGCGCTCGGCGGTGGCCGGCGCGCGCGCGTTGGGGATGATCGCGCATCCCACCTGCGCCCCCGCGCTCGTACGCCTGATGGGCGCCGCCGATGCGAGTGCACGACACGAGGCGGTGGCATCGCTGCGCCGCTTGGCGTCGACGCCGCTCGACGACATCACCGCCCGCATCGTGCGCGACGCGCTCGCCTCCGCGCCGCGGCTGACGACGATCACGCCGTCCCTGCTGCGTCGCCACGCGCGCACCCCGGTCGCCGCGGGCCGTCCGGTGACGGGCCCTCGCACGCTCGACACGCGGAACCTCGCGCCCGGCACGGTGCTCGGCGAGCGCTTCCGCATCGTCGCGACGCTCGGCAGCGGCGGCTTCGGCACGGTGTATCGCGCCACCGATCTGCAGGTCGCCGAGGACGTGGTGCTCAAGCTGCTCGCGCCGCAGCTGGCGAGCGACGCCGAATCGCGCCAGCGCTTCGTGCGCGAGCTGCGGCTGGCGCGGCGCATCTCGCACCCGAACGTCATCCGCATCCACGATCTGCTCGAACTCGACGGGGCCACGGCGATCTCGATGGAGTGGTTCGACGGGCGCGACCTCGGCCGTGTGCTGCACGAGGACGGTCCGATCCCGGCCGCACGCGTGCACACGATCGCCGCGCAGGCGCTCGAGGGCCTCGCCGCCGCCCACGAGGTGGGCGTGCTGCATCGCGACCTCAAGCCCGGCAACCTGCTCGTGGGCGAGGGGGACGCGGTGCGCATCGTGGACTTCGGGCTCGCCGCCGTGGTCGCCGACGACGGCGCACGTCTGACGCGCAGCGGCATGATGGTCGGCACGCCCGAGTACATCTCGCCCGAGCAGATCCGCGGCGAGACGATGGACGGGCGCTCCGATCTGTACTCGCTCGCGGTCGTGCTCTACGAGGCGCTCACCGGCCGGGCGCCGTTCCAGGGCGCGAGCCCGGCGCACGTGATCTACCAGCACCTCGAGGGCGCCGTCCCGCCGCCGGACCTCGTCCAGCCCGGGATCCCGAGCGCGTTCGCATCGTGGGTGATGCACGCGATGGCGCGCGACCCCGAACATCGTCCCGCCGACGCCTCGGCCATGCTCGAGACGATGCCGCGGGTCGAGCGGTGGGCCGCATGAGCGCGCGACTCGACGCGTTCCTGGAGGCGGCCCGCGACCTCGGCGGCTGCGACCTGCATCTGCGCACGGGTCAGCCGCCGCTCGTGCGCGTGGACGGGGCGCTCGTGCCCCTGCCCTACCGCACGCTCGACGCGGTCGAGCAGGAGTCGCTGCTGCGCGAGACGGTGGACGACGCCGCCTGGGAGCGTCTGGAGCGCGACGGGGCGTGCGTGTGCGCCCACGACGCCGGCCCGTCCGGTCGCGCCCGCATGACGCTGGCGTTGCACCGGGACGGTCTGCTCGCGGTGCTGCGGCTCGTGCCGCGGGTCGCACCGCACCTGCACGAGCTGGGACTGCCGCGCGTGGTCGGCGATCTGGCGCGCGTGCGCGACGGGCTCGTGCTCGTGACCGGCCCCACGGGCAGCGGTCGCACGACCACGGTTGCGGGTCTCGTGCGCGCCACGCTCGAACAGGGCCGCCATGCCGTCCCGAAGGAGGACCCGATCGAGTTCGTCCTCGAGGACGCGCACGGCCGCGTCGTGCAGCGCACGCGGGGCGTGCACGTGGACTCGTGGACGTCGGGCGTGCGCGAGGCGATGGCCGCCGGGGCCGACACGATCGTGCTCGGCGACCTCGTCGAGGCCGACGCGATCGGCGCGGTGCTCGAGGCCACTTCCGCCGGGGTGCGCGTGTTCGCCACGCACCCCGCGCGGGGCGCGGTCGCCACGCTCGAACGCCTGCTCGACGCGTTCCCGAGCGCCTCGCAACCCGCGGTGCGCGCGACACTGGCCACGCGACTGCGCGCGATCGTGAGCCAGCAGTTGGTGCGGGCGGGCGATGGCCGGGGGCGACGCGCGGCGCACGAACTGCTGCTCGTGAACGACACCGTGCGCTCGCTCGTGCGCGACGGCCGCCTGCGCCAGTTGCCCGGCGCCATGGCCGCCGGCAAGCGCAGCGGCATGCAGCTCATGGACGCCTCGCTGCTCGCCCTCGTGCGCGCGGGCGACGTGGACCCCGACGCCGCGTGCCTGCTCGCACAGGAACCGCGCGCGTTCGCGCCGTTCGTCACCCGACCCGAGCTGCTCGCCCTGGCGACCAGCGAGACGCGGGCGGCCTGACGTGCTCGCGCTCACCGTACTGCTCGACGAGGCGCGGCGTCACGACGCCACCGATCTGCTGCTGGCGTCGGGCCGCGCGATCGTGTCGCGCCGCCATGGCCTCACGCTCGCCGCGACGCCGACCTGCGACGGCGATGCGGTGCTCACCGAACTCGTCGAGGCGCATCCCGACGCCACCGGTCCCGAGCACGCTGCGAGCCCGTTCGTCCTTGAGACGGCCGCCGGCCGCGTCCGCGTGCACCTCATGCGCCACGCGAGCGGACTCGCGGCCTCGCTGCATCGGGTGGCCGACGCCCCGCCCGGGCTCGACCTGCTGGCGCTGCCCCGCACCGCGACCGCGCTGATCGCCCACGCGAGCGGGCTCGTCGTGGTCGCGGGCCCGCGCGGCTCGGGCCGTTCGAGCACGCTCGCCGCATTGCTGCAGCATCGCGTCGCGATGCGACGCGGCCACGCGCTCACGATCGAGTCCCCGATCGAGTTCCGCGTCCCCGCGACGCACGGGGCGATCACGCAACGCGAACTCGGCACGCACACGCCCAGCGTCGCGGCCGCGCTCAGCGAGGCCACGCGACTGGACGTGGACACGCTGCTCGTCGCCGACCTCGCGGGCCCGGACACGTTGCTGCACGCGCTCGCCGCTGCCGAAGCGGGGGCGCTCGTGCTGGGGGCCGTCGCGGCGAGCGACACCGCGTCGGGCCTCGAGCAGCTGGTGCTCGCCGCGGGCCCGGGTTCGCCCGACGCCGTGCGGGCGCGCCTCGCCGAACAGCTCCGCTGCGCACTCGCGACGCGACTCGTCCACGGGCGCGACCGCGTCACGATGCACGTCGCCTGCGAGGTGCTCGTCAACACGCCCGAGGTGAACGCGGTGCTGCGTCAGGGCCCGTTCACCGCACTCGCCCCGCTCCTCGCGGTCGGCGGTCGCGCCGGCTCGCGCAGTCTCGACGCCGCCCTCACGACGTTGGTGGGGCGCGGGCTCGTGGACCACGACGAGGCGCTCGCCCACGCCATGAACCCGCTCGAGATCCCCCCGATCGCTCCACCGGAGGCCGCATGAACCCGACGTCCGAACATCCGCTGCTGCAGACCGTGCGCGTGCTCACCGACGTGATCGACGCCGCCGATCCGTACAGCCAGGGGCGCTCGGCGCGCATGGCGCGCTGGTCGCTCGCGGTCGCGCACGCGCTGCACGTGCCCGCGTCCGAGTGGCCGACGATCGAGCTGGGCGCGCGCCTGCACGATCTGGGGCGGCACGCGCTGCTCAACGACGTCGTGCGCACGCCCGGGGCGCTGGCGCCCAACGAACGCGCGCTCGTGCAGACGCATCCCGGCGTGGGCGCCGATCTGCTGCACGGCATCGCCGGGCTCGAGGGTGCGGCGGCGATCGTGCACGCGCACCACGAACGTCCCGATGGGCGCGGCTACCCGCGCGGCCTCGTGGGTGAGGCGATCCCGCTGGGCGCGCGCATCGTGATGGTGTGCGCCGCCTACGACGCGATGATCGAGGAGCGTCCCTACCGGCGCGGCCTCACCCGCGAGGCGGCGGCCGCCGAACTGCAGCGCCATCGCGGCACGCAGTTCTTCCCCGAGGTGGTGGACGCGTTCCTGGCGCTGCTCGCGGCGGGCGCGCTCGAGGACCCCGCCACGGGCGACACCGAACGCCACGCCGCCTGACGACGCGCGTGCGCGCACGACGCGCGCACGCTAGGCTCGGGCCATGCCCCTGCCCGCCGCCGACCCGCCGTTCCTGTGCCTGGGCGACTCCTACACGATCGGTGAGGGGGTCGCGCCCGACGAGCGCTGGCCCGAGCTCGTGGCGCGCGCGCTGTCGCTGCCGTCGCCGCGCGTGCTCGCGACCACGGGCTGGACGGTGCGCGAACTGCTCGACGCCATGGACACGACGGGCCTGTGGCCCGCGCGCGAGCGGTACCCTGCGGTGACGCTGCTCATCGGCGTCAACGATCAGTACCGCGGCCACGCCCCCGACGCGACGCTCGCCGACCATCGCGAGGCGTTCGCCCGTGCGGTGAGGCTGGCGGGGGACGACCCGGCACGCGTCGTGGCGATCGCCATCCCGGACTGGGGGGTGACGCCGTTCGCCGCCGATCGCGACCGTGCACGCATCGCGCGCGAGCTCGATGCGCTCAACGCCGCACAGCGCGCGCACGTGCGTGCCCAGGGCGCGCACTGGGTGGACGTGGCCGAGCTGTCGCGCGCGCACGGCGACGCCCCCGCGTACCTCGCCGCCGATGGGCTGCACCCCGGGCCCCGGGCGTACGCGGCGTGGGCCGAGCGGATCGCGCCCGCGGTGCGCGCCGCGCGCGCGGGGCACGGACCCGCACAGGCTTGACGAACCCTGCACACCGCAGCGGGGACCGCGACACTCCAACGGACGCTGCCCCACCCCACGTCGCTGCGCACCCCCGCGAAAGGACGTCCCTCATGACCCACCGGTCGTCGCTCCGCATCGCCGCGCTGCTCGGTCTGCTCGCGGCCACTCCCGCCGTGGCCGCCCCGCGCACCCCCGTGCCCGCCAAGGCGCCCGCCGGTCCGCGCATCGTGCGCGTCGAGCGCACCGCCGCCGAATGGCGTGCGCGCCTGACGCCCGAGCAGTTCGACGTGCTGCGCGAGTCGGGCACCGAGCGCGCGTTCACCGGCGCGTACTGGAACGAGCATCGTCGCGGCACGTACGCGTGCGCGGGTTGCGGGTTGGTGTTGTTCGGTTCCGACACGAAGTTCGACTCGGGCACGGGTTGGCCCAGCTACTGGCGGCCCGCGTTCGACAACGTGGTGGCGACCTCGCACGACGCGAGTCACGGCATGGTGCGCGACGCGGTCGAGTGCGCGCGCTGCGGCGGACACCTGGGCCACGTCTTCGACGACGGCCCGGCGCCCACGGGCCTGCGCTACTGCATCAACTCGGCGGCACTGACGTTCCGACCCACCCGCTGATCCGCGCTCGCACGCCTCGGACGACGCCCCCGCACCGCTCGGTGCGGGGGCGTTCGTGTCCCGCGCGGGTTGGGCGCGCGTGGCGGCAGGCCTTAGGCTGTCGCGCATCCCCCTCTCCCACGAGGTCCCCGCGTGTCCGCCATCCCGTCGTCACGTCCCACGCTCGAACCCGGCCAGCCGAGTCCGCTCGGCGCGACGCTCACGCCCACCGGCGTGAACTTCGCCGTCTGGTCGCGGCACGCGACGCGCATGACGCTGGTGCTCTGGGACGCGGGCGGACGGCATCGGCGCGACCTGGTGCTCGATCCCGCCACGCATCGCAGCGGTGACGTCTGGCACGCGTTCGTCCCCGGCCTGACCGCCGGCGCCGAGTGGGCGTGGCGTGCCGATTCGTCGGCGCGGGGACCGGCGCACGCGTTCGACCCGGACGCGCTGCTGCTCGACCCGTACACGAAGGGCGTGGCCGGCTCCGAGCGCTGGGCCGAAGGGCCGCCGCAGGGCGGCGCGCGTGAACGACGGGGCGTGGTGCTCGACCTGACGTACGACTGGGGCGACGACCGGCCGCCGCGCACGCCGCTCGCCGAGACCGTCATCCACGAGACGCACGTGCGCGCGTTCACCGCGCATCCGAGTTCGGGCGTGCGCGCGCCGGGCACGTTCGCCGGCCTCGCCGAGAAGGCGTTGTGGCTCGCGCAGCAGGGCTTCACCGCGGTGCAGCTCATGCCGGTGGCCGAGTTCGACGAGTTGGACAATCCGCGCACGAACCCGCTCACCGACCAACCGCTGCTCAACGCCTGGGGCTACGCGCCGCTCGCGTTCATGGCGCCGCGCACGGCGTACGCGGCCGACGCCACCGCGGCCGGGGCGCTGCGCGAGTTCCGCGACATGGTGCGCGCACTGCACCGCGCCGGCCTCGAGGTCATCCTCGACGTGGTCTACAACCACGTCGGCGAGGGTGCGCGCACGGAGCCCCCGCGCAGTTGGCGCGGGCTCGACCGCGCCGAGTACTTCGTACTCGATGCGCACGGCCACGACGTCGACGTCACCGGCTGCGGCCACACGTTCGCCTGCGCGCGCCCGGTCGCCTCGCAGCTCATCCTCGACACGCTCAGGTTCTGGGTCGAGGAGATGCACGTGGACGGGTTCCGCTTCGATCTCGCCGCGACGCTCACGCGCGACGCGGACGGCACGCCGCTCGCGGACCCGCCGCTCATCCGCGCGATCAGCGAGGACCCGCGGCTGGCGGGCGTGAAGCTCATCGCCGAAGCCTGGGACGGTGGGCTGTACCAGGTGGGCTCGTTCCCGCATCACGGCCGATGGGCGGAACTCAACGGCCGCTTCCGCGACGACGTGCGCGATTGGCTGCGCGGCGCGGCGGCGGGACCGGGGGCGCTCGCGACGCGCCTGGGGGGCTCGTCCGACCTTTACGCGCCCACACGAACCCCGGCACACTCGGTCAACTTCGTCACCTGTCACGACGGCTTCACGCTCGCCGACCTCGTGAGCCACGAGCGCAAGCACAATCTGGCGAACGGCGAGCAGGAGCGTGACGGCACCGACGATCATCGCAGCTGGAACGGCGGCGCCGAGGGCCCGACACACGACGACGACGTCCTGCGCGTGCGACGGCGGCAGGCCCGCAACGCCGCCGCGCTCACGCTGCTCGCGCGGGGGTCGGCGCTGTGGTTGTGGGGGGACGATCGCCTGCGCACGCAGCACGGCAACAACAACGCCTGGTGCCAGGACGGCCCCGAATGGTGGCTCGACTGGACGCCGCATCCCGAACACGACGCGTTCCAGCGGTTCGTGCGCGGCCTGCTCGCGCTGCGCCACGCGCACCCGGAACTGCGGGGCGGCACCTGGTTCACGAGCCACGGCCCGGGCGGCGTGGGGTGGCACGACACGAGCCTGGGGGTCCCCGACTGGGATCGCGGTGGAGCCCTGCTGCAGATGCATCGCTACGCCACGGACGGCCCGGACCTGCTGCTGCAGATCAACGGCGAGCCCCACTCCCGCACGTTCACGCTCCCCGAATGCCCCGTGGGCACGCGCTGGCACATCGTGGTCGACACCGCGGCCGAATCCCCGCACGACGTGTCACCGCTCGAGCACTCGCGCCCGGTGCACGACCCGCTGCTCGACCGCCTGCACGACACGGTCGCCGGCCGCAGTCTGCGCCTGCTCGCCTCGCGCTGAACGGCCCCGTCAGGCCTGGTGTTCGGGCCGCAACAGGTCGAACACGGTCTTGACCGGGTTGAACACCGCGAGCGGCACCTCGACGAAGCGCGTGTGCCAGTGCGCCATCGCGCCGTTCCACAGGCCCGGCCGCTCGAGCGCGAGCAGTTCGCGCCCGCCGTGCGACTTGCGCGTGACGATCACCGCCGCGTCGTCCACGAAGCGCGCGAGGTCGTGCGGTCGGCCGTCGGCGGCGCGCAGGGCGCACGCCAGGAACACGGGGTTGAAGTGCGTCGCCGAGCGCAGGATCGCCTGCTGCGCGGTCGAATGCGGATCGACCTGCGCCGATTCCACGATCTGCCGCGTCACGCCGGCCGACGAACGCACCCAGAACGGGCCGCCGCCGGGTTCACCGGTGTTGGCGACCATGCCGCACACGCGCACCGGACGATCGAGTTCGCGGGCGATCCCCGCCGCATCGAGCGTCGCGGGCAGCGTCAGCCCCAACTCGCGCTCCGCGAACGAGCGCGCCGCACCGACCGCGACCGCGTCGCCGCCGCGCAGCCGACGCACGAGCACGCGGGTGGCGTCCGACAGCTCGGCCGCCAGCCCGACGAGCGCGCGGCTCCAGCGGTAGGTCTCCGGCTTGAGCCGCGACACGCCGAGGTTGTCGATGTTCTTGAGGAACACGAGGTCGCGGCCCGAGACCGCGAGGTTGTGCAGCAGCGCACCGTGCCCGGCGGGGCGGAACAGCAACCGACCGTGTTCGTCGCGGAACGGCCCGCCCGCGACGTCGCCGGCGAGCGTGTCCGTGGACGGATGCTGCTCGCTGAACACCACCTGCCAGCGCCCACCGAAGCATTCCGCGAGGGCGCTCGCGCGCGTGGCGAGCACCTGCTCGAACCCGGCGCGGTGCTCGGGCGAGACCGTGACCTCGAGCGCACGCGTGTCGGTGCCGTCGTTGGTGAGCGGCACCGCCTCGATGAGCTGCTCCTCGAACGCGGTGCGCGACGCCCCCGCCTCGTGATGGAACAGCAGCAGACCCTTGGGCGCGCGCGCGGCATCGAGCCCGTCGGGGCCGAGGAACGCGTCGAGGATCGGTCGCCACGGGCCCTGGGTACGGAGCACCGCCAGATCGCCGCCGCGGAACGCGACCGCGTCCGCGAGCGCCTGCGCGAACGCGAACCGCGGCAGCTCGTCCACGAAGCGCACGAGCGCACGCGCAGCGGCGTCGTCACGCGCGCGCATCGCGTCGGGCTCGAGCGCACCGGGCAGGTCGCGTGCCGCGAGCAGGTCCTTGAACATGCGCGTCGCCGCCCCGGACGCCGGGATGAACGCGCTCACGCGACCCGCGCGCGCGGCCGCCGCATGCGTCGCGATCAGCCCCTCGACGCGCGCGTCGTCGAGCCGCTCGAGTCCGTCGCCGATCGTGCACGGGCGATCGAGCTCGGCCCAGGCGGCGGGACGCGACATCACCTCGAGCTGCCGGGCCGCCTCCTCGGGCGCGATACCGTGGTCCGCGAGCCGTGCGAGGTCCTGGGGATCGGTGAACGTGTGGGCGGCCATGACGGGACTCCGGGTGGGCGTGGGACGCGACGTGACGGGGACGCTACTCGCAGTGCGCCGTGCGCGCCAGAGCGGTCACTCGCCGCGCAGCGCGGCGCGGATGACGGCGATCGCCGAGGCGCCCTGCCCCGCCGCCACCGACACGCTCGGCAGACGCGGGCGCACGACGTCGCCCACCGCCCACACGCCGGGACACGAGGTGCCGGACTCGTCGTCCACCGTGAGCCAACCGTCGGCGTCGTGCGCGAGCACGTCCCGGCACCATTCGGTGTTCGGCACCATGCCGACCTTGATCACCACGCCCTCGAACGGCCACGTGTGCACGCCCTCGTCGTCGCGCACGCGCACCGCGCGCAGGACGTCGTCGCCGAGCAGTGCCTCGACGCGGCAACCGGTGCGCACGGTGATGCGCGGCTCGGCCGCCACCCGGGCACGGAACTCGGCGCGCGCACGCGGCGAGCCGCGGACGATCGACGTCACGGTGCACCCGGCGGCCGCCAGCAACAGCGCGTTCTCGTACGCCGCATCGCCGCCGCCGATGACCGCGACGTGTCGACCCGCGAGCACGGCGCGATCGCGGGTCGCGGAGTGCGAGACACCGCGATCGGTGTACTCGGCCTCGCCGGGCACGCCGAGCCGACGGCGTCGCGCGCCACTCGCGACGAGCACCGCACGGGCCTCGAGGCGCGAGCCATCCGCCAGGCGCAGCGCGGGCGTCGGGCCCGGCTCGAGCGCCGCCACGGTCGTCTCCCAGCGCACGGGGATGCGCGCCTCGAGCAACTGACGCAGATAGCTCTGCGCGATCGCGCGACCGTGCCCGAACTCGATGCCGGGCAGTTCGCGCGGATGGAAGTGCACGATCTGCAGCTGCCCCCCGGGCACGGCCGCGCCCTCGAGGACCTCGACGTCGAGATGCCGCGACTGCGCCCACAGCGCGGCCGACACGCCGGCCGGGCCCGCGCCCACGATGACGAGCTCGCGCACGCTCACGCCGCGCCCACCGTGCACGCCACCTCCCAGAACGTCTTGGGCGGCGGGGTCGCGAAGCCGTGGCGTTCGCCGAGCCGCTGCAGGCACGCGAGCCGCTCGGGCGTGATCTCGGCCGACGTGTTGCCCTGCTCGCGCAACCGCACCTCGACCGTGGTGCCGGGGACGCGGCGCACGCGCGTGATCGCGGCCGCGCGCAGCACGAAGTCCCAGTCCTCGCTGTAACGGAACGTGGTGTCGAACCCGCCGAGGGATTCGAACACGGCGCGACGCACCGCCCACGCGCTCGGCGGCAGGTAGTCGTCGGAGCGCATGACGCGATCGTCCCAGTCGCGCGCGAGCACGCGGGATTCGCGCGTGGCGCGCGTGCCATCGGCGTGCACGACCTCGCGGATCACCTCGCTGTCGCGCCACGCGAAGCCGACTTCGGGATCGGCGAACGCGGCCGCGAGCGGCGCCAGATGATCGGGCCGCCAGACGTCGTCGTCGTCGAGGAACGCCAGCACCTCGCCGCGCGCGTCGGCCGCGGCCGCGTTGCGCGCCGCCCCGGCCTGCCCGCACGCGAGCGGTACGACCGTGACCTCGAGCAGCGGCAGCGACTCGACGACGTGCGTGATCGTCTGCGTGCCGTCGTCGCCGACGCGCACCTCGAGCGGTCCCGGGCGCTGTGCGACCACGCCCGCGAGCGCGTCGGCGAGCAGTGCGGGCCGATCGCGCGTGACGATGATCACGCTCACCGAGGGGGCGCGCACGTGACGCTCAACGCTCGGGGTTGCCGCGCAGCACGCCCGCCCAGCGCGGGTCGGCGAGCTCGCCGCGCACGGCGCGGGTCTCGACGAGACCGCGGCGACGGATGCCGCGCATCTCCATGCACAGGTGGCGCGCCTCGATCACCACCGCGACCCCGCGCGGCCGGACGAGCCGTTCGAGATGGTCGGCGATCTGCTGGCCGAGCCGCTCCTGCAACTGCGGCCGCCGCGAGTACACCTCGAGCAGCCGGGCCGGGGCGCTGATGCCGACGAGCGTGTCACCCGGCAGGTACGCGATCGTGGCACGGCCGAAGAACGGCACCATGTGGTGCACGCACAGCGAGTGGAACTCGAGGTCGCGCACCACGACGAGGTCGCCCTGACCGTCGTGCGGGAAGGTCGCCAGATCGGGCGTCGCGGCCGGGTCGAGGCCCGACAGCACCTCGCGATACAGCTCGGCGACCCGCGCGGGCGTCTGGGCGAGCTCGGGTTCGGTCGCGGCCGACAGGCCCAGGGCGCGCAACAGGTCCGCGACGGCGCGTTCGACGGCGGTCGGGTCGTCGGGACGGGCGGGTCCGCCCATGGGTTCCCCCGGGAAACGCGAAGGGCCGGCTGGGAAGCCGGCCCCGCGGACATGGAGCGGAAGAGGGGATTCGAACCCCCGACCCTCACCTTGGCAAGGTGATGCTCTACCGGGCTGAGCTACTTCCGCGAATCAAGAGCGGCGAGGACAATAATCGGTGGACGGCGGGGTCGTCAAGGCCGCCCCCCGCGAGCGACGCCGGCAAGCCTCCCACCCGGCCTCCAGGGGCCTCGGAAAGGCCCTACAGGGCCTGCGGGCGGGCGTCCCCCCCGGCCCCCCGCCCCACGGGGCGGGCCGGCCCGGCGGCGGGCCCCTCGGACGGCTTGCGCGCATCGGCCGGAGCGACTATCCCTCGCGCCGTGAACATCCTCGTCCAGAAGTACGGCGGCACGTCGGTCAACGGTCCGGAGCGCATCCGCGCCGTGGCCCGCCGCATCGCCGCCGCCCGGGAGGCCGGGCACGCGATGGTCGTGGTGGTGAGCGCCATGGGCGACACCACGGACGACCTGATCGCGCTCGCCCGCGAGGTCTCCCCCAGCCCGTCCCGCCGCGAGATGGACATGCTGCTGTCCACCGGCGAGCGCGTCTCGATGGCGCTGCTCGCCATGGCGCTGCACGACCTCGCGGTACCGGCGATCTCGTTCACGGGCTCGCAGAGCGGCATCCTCACCGACGAGGCGCATTCCAACGCGCGCATCGTGGGCGTGAGGCCGGATCGCATCCGCGCCGCGCTCGATGCCGGCAACGTCGTGATCGTGGCCGGCTTCCAGGGCGTCTCGCCGGTGACCAAGGAGATCACGACGCTCGGCCGCGGCGGCAGCGACACCACCGCGGTGGCGCTGGCGGCCGCGCTGGGGCGCGTGCGCTGCGAGATCCTGACCGACGTGGACGGCGTGTTCACCGCCGATCCCCGCGTCGCCCCCGCGGCGCGCCCCATCGCGCGCATGGACGTCCGCGCCTGCTCCGCCCTCGCCCACTCGGGCGGGCGCGTGCTGCACGCGCGTTGTGTGGACCTGGCCGCGCGCGAGCGCGTGCCGCTCGTGGTGCGCTCGTCGTTCAGCGACGCACCGGGCACCCTGATCGTGGAGGACGCTGTGGAGACCCCGAGAGTCGAAGCGGTCGCGCACCGGGCCGGCGTGTCACTGGCCATCGCTGAAGGCAACGCCGGCGGCAAGGGCGAGGCGCGCGGCATCGTCGAGGCGGTGCAGGAGCGGTTCCCCACGCTGGAGCTGGTGGCGCACGAGCAGGCCACCGCGACGCACGGCGCGATCGTGTGGATGGGACCGGCCGAGGACGTGGAGTCGCTCAAGACCGACTTCCGCGAGGTGCGCGGCCCCGGCGGTGAATGGCGGCTCGACGTCGTGCACGGCGTCGCGTTCGTGTCGCTCGTCGGGCTGGGTCTGGGCGCGCGCGAGGCGGCGCAGGCGGAACGCGCGCTCGAACGGGCCGGCGTGCCGCTCGTGGCGCTGCGCGTCACGCCGGGCGCGCTCGTGTTCCGCGTCGAGGAGTCGCGCGTCGCCGAAGCGGTGCGTGCGCTGCACGCGGCGTTCCTCGAGGGCCCCGCGCAGGGCTGAGCGCGCACTCCCCCGGTTGCACGACGACGCCCCCGTCGAGCGCGTGGCTCGGCGGGGGCGTCGTCGTGCGGGGTCGCTCAGAAGTGGTCGGCCACGTTCTCCAGCGTCGGGATGCGGCCGTGCGCCACGCGATCGAGCGCCTCGTCGTACAGATGATCGTACCCCGCGGTGGCCGCGCCCCAACTGGAATCGCGCGACATGCCGTTGCGCATGAGTTTGTGCCACTGCACCGGGTCGGCGTGCAGCGCCAACGCGCGACGCAGCGCCATGACCATCTCGTCCGCCGAGAAGCCGTGGAACACGAAACCGTTGCCCTCGTGCGTGACCGGGTCGTACTCGCGCACGGTGTCGGCGAGCCCGCCCGTGGCGCGCACGACCGGCACGGTGCCGTAGCGCAGGCTGTAGAGCTGGTTGAGCCCGCACGGCTCGTAGCGCGACGGCATGAGGAACAGATCGGCGCCCCCCTCGATGCGGTGCGCGAACGCCTCGTCGTGCGCGGTCTCGAACCGCCACTGCCACGGCCGTTCGTCGGCCAGACGGCGGAACAGGTCCATGTAGCGCGGCGCGCCCACGCCCAGGATCACGAAGCGCGCGGGCAGGTCGCACAGCTCGCGCTCGGCGGCCTCGATGAGTTCGAAGCCCTTCTGCTCGACGAGGCGCGAGACGATGCCGATGATCGGCCAATCGGGCTCGAGCGGGAATCCCGAGGCGAGCGTGAGCGCCCGCCGACAGGCGCGCTTGCCGTCGAGGTTCGCGAGGTCGTAGTGCGCCGGCAGCAGCGGATCGGTGGCGGGGTCCCACACCGTGGCGTCGATGCCGTTGAGGATGCCGCGCACGTCGCCCGTGCGACGACGCAGCACGCCCTCGAGCCCGAAGCCGTACTCGCCCGTGGTCTGGATCTCGCGCGCGTAGGTGGGACTGACCGTCGAGACGAGGTCGGCGAACAGGATGCCGACCTTCATGAAGTTGACGCGGCCGTGGTACTCGAACGGGCTGCGCGGATAGAACGCGCTGCGCGGGAAGCCCGCCAGCCCCAGGATCCACGGGTCCACGATGCCCTGATAGCCCAGGTTGTGGATGGTGAACACGGTCGCGGTGCCGTCGAACGCCGAGTCCTCGGCGTCGTGCGTGCGCACGAAGCACGGCGCGAACGCGGCCTGCTGGTCGTGCGCGTGCACGACGTCGAAGTGCTCACCGAAGCCCTTGATCGCCTCGAGGGCGGCGCGCGTGAAGAACAGATAGCGCTCGGCGTTGTCGGGATAACCCTCGCGCGTCTGCGGGTCGTCGTACACGCCCGGGCGCTGGAAGAACCGCCGGTCGCCGACGTGGTCCACGAGCAGCACGGTGGGCTGGTCGGCCGGCCCCTCGGCGATGCGGAACTTCGCGGGCTCCTGCCCCATGCCCCACGGCACCGAGGTGCCGGACAGGTCGCTCACGGTCCACCCCGCGGGCAACACGAGATCGCGGTAGCCGGGGATCGCCACGACGACGCGATGCCCGGCCCGCACCTGCTCGGTCGCGAGCGCCGCGACGACGTCGGCGAGACCGCCCACCTTGACGAACGGGGCCATCTCGCTCGCCAGATGCACGATCGACCGCACCGGATTCACCCGCGGATCCGGCTCAGGAACCGAGTTCGATGTCGCGCAGGTAACGCGCGGCATCCTCGGGGGGCGTCGGGTTGATGTAGAAGCCCGAACCGAACTCGAAGCCCGCGACCCGCGTGAGCTTGGGCATGATCTCGATGTGCCAGTGGTAGTGCGGATGGTCCGGCTCGGCGAGCGGCGCCGTGTGCAGCACCAGGTTGTACGGCGGCCGGTCGAGCGCGGCGTTCAATCGCTGCAGCGTGTCGCGCAGGATGCCCGCGAGTTCGAGCAGTTCCGCGTCGTCCTCGATCGTGTGGTAGGCGGCGCGATGGTGCAGCGGCAGCACCCAGGTCTCGAACGGGAACCGCGGCGCGAACGGCGACAGCGCGATGAAGCGCTCGGTGCGCGAGACGACGCGACGGCCCTGCGCCTCGCCGGTCTCCTGATCGATGATGTCCGAGAACACCGGACGCTCCTTGAGCTCGAAGTAGCGGCGCGAGCCGTCGAGCTCCTCCTGCACCATGCGCGGGATGATGGGCGTGGCGATGATCTGGCTGTGCGAGTGCTCGAGCGTGGCGCCGGCCTCGGCCCCGTGGTTCTTGAACACGAGCACGTAGCGCAGGCGCGGGTCCTTGCGCAGGTCGCGCATGCGCTCGCGCCACGCGATGAGCACGCGCTGGATCTGCTCGACCGGCAGGTCGGCGAACGCCAGGCCCGGATCGGGCGTCTCGATGACGACCTCGTGCGCGCCGACGCCGTTCATCTTGTCGTACAGACCCTCGCCGCGACGGTCGAGCGTGCCCTCGATCTCGAGCGCCGGGAACTTGTTGGGGACCACGCGCACGTTCCAGCCCGGCGAGTTGCGAGGCAGGTCGGTGGGACGGTCCGAGTACACCTCGGGCGGCGTCATGTCCTCGCGGCCCTCGGCGAACGGGGAGAACGCGTGCGCGGGGGGCGCGGCGTCCGGCGTGAAGTGGCCGGGACGGCGGCTGCGTTCGGTCGAGATGATGACCCAGCGACCGACGACGGGATCCTTGCGCAACTCGGGCATCGTGGACCTCGGAGGGATGGGTACGGCGAGGACGTCGAACGCGGGAGTCTAGGAACGGGACTCGCGCAGGGTCAAGCGCCCGCGGCGCGCGCACGCTCCGAGGCGGTCGCGCCGAACAGCGCGCGCAGCGCGGACTCGTGCGCCGGGGTGAGCGAACGACCGCGGCGCGAGACGGCGATGCGCGCGGTGGCGAGCATGCGCTCGAGCTCGTGCTCGGCGAACAGGTCGCCGTCCCACCACGCGAACGCGGCCACGTGCTTGGGCGCGAAGCGGCCGCCGCCGAACAGATTGGCCGCGGTCCCGATCGACGCCCCGGTGGGCAGCAACGAACCGATGCCGGTCTTCACGTGCGCACCGAGGAACGAGCCGATCTTGGGCGAACCCGTGTCGACCTCGCGCCCCTCCACGACCACGCGCACCTTGCCGTAGTTGTTCTTGAGGTCGCTGGTGGTCGTGAGCGCCCCGAGATTGACCCATTCACCGATCGCGCTGTGGCCCACGAATCCGTGGTGGCGCTTGTTGCCGTGGCCCTGCCAGACGCAGGCCTCGACCTCGCCCGCGATCCGGCACTCGGGGCCGAACGTGGTGCCGCTCACCGAACCGCCGAGGATCTGCGTGCCGGGGCCGATCACGCACGGCCCGCGCACGATCGAGTGCGCCTCGATGCGCGCGCCGCGCGCGATCAGGATCGGACCCTCGCTCGCGTCGAGCACGGCGAACGGCCCCACCGCCGCACCGGGTTCGATCACGATGCGCTCCGGCGACTCGAGCGCGGCCAGGCGATGCACCGTGCCCGCCTGCGCGGGCGCGCGGTCACTCAGATCCGCGACGATCGCCTCGGGGTTGCGGGCCATGAGGTCCCACGGATGATCGAGGAACGCGGCGTCGCAGACGCTCGTGGGCAACGCGAGCCCCAGCAGCACGGTCTCGAAGTCCTCGCCACGACCGATGCCGCCGCGCAGCAGCGCGAGCGGCAATCGTGCGGCGGCGACGCGACCACCGCTCAGGAACAGCATCGGCGAGCGGTCCGCCATCACCGCATCGAACCACGCTCCGGGCAGCGCCGCGGCGTTGACGACCACCGCCTCGTCGTCGGCGGCGATCGCGGACGTGTCGCGCACCGGGGCGTCGTGCCACGTCGCGAGCGACGCCGCGCGCGCCTCGATCGCGAACAGCGGCAGACCCGCGCGCGCGATCCAGCGTCGTGCCACGTCGCTCGCACCGAAGGCGAGCGCGGGCACCGGCAGCAGGTCGGTGAGCGGCCGCAACAGGCGCCAGAAGCGATCCTCGTGCAGGATCAGTCGGCGGGTGCTCATCGCGCGCTCCGCTGCGGCCGGCGCTTCGTCGACGCGTGGGGCTTGGGCTTGGCCTTCGGCTTGGGCTTGGCGCTCACCGCCGGCTTCGCGGCCGGGACGGCCCCCTCGGGCGGTGCCGCGCGATCGACCAGGAACACACCCTCGAAGCCCGAACCCAGCGCGCGCTGACGGATCGCATCCGCCGCCTCGCGCGTCCAGCCGTCGCGCGTGCGCACCTTGTGCAGGCCCTTCTCGGTCTCGATGACGAACGGCAGCAGCAGCAGCGACTGCGCCGCATCGCGTCGCGATTCGGCCTTGGCACGCTCCTCGGGGGCCGCGACCTGCACGCACCAGGTGCCCGCGGCCCGCGTGGGCGCGTCGAGCGTCGGGGCCGCGTGCGCCGGAGCGGCGGGCAGCGTGTCGGGCATGACGAGCGCGGGCGAGGCGGGCGCGACCACGGGCGACGTCGGCGCGGGGACGGGCACGTCCGCCCCGCCCTCGGACGTGCGAGCACTGTCACGCGTGGTCGTGGTCGGCACCGGGACCGGCGGCGTCACGGTCGTGGCGAGCGGCGTGCCGTTCCCCTTGCCGTTCACCGTACCGTTCCCCGCGACGGCGTTGCGGCCCGCGATCGGCGTGCGCTCGGCCGGCGAACGCGCGGGCGCCGCGACCTGCTGCTCCGCGGTGAGCGGTTCCGGGATGCGGCCGAGCACCTGCAACGCACCCGCCGAAGGCAGCGAATCGGCGACCGGCGCGGCGCGCGCGGGCGAGGCGGCGGGCGTGCCGTTCTGCGCCGCGGTGCACGGCGACACGGCGATCAGCAGCAGCGACAGCATCCGGGTCACGCGGTTCACGAGGCGCTCCCGCGCGCGCGCACCGCTTCGGTGACGCGGCGCACCTGTTCGGAATCCTCGCGCCGGCACACCAGCGTGCCGTGCGGCGTGGTCACGACGACCATGTCGCGCAGGCCCATGGGCGCGGTCGGCACGCCGTCGCCGACGACGACGCAGCGCTCGCAGTCCACCGGCACCGCGTCGCCCCAGACCACGTTGCCGCGGGCATCCACGGGCTGACGCCGCGCCCACGCGCTCCAACTGCCGAGGTCGTCCCAATCGAACGCCGCCTCGATCGTCACCACGTTGGGCGCGACCTCGAGCACGGCGTAGTCCACCGAGACCGACTCGACCGTCGGGAAGCGCGAGGCGAGCGCGGCCTCGAAGGCGCGCTCCTCGTGCGGGCCGAAGCGCAACTCGGCGAACGCCTCCGCGATCGCGGGACGGCCCATCGCGAGCGCGTCCAGGAACGTGCGCCGCGTCCACACGAACATGCCGCTGTTCCACGCGTGCGCCCCACCCGCGACGTAGGCCTGCGCGCGCGCGAGGTCGGGCTTCTCGGTGAAGCGCGCGACCCGGTGCACGCGCGGCCCCAACGCCGCGCCGCGCTCGATGTAGCCGAAGCTGGTCTCGGGGCCGGTGGGCTTGATGCCGAACGTCACGAGCAGCGGGTCGCGCGAGGCGAGCGCGAACGCGCGCTCGAAGTCGGCGACGAACGCGGACTCGTCGTCGATGGCGTGGTCCGAGGGCAGCACCGCGAACGCGCACGCATCCTCGAAGAACGCGGCGGCCGCCGCGATCGCGGGCGCGGTGTTGCGGCCCATGGGCTCGCCCACCACGATCGCCCCCGGGCACTCCCGGCGGCACGCCTCGACGAGCGCGGCGGACGTCATCACCACGATGCGCTCGGCGGGCATGAGCCGGCGCGCACGCTCGAAGGTCGCCGCCAGCAGCGTGCGGCCCCCCGAGGCGAGCGGCAGCAGCTGCTTGGGACGCTCGGGCGTGCTCCACGGCCAGAATCGCTCGCCGCGGCCACCGGCCAGGATGAGCGCACCACGCAACGGGTTCGGGGTCGTCATGGAAGGGAACGAGTAGCACACGACCGCACGGGGCGCCACGGCGGACCGCACGGTCCGCACGGGGCGTCAGCGCGCGCGTCGCGACTTGCCCGTGAGGTCCTCGTAGAGTCGCGCCGTGGATTCGGCGACGTTGTCCCAGGAGTAGTGCCGCTGGATGTGCGCCCGCGCCCGCGCGCCGTAGCTCGCGACCTCCTCGGGATGGCGGATCAAGTGGTCGAGCTTGGTGCGCAGGTCGTCCACGTCCTTGCTGCGGAACGACAGCGCGCACTCCTCGGCCACCTCCATGTTCTCGGGGATGTCGGAGACGAGCACGCAGCGGCCGTACGACAGCGCCTCGAGCAGGGCGATGGACAGCCCCTCCATGGTGGAGGGCTGCACGACGCAGTAGGCGTTGCTCCACAGCTCCTCGAGCGACTCGCCGAAGACGTAGTCGAGCAGGCGGATGCGATCGCTCTCATAGCGGCGCAGCAGATTGACGTAGTCCTGCGAGAAGCTCAGGCCGCCGACGAGCGCCAGCTTCATGTCGGTGTCGATCTTGCTGAACGCCTCGCACAGGAAGTGCACGCCCTTCTCGGGCACGAGGCGACCCACGAACAGCACGTACTTGCCCGGTTCGAGCCCCAGCGCGCCGAGCTTCTTGGGCGCGCGCGGCTGCGGCAGCATCGTGCCGTTGGGGATGTAGGCGGTCTCGACCCCGTGCGTCGTCTTGAAGTGCTCGCACAGGGTCTTGCTCACGACGATCGTCTTGTCCGGGAAGTGCGCGGCCGGGCCCTCACACTGCTTGAGCACCCAGGCGGCGGCCTTGCCCCACTTCTCGCGCTGCCAATCCAAGCCGTGCACCGTGACCACGGTCTTCGCGCCGGTCAGGCGCGGCAGCGACGCGAAGATCGCCGGGCCGAGCGCGTGGAAGTGCACCACGTCGTAGCGGCGCAGCATGGCCTCGAACGTGGCCCACGCCACGTGCGTCGCGGTGTCGAGGTGCTTGGTGTGGATCGACGGCCGGCGCAGGAGCCCGATGCCGTGGTACTCGGTGCCGGGCGGCGTGTAGTACAGGCGACAGAACACGTCGACGTCGATGCCGCGATCGACCAGACGGCGCGCGATCTCGTCCACGTGACGCTCGATGCCACCGTAGGTGGCGGGGATGCCCTTCTGTCCGATCATGGCGACGCGCATCAGGCGGCTCCCAACCCGCGCGCCGCGAGGCGCGTGGCGAAACGTTCGGCGAGGCGCGCCCCGAGGGTGCCCCACGCGTAATCGGCGAGCGCGGCGGGCGCGGCCTGCCCCTGCGCGGCCCAACCCCGAGGGCGGCGGCGCACGGCCTCCACGAAGCCCTCGCGCGGCACGACCGTGACCCCCGGAGCGAGCGGCGAATAACCGCGCATGCCGAACGGGGTCGAGATCACGGCGAGTCCCTGCGCGAGATAGGTCGGCACCTTCACGTTGCTCCCTCCACCCTGCGCCATCGGATTCAGGCCCACGTCGGCCGCATCGAGCACCGCCCCCAGATCGGGGGTCTCGCCGACCGCGACCAGCCCGCGCTCGCGCACGCCGACGAGGCCGCGCGCCACACCACCGATCGCGAGCAGCACGACGCCGTCGTCGACCACGTGCGGCAGCACCTCGCGGCGCAGGAATGCGAGCGCCTCGTGGTTCGCGCTCCAGTCCCCACCCACGAACGCGATCACGTACGCGTCCGGCGCCAGCCCCAACGTCCGCCGGGCACGCTGACGCGACGCCTCGTCGGCGGGGCGCGCCACGGTCTCGTCGTAGCCGTTCGCGATCACCTCGACGTCGTGGGCGCCGTGCAGCGCGCGCATCTGCGCCGCGTCCTCGTCGGTGCACACCACCGTGAGGTCGCTCTCGGCGACCGCACGACGCTCCAGGTCGGACATGACGCGCGCCCAGTGCCCGCGCGCGAGCACGCGCGGACCGGCCTCGCGCCAGCGCAGCGCCTCGACGTTCTGCGCGTGGTACACGCGCAACGTGTCGGGCGCGCCGTGCAGCAGCGCCGTCAGACCGAGGTCGCACATGAGCACGTCGGCGGGCGGCCCGAGCGCGCGGCGGAACGCACCGGCGTGCGCGCGATGGCCCAGGTCCGCGGTGAAGAGCGGCGCCACACGACCGCGCTCGAGCCACCACGCCACGCTCGTGTACCACGCGCGACAGCGATGGATCGCGACGCCGTGCGCGCGCTCGTCGGTCGCGCCCGTGGAGCGGTTCGGCACGACGCACAGCGCGCGCACCTCGGCGCGCGTGGCGAGTCCGCGCGCCAATCCGAACAGGCGCTGCGTGCCGCCGAAGCGCGGCGGGAAGATGTCGTTGTCGCAGGCGAGGTGGACCCTCACGCGGCCTCCCGCACGGGCGCGGGCGCACTCACCCCACCGCGCACGAAGCCGACCAGCGTGCCGGCGGCCATGACCGACCAGGTCACGAGCGAGTGCAGCGCGAGTCGCACGCTGCGCTTGCGGATCGTCATCACGAGCAGCACGACGAGCGGCAGGCGCAGCGCCAGACGCAGGCCCGGTTCGCCGGCCAGCGGCCAGGCCAACGGCAGCGCGATCGCCCAGGCGAGCACCGCGAGATAGTGCGCGTTGCGCTGCAGCAGTTCGCCGAAGCCCGCGCGGCCCAGATACGCGCGCAACGCCTGCCCCGGGCCGAAGCACAGTCCCGTGCGCCAACGCCGGCCGTACTCCGCGAAGCTCGGCCGCGGCGCGCTCCAGTGGCGCGCGGCGAGCGGCGCGAGCGTGCGCAGGGTGAACCCCGCCTGCCGCAGGCGCAGCCCGAGTTCGAAGTCCTCCTCGCTGTTGAGGCTCGCGTCGTAGCCGCCGACCTGCTCGAGGGCGGTGCGGCGATAGAACGAGAGCGTCGCGGTGTAGCGCGCGGGCGCATCGGCGTCGCCGACGCGATACAGGTCGCGCACCCCGGGGCGCTCGGTCGTGCCATCGACGAACCACTCCTCGATGCGGCCCCAGGTGCCGGCCAGCGCGGGTTCGCGCTCGAACGTGCCGAGCGCGCGATCGAGCCACGCGCGTTCGACCTCGACGTCGGCGTCCACGAACAGCACCACGTCGCCCCCGCACGCGGCGAAGCCGGCGTTGCGCGCCGCACCGGGCGTGAGCGGCCGGGTGTGCACGTCCCCGACCGCGCGCAGCACGGTCCATCCCGGCGAGGGCGCGAACGAGGCCGCATCGCTCGCGGGCGCCGACAGCACCAGCACCCCGCGCCAGTCGCGTCCCGCGAGCGCGCGATCGAGCGCCGCGAGCGTGCGCGGCAGGAAGCGCTCCTGCCGGTAGCACGGGATGACCACGCCGAGTCTCACCGCGGGGCTCCCGACGTCGGGCCCATCGCTTCGGGGGTCACGGCGGCGAAGCCGAGCACCTCGTCGTAGATCGCCTCGAAGTCGTCGACGACCGCCTGCCAGGTGTAGTGGTCGCGCACGCGCTGCGCGGCCGCGCGCCCCATGCGCCACGCCTGGTCGGGCTTGCGATGCAGATGCTCGAGCGCCGCCGCGAGCGCGGCGACGTCGCCGGCCGGCACGAGCGTGCCGTGCACGCCGTCCTCGACCACGTCCGGCACGCCGCCCACGGCGCTCGCGATCACGGGGCGCGAACGCACCATGGCCTCGAGCAGCACGAGCGGCAGGCCCTCCCAGCGCGACGGCAGCAGCACCGCGTCGGCGGCGGCGAGCAGGCCGCCCACCTCGTCCACCTGCCCCACGAACTGCACGCGCGGCGAGAGGCCCAGCGAGATCGCCTGCTGCTCGAGCCAGCTGCGACGCGAACCGTCGCCGGCCACCACGAGCGTGAACTCGAGCCCGGACTTCACGACCTGCACCAGGGCCTCGAGCAGCACGTCGTGCCCCTTCTGCTCCTCGATGCGCCCGGCGATGACCCAGAGCGGCTTGATCGGCGTGGCGAGGAAGCGCTCGCGCCACTTGCGCGCGAGCGGTTCCTCGCGCTCGGGCGACGGCAGGTCGGCGCCGTTGGGCACCACGCGCACGAGCGAGCGGTCGATGGCGTAGTCGCGCACCAGCGAATCCACGATCGCGCCCGTGACCGCGGTCACCGCGGCCGCGCGCGTGAGCTCGTCCCGCTTGAGCCAACGCTGGCCCGAGGAGTGCGCGTGCCCGGTGATGTGCTCGGTCACCACGAGGCGCTGCACGCCCGCCCAGCGCGCGAGCCGCGCCAGATAGCGATCCGCCGCCGGCCACACGTGATGCACGTGCAGCACGTCGGGCTTGAGCGCGCGCAGGCGCTTCCAGGTGTCGAACATGCCGCCCAGATCGCCACGTCGATCGACCTCGGCGACGCGATCCACGGGGATGCCGGCGTCCTCGAGGGCGCGCGCCAACTCGTCGACGCCGCGCGCGGGCGACAGCCACACGCGCACCTCGAAGCGCGACGCGGGCAGGCGCGTGGCGAGCTCCCAGAGCACACGCTCCGTGCCCCCCACCGTGCGGCCGCTCTCGACGAGCAGGACCTTCACCCGCGGCGTGTCGCGCATAGCTCCTCGTAGGCGGTGATCAGCGTGCCGGCGTTGTGCTCCCAGGCGAGGTGCTCGAGGAAGCGCTGCCGATTCATGGCGCCCAGACGCTCACGCAGGGCGGGGTCGTCGAGCAACTGCACGATGCGCGCCGCGAGATCCTCGTCGCGGTTGGGCTCGGCGTACAACGCACCCTCGCGGGCGCTGTGGCGGTGCTCACGCAGGTCGAAGCACACGACCGGCTTGGCGCAGGCCATGTACTCGATGACCTTGTTCATCGTGCTCACGTCGTTGAGCGGGTTGCGCGGATCGGGGCTCACGCACACGTCGGCGGTCGCGAGCACGCGCTCGACGACGTCGTCGGGCACGCGACCCAGGAACTGACAGACGTCCTCGAGCCCGAGCGAACGCGACAGCGCCTTGAGGTCCTCGAACGAGTCACCCGCGCCGATGAACGTGAACGCCACGTCGCGGCGTCCCAGGTCCTCGGTGACGATGCGCGCCGCGCGCACGAGGTGGTCGACGCCGTCCTGCGGCGCCATGACGCCGAGGTACGCGACCAGATACGGCTGGCCGCGCTTGAGCGAGGGGTCCGGGTCGCGCACGGTGGCGAACCGCTTCTGGCTCGGGCCGCTGCGCACGACGCGCACCTGATCGGGGCGCTTGCGGCCGCGCTCGAGCGCCACCTGCCGGTACGACTCGTTGGTCGAGATGACGAGGTCGGCGCACGCGAACTGCATGCGCTCGAGCCACTGCAGCAGCCGGTGCGGCAGCGTGCCGGCGCGCTGCTCCCCGAAGCGCGACAGGTACAGCTCGGGGCACAGGTCGTGGTGATCGAACACGAATTTCACGCCCGCCAGCTTGAACGGCAGCGCGATCGCCCAGAACGTGTCGGGCGGGTTCGCGGTGTGGATGACGTCGAAGCCGTGCCGGGCCGCGACGCGCAGCGTGAGCCCGAGCGTGCACAGCCAGCAGTACAGGAACTCCCACACGTAGCTCACGAAGCCGCTCGTCTCGGGCGGCGCCGGATAGCGGTAGAGGTGGATGCCGTTCAACACCTCGTAGGGCTCGCGGCCGCCCTCGCCCATGGGGCAGATGGCCGCCACGTCCCAGCCCGCGCCCTTGAGCGCATTGAGCTCCATCCACACGCGCCGATCGAACGGCAGCGTGAGGTTCTCGGACAGATGCAGGATCCTACCACGCGAGGCCATGGTACTCCCCGTCGGTGACCGTGGCGCGATCGAGTGCGGCGACCAGGTCCACGACGATCTGGCCCTTGCGCAGGCGCGGTCCGATCGTGCGGTACTCGGCGGAGCGGTTGCCGATGACCACCACCTCGGCATGCGCGAGCACGTCGTCGAGCGACGGGCGCAGGCGTTCGGGCAGGTACGGCAGTTCGTCCTCGACGAAACGACGGTTGGCGCCCAGGACGCGGTCCATGTCGATGCTGGGGTCGTGCAGACGCACGTCGTAGCCCTTGCCGACCAACGTGCCGATGACGCGCAGGATCGGGCTCTCGCGCAGATCGTCCGTGCCGGCCTTGAACGACAGCCCCAGGAAGCCCAGCTTGCGCATCTTGAAGCGCTCGATGAGCGCGATGGACTCGGCCACGTGCAGTTCGTTCGAGCGCATGATGCTCATGAGCACCGGCAGGTCCATGTCGTTGTGCCGCGCGCGCGAGTTCACCGCGCGCAGGTCCTTGGGCAGGCACGAGCCGCCGAACGCGAAGCCCGGCGACAGGTACGCGCCCGAGATGTTGAGCTTGGTGTCGCGGCGCATGAGGCGCATGACCTCGTGGCTGTCCACGCCCTCGCGCTTGCACAACCGACCGAACTCGTTCGCGAACGCCACCTTGAGCGCGTGGTACGAGTTGTTGACGTACTTGAGCATCTCGGCGGCGGGGATCTCGGTCACGATGAGCTCGCCGCCGACGCCGGCGTACAACTGCTTGAGCGCCTCGCCCGAGCGCGTGCAACCGGCGCCCAGGATCGTGTAATCGGCTCCGAAGAAGTCCTCGACCGCGGTGCCCTCGCGCAGGAACTCGGGGTTGTACGCCACCCCGAAGTCCCGACCGGCGCGGCCCCCGGCCGCCTCCTCGATCACGGGCGCGAGCTCCTGGAGCACCGAGCCCGGCAGCATGGTGCTGCGCATGACCACGGTCACGAAGCGGTTCGCGCCGCGCAGCCCCTCGCCCACCTCGGCGCAGGCGCGCTTGACGTGCGTCAGGTCGAGCGAACCGTCGTCGGCGCTCGGCGTGCCGACGCACACGAGCACGATGTCGGCCCCGGGCATGGCCTCCGCGATGCGCGTGGTGGCGGTGAGACGCCCCTCCTTCACCGCGCGACCGATCAGCTCGGGCAGCCCCTTCTCGACGATCGGGCTCTCGCCGCGGCGGATGCAGTCCACCTTGAACGCACTCGTGTCCACACCCACGACGTCGTGACCGCGCTCGGCGAGACACGCCGAACACACCGAACCCACGTAACCGAGACCGACGACCACGACCCGCATCGAACGAACCTCCGTGAGAACGACCTGGACTACCGCGACCGCGACGTCACACCGGACGTCGTGTCGGCGAACGGACCGTGCGTGCGCAGGTGCCAGACGCGCACCCCCTGGAACGCACTCCGCTCCGCCGACGTCGTCGCACGATCGAGCCAGTGCGCGAGGTTCCCCGCAGCGTCGAGGTCCTCGGTGCGACTGGCCACCACCCACACTCCCGGGGGCACCGTGCCCACGGAATCCCGCCACGCCCGCGCGCACCGTGCCTCGCTCCCGGCGTAACCGAGCCAGAAGCGCTGGACGGGCAGACCACGGCCGTACCACTCCACCGGTTCGGGCGCCCCGACCGCGATCACCCGTTCGCCGGGCACGAAGCCCGCACGCACGGAGGCGAGCGCCGACCGGTAATCCTCCCGACCGTACTCCGGCTCGAACGTCGCGCGAGCGAGCGAACCCGCCCACAGCAGCGCGACGGCCGCGACCGCGACCCGACGCCACCGCGTCCCCAGATCGGCGAACGCGGCGGCCACCACCAGCAACAGACACGGCATCGAGACCGCGACGTAGCGGGGGTGGAACACCTTGAAGTTGTTCGCGGCAAAGTAACTCACCACGAGCGTGGGCGCGACGAGCCAGAGCAGGGTATCGGCCAGTCGCCGCCGTCTCGCCACCGCCCGCAACCCGAGCGCCCCGAGCGGGGCGAACACGAGCAGCGCCAGGAGCAGTTCGGGCAGGTGCTCACGCGCCGCCGCCTCGGGCCCGGAGCGCAGATCCGCCAGACTCGGACCACCCGAGTAACCCATGGTGAACGCGTGCAATGCGAACGGGATGGCGGCCGGATGGAACGTGTGCGCCCCGCGCAGGCCCTGCTCGGCGACGGGCACCGCGCGCCCGGGCTGCAGGCGACTCCAGTCCCACGTCCCGACCACCGCGGGCAGCCACGGCAGCGCCACGAGGGCCGTGAGCACGATCGCGCCCGCGAGCCACTTGAGGCGCACCGCGCGCGCGGGACCGGCCGCGAGCCACAGCCGCAGGTGCAGCGGCGCGATCAACAGGAACGCGAAGTTGCTGAGCACGCCCGCGACCGCGGCGGCGGCGTAGCCCGCGAGGTGCGCGGGGCGCACGCGCTCGCGCAGCTCGAGCAGCGCGGCGGTGGCGAGCACCGTGGCGAGCATGAGGAACGCGTAGTTGCGGCACTCCTGCGAATACCACACCAGGAACGGCGACGCGGCGGTGAGCCAGGCGGCGGGACCGGCGGTCGCGCGCCCGAGCCAGCGCGAGGCGAGCCACGCCATGGCGGGCACCATCGCGATGCCGGCGAGCGCGCTCGGCAGACGCAGCACCCACTCGGACGTGCCGCCCCACGCGGCGAACCACGCCACCACGACCGCGTGCAGCGGCCCGTGCACGTTGTCGAGCAGGTCGTGCAGCACGAACGGGCCCGGCAGTCCGGCGGACACGAGCGTGAACTGCTCGTCGATCCACAGGCTCTGGTGGCCGAGGCGGAACAGACGCAGGAGCGCCGCCACGACGGTGGCGGCGACGAGGGTGCGCGGCAGGGCCTGTTCGGAGGGGCTCGGGCGAGGAGAGGAGGCCGGCCGTTCACCCTGGGGATCGGGTGGGGCCATGAGGGGAGGCTCGAGCGGTGGGGTCAGTACGCACCCTCCCGCGACAGCACCGCGGGGATCGTGCGCAGGAGGATCTTGAGGTCCATCGAGAAGGACTGGTGGCGGATGTACTCGAGGTCGAGGCGCATCCACTCCTGGAAGCCGATGCGGCTGCGGCCGCTGATCTGCCACAGGCAGGTCAGCCCCGGCAGCACGTCGAGGCGACGCAGCTGCCACGGCTCGTACTGCGCGACCTCCTGGGGGATCGGGGGCCGCGGGCCGACGAGGCTCATGTCACCCTTGAGGATGTTCCAGAACTGCGGCACCTCGTCGAGGCTCGTCGAGCGCATGAAGCGACCGATGGTGGTGATGCGCGGGTCGCGCTGGATCTTGAACACGGGGCCGTCGGCCTCGTTCATGTGCGCGATCGTCTGCCGCTTGAGGTCCGCGTCCTTCACCATGGAGCGCAGCTTGTAGAAGGTGAACGGACGGCCACCGCGACCGATGCGCGTCGAGCGGTAGAACACCGGCCCGCGCGAGGTCAGCTTCACGATGACGGCGAGCACCGCGATGATCGGGAGCAGGAGCAGCAGCGCGACGCCCGAACCCAGAACGTCGATCGCGCGCTTGCCGAAGCGCAGGTAGAAGCCCTGCGGCGCCGGCGTGTCGAACGGCATGACACCGGTCTGCGCGTGCACGGTCTCGCGTGCGACGGCGCGCGCGGCGGACGTGGCGCGCGGCCGGGCATGGCCGCTGGAGAAGCCACCCGCATGAACGCGACCGCGCGGCACCGCCACGGGCGCATGCGCGCTCACCGCGTGCAGGCGGAGGTCACTCGGCTTCGAGATGTCGGTCGGGGTCTCCACGGACGCCGGATCCTCGGGCTGGATGATGTTCGCGTCGGGCCACCGTACGGGCATCGCCCGCAGGTCACCGACCGACGCGAGAATGTCGGGCTCCATCGCTGCCACTCATCAAAGGTGTCGTCGCCCGGTCCCAGGACCTCGGGTCGTGTGACGACCGTGAGGTTCCCGTGACTCTCGCGTCATCGGTCCAGCGCAACACTGGGCTTGATCGAGATCGAGCGACTCGGGGGAATGCGGTGGTGTCTCGTCAGTGATGTGTTCCCCGGGCACCGTGAGGTGACCAGAGGCAGAGCTCGTCTTTTACAACACACCCAGTTCGCAAAGGATCGTGCGCATCTCCCGGCGGAGGACCTGAGGAAGGGCCGCGGTCCGTGGAGACCGCGGCGGGCGGGCCCGGAAGCCCTGCCGTCACGCCCATGTTAGCAATGGCCTGACAGTGAATTCAACGATGGAATCCCCGCAGGTGGAATTCCCTCGGACCGACCCGGCCCCCCCACCGGAAAGCCTTGCAGGGTGCCCGCAGGCGGCCCCGCTAACGCCCCCCGGAAGGCGGGTCAGGCCCGCCCCACCACGTGGGTCGAGTCGGCCAAGCCGTTTTTCGGCAACCTCTTACCCGACCACCGCTGCAGGGTGCTCCGCCCGGTCAGGCCCGACCGCGCTCCGCCGTCTTGGCCCGCTGCCAGGCCACGGTGGCCCGCAGGCCGTCCTCGAGGGTCATGTTCGGCACCCAGCGCAGGGCCCGGCGCGCCTTCTCGATGTTCACGACCCGGCGCCGGATGTTGTCGATGTCGCGGCGGTTGGTGTGCTGCGGCGGGGCCTCGACGCCGACGATGCGCCCGAGGATGGCCGCGAGTTCGTTCACCCGCGTCTCGACGCCCGTGCCCACGTTGAACACCTCACCGAGCGCGCGATCGGACTGGGCCGCCATCACGGTGGCCTCGACCGCGTCGTCCACGAACGTGAAGTCGCGCGTCTGGTTGCCGTCGCCGTGGATCACCGGCGGCTGGCCGGCGAACAACGACTCGATGAACTTGGCGACCACGCCGCAGTACGGATTGGCCGGGTCCTGCCCGGGGCCGTACACGTTGGAGTAGCGCACCGCCGCCACGGGCACGCCGTAGCTCTCGTAGAACGCCATGCAGTAGTTCTCGCCGCCGAGCTTCGAGACGGCGTACGGCGTGAGCAGCGACAGGTGGTCGTCCTCGTTGATCGGCATGTAGCGCGGATTGCCGTACACCGACGTCGACGAGGTGTAGAGCACGCGCTGGATGCGATCGGCGTTGGCGCGGGCGGCGAGCAGGATGTTGAGCGTGCCGCCGATGTTCGTCTCGAAGTCCTCGCGCGGATTGCGCGTCGAGACCACGATGTTGCGCGCGGCCGCGTGGAACACGACCTGCGCCTCGGCCACGAGCTTCTCGACGATGACCGGATCGCACACCGAGCCCTGCACGAAGCGGAAGCCGTCGGCGGGCAGGTTCTCGAGTCGGCCGGTGAACAGGTCGTCCAGCACGGTGACCTGCGCACCGTCGCGCAGGAGGCGCCGCACCAGATTGCTGCCGACGAAACCGGCGCCACCGGTGACCAGCACCTTCGTGTTCTCGAGCGGGATCATGACGTGTGGTCTCTCCGGGGGACTCAGCGCTTCAGTCCGAAGCGCAGGAAGACGAGCGGGCGCAGGATGCGCCAACCGTCGCGGAACAGTCGCATCTTCGTGGTGCCCCGGGCGTGATAGCGCACGGTGACCGGGGCCTCCCGGATGCGGTATCGGCCGCGGATGGCCTGGAACAACAGGTAGGGCTCCAACTCGTAGCGGTCCAACCACTCCTGCGCCAGCGCGATGCGCGGATCGTCCAGCAGCGACAGTCGGAACGCGCGCATGCCGTTGGTGCCATCGGTCACGGGGAAACCGCTCGCGAGCCGGAACAGCAGCGGATAGAGCTGCGTCAGCCAGCGGCGCTCGGCGGGGATGCCCGGCGTGGCGCCCCCCGGCAGCCAGCGGCTGCCCTGCACGAGGTCGGCCTCGTCGGCGAACAACGGCACGAGGATGCGGGGCAGTTCGTCGGGCTCGTGCTGGTCGTCGCCCGACAGGATGGCCGCGAACTCGATCCCCCGGCGCTTGGCCTCGAACAACCCGGTGCGGATGCCCGCGCCCACGCCCTGGTTGGTCGCGTGGCGGATCACCACCTCGGCGCCGGCGGCACGGGCCTCGTCGGCCGTGTCGTCGTCGGAATGGTCGTCCACCACGATCACCGTGGCCGCCCAGCGGCGCGGCACCTTGCGGACGACGTCGCCGATCTTGCCGTGCTCGTTCCAGGCCGGCACGACGACCGCCACCCGGGCGGGGTCGATGAGCGCGAGGCGCTCCGGCGTGGGCGTGAGGGCGTCGGGACGGGTCGTGGACATGGGCGAAGACGGTATCACAGGAGCCGGGCGCCCCGGAGCGGTCGGGGTCAGGTCGCGGGCCCGACCTGCCGATGACCCTTGGACCCGCTGCACACCCCCACCCGGAGCCCCACCCCCATGACCTCGAGCGTCCCCAAGGACGAGATCCGCGCCCTCACGGGCATCCGCGGCATCGCCGCGCTCATGGTCGTGCTCTACCACTTCCACGACACGTTCGTGACGTTGGTGCCGGCGTGGCGCGTGTTCGCGCCGACCGCCAAGGTGGGCCTGCTCGGCGTGGACCTGTTCTTCGTGCTGAGCGGGCTGATCCTGTGCCACGTGTACGAGGCCGACGTGCGGCCGGTGACGTGGGATTCGCACGCCCGGTTCCTGGGGATGCGGCTCGCGCGCGTGCATCCCAACGTGGTCGCCACCGTCGCCGCGATGCTCGCGGTGGTCGCGCTCGCAAAGGCGCTCGGCCGACCGCTCGGCGGGCTCTATCCGGTCGAACAGCTGCCGCTGCATCTGGCGATGACGCACGCCTGGTTCCGCTCGCCGGGCCAGGAATGGAACTACCCGTCGTGGTCGGTGAGCGCGGAGTGGTTCGCCTATCTGTTCCTGTTCCCGTTGGGGGCGTGGCTGCTGCGTCGGCGCATCCCCGTGCTCGTGCATCTGGCCGGTGCGCTCGCGCTCACGCAGACGTGGCTGTACATCGCCAACGGCACGTGGCCCTGGGCGCTGTTCCCGATCCTGCGCATCGTGTGCGGCTTCATGGCGGGCGTCTCGCTGTACGCCGTCTGGCGGCGCGGGCCGTGGCTCGTGGCGCTCTGTCGGCGGTATGCGACGCTGCTGCTCGTGGGCTTCATGGGGTCGGTCATGGTGCTGCCCGCGTTCCTCGCGCGCGCGCCCGACCTCATGATGATCGCCATGCCGTTGCTGCTCCTGGGGCTCACCGCGGACGGCTCGTGGGCCGCGCGCGTGCTCGGCGGCGGCGTGATGCTGCATCTGGGGCGGCTCTCGTACGCGCTCTACATGAGCCACGCGGTCACCGAGCGGCTGCTCGAACTGTTCGTGCCCGCCGCGCGCTTCGCGCACGCCGATCCCTGGCTGCGTGCCGGCGTGCTCGGCCTGTACGGGGTCGCGCTCTACGTCGGCGCGAGCCTGCTGTATCACGGGGTCGAGGAACCGGGGCGAGCGTGGCTGCGCTCGCTCGACCGTCCCCGGAAGCGTCCACTCGTGCCCGTCTGACCCGGCCCGGGCGGGCGCCGCGGGTCGTGTTCCGCACGGTCACGACGCGAGCCGCGCCGCCGGTGTTGCAGGTTGCATGCCTTCGGGCGAGTCCGCCTCTCGCGCTGCGGCACAAGGGCTTGCGGCCGCGTTCGACGGGTTGCTACCATTGACTTCCACTCGCGCATCCCCTCCTGCCCGTCCACGCGTCGCGCCGCGTCTCCCACCGGGATCCCTCCACCATGCTCCAGAACCTCAAGATCAGCCTCGTCATCCCCTGCTACAACGAGGAGGACGGCGTTCGCGAAGTCATCGAGCGCTGCCCCGAGGGCATCGACGAGATCGTCGTGGTGGACAACAACTGCACCGACCGCACCGCCGAGGTGGCGCGCTCGCTGGGCGCGGTGGTCGTGAGCGAGAAGACGCCCGGGTACGGCGCCGCCTACAAGGCCGGCATGCGCGCGGCCACGGGCGACCTCATCGTGACGCTGGACGGCGACGGCACCTATCCGCCGGAGTCCATCCCCGCACTCGTCGACAAGCTCGTGGAGAAGCGCTGGGACTTCCTGTCCGCGTGCCGCTTCCCGTTGGCCGACAAGGCCGCGATGGGCCTCACGAACCAGCTCGGCAACTGGGTGCTCACGGTGACCGCGATGGTGCTGTTCTTCACCCCCATCAAGGACAGCCAGTCCGGCATGTGGGTGTTCAAGCGTTCGCTGCTCGAGAAGATGCGCGTCACCTCCGACGGCATGCCGTTCAGTCAGGAGATCAAGCTCGAGGCGATCCTGCGCGGCTTCCGCTTCGGCGAGACGCACATCGCGTACGGCGCGCGCATCGGCGAGGTCAAGCTGCAGAAGTGGCGGGACGGCTGGCTCAACCTGTCGTTCCTGTTCAAGAAGCGCTTCGGTCTCGTCTGACGCGCCGGTCGCCACGGCAGGCAGGGGTTCCCACGCATGTGCGGGTTCGCGGCGTACCACCACCCGGAGGGCAGGACGCCCGAGCGTGACTGGCTCGTCGGCGCGGCGCACGCATTGCGTCACCGCGGCCCCGACGACGAGGGCGTGCACCTCGAGGCCGGGGTGGGACTCGCGTTCCGCCGCCTCGCGATCGTCGACGTGGCCGCCGGGCACCAGCCGCTGTGCAACGAGGACGGCACGGTGTGGATCGCGTTCAACGGCGAGATCTACAACCACGCCGCGCTGCGTGCCGAACTCGAGCGCGCCGGGCACCGCTATCGCACGCACAGCGACACCGAGACGCTGGTGCACGCCTACGAGGAATGGGGCCCGAGCTTCGTCGAGCGTCTGCACGGCATGTTCGCGTTCGCGATCTGGGACCGGCCGCGCCAGCGCTTCTTCGTGGCGCGCGATCACGTCGGCATCAAGCCGCTCTACTGGACGCGCGCCGCGGGCGCGTTCGTGTGCGCCTCCGAGATCAAGGCGCTGTTCGCGTTCCCGGGCGTGCGCCGCGAGGCCGATGCCGACGCCGTCGTGCAGCACCTCACGCTGCGCTACGCCGCCGCACCGCGCACGATGTTCGCCGGCATCGAGAAGCTGCCGCCGGGCCATCACCTCACGATCGAGGGCGGCCGCGTCACGGTGAGCCGCTGGTGGCGCGCCCGCTACGAGCCCAAGCTCACGTTGACCGACGACGAGGCGCTGCGCGAGGTCGAGGCGCGCCTGACCGCCTCGGTGAAGTCGCACCTCATGTCCGACGTGCCGTTGGGCGCGCTGCTCTCGGGCGGCGTGGACTCGAGCCTCGTGGTCGCGCTCATGAGCCGCATGAGCGATCGCCCCGTGCAGACCTTCTCGGTCGGGTTCGACGCGCCGGGCCCTTACAGCGAACTGCCGTTCGCGCGCCGTGTCGCCGAGCACTGCCGCACCGATCACCACGAGATCGTCGTGGGCGCTGGCGACCTGCAGCGCGAGCTGCCGTCGCTGGTGTGGCATCAGGACGAACCCATGAGCGAGCCCGCCGCGATCCCCACCGCCATGGTGTCGCGCCTGGCGCGCGAGACCGTGACCGTGGTGCTCACCGGCGAGGGCGGCGACGAGCTGTTCGCGGGTTATCCCAAGTACGCGGTCGAACCCGTGGCGCGCCGCATCGCCGCTCTGCCGGGCCCGTTGCGCTCGCTGCTGCTGTCGGGGGTCGTCGACCGCCTGCCGTTCGCCTTCCGCAAGCTGCAGGTGGTCGGCCGCAGCGCGCGCTTCCGCGATGAGCCGGAGCGTCTGGCGGCGTGGTTCGCGGGCTTCGTGGGTGCCGAGCGCGCCCGCCTGCTGGGGCCGGGGCTCGCGTCCCATGCGGGCGCGGGGGTCGAGCCGTTCCGGGCCGCCCTGGCGGACACCCCGGCGGGCACCCTGCTCGACCGGATGCTCGACGTGGACCTGCGCGTCTGGTTGGCCGATGACCTACTGGTGAAGATGGATAAGATGAGCATGGCGGCCTCGATCGAGGCGCGTGTGCCGTTCCTGGACGTCCCCTTCATCGACTGGGCCATGCGCGTGGGAGCCGAGCACAAGATCCGTGGGCTCGAGGGCAAGGTGCTGCTCAAGCGCCTGGCCCGCACGCTGCTGCCCGTCGAGGTGGTGGACCGCCCCAAAGTCGGGTTCACCGTGCCGCTCTCGCCGTGGTTCCGTGGCGAACTGCGCACGCTGCTCGGCGACACGCTGTTGTCCGCGCGCTGTCTGCAGCGCGGTTGGTTCGAGGCGGACGCCGTGCGCGCCGCCGTGGACGATCATCTCTCGGGCCGGCGCGATCGCGCCCGCGAACTGTGGACGCTGCTCACCCTCGAACTGTGGCATCAGGCCTGGATCGAGGGCACCGGCACGCGTCCCGAGGCGTGGCCGCTGCCGCCGCGCGTGACGGGAGTCGCATGAAGCTGGTCATCCAGATCCCCTGCCTCAACGAGGAGGCGTCGCTGCCGGTGACGCTGCGCGATCTGCCGCGCTCGATCCCCGGGATCGACGCCATCGAGCTGCTCGTCATCGACGACGGCAGCCGCGATCGCACGAGCGAGATCGCGCACGAGCTGGGCGTGCACCGCATCGTGCGTTTCCCGGCGCGTCGCGGGCTCGCGCGCGCGTTCGATACGGGCCTGCGCGAGGCGCTGGCGATGGGCGCCGACGTCATCGTGAACACCGATGCCGACAACCAGTACCAGGGCGCCGACATCGTCAAGCTCGTCGAGCCCATCCTGCAGCGCCGCGCCGACATGGTCGTCGGCACGCGCCCGATCGATTCGATCGAGCACTTCTCGCCGCTCAAGAAGATGCTGCAGCGTCTGGGCAGCGGCGTCGTTCGCGCCCTGTCGGCCACCGACGTGCCCGATGCGACCTCGGGGTTCCGCGCCTACAGCCGTGAGGCCGCGCTGCGCCTGACCGTGCTCACCGGGTTCACGTACACGCTCGAGACGCTCATCCAGGCGAGCCAGAAGAACATCACGATCGCGCACGTGCCGATCCGCGTGAACGGCAAGCTGCGCGAGTCTCGCCTGTTCCGCGGCATGGGCTCGTACATCCTGCGTTCGCTCGGCACCATGCTGCGCGTGTACCTGCTCTACCAGCCGCTGCGCTTCTTCCTGTCGCTCGCCGGTCTGTCGTTGGGTGCCGCACTGGGCCTGTTCGGTCGCTTCCTGTGGATCTTCTGGCATCGCCCCGTGGACGCGGGCCACGTGCAGTCCCTCGTCGTGGCCGGAGCGCTCGCGGTGATCGGCGTGCTGTTCGTCTCGCTGGGCGTGCTCTCGGACCTCACCGCGATGAACCGCCGACTGCTCGAGGAGATCGTCGTCAACACGCGCCACGCCCGCATCACGCAGGGCCTCGCCGAGCGCCGCACCGAGGGGCCTTCGGCATGAGGGGCCGCGTCGCCCTGATCCTGCAGATCGCGGTCTCCGCGCTGCTGCTCGCGTGGCTGGCGCATCGTGTCCCGGTCACCGACGTCGCGGCGGCCCTCGCGCGTCTGCGACCGACCACGATCGCGGCCGCGCTGGCGCTCACGCTGGTGAGCTATCTGGGTCGTGCGCAGCGCTGGGCGGGGCTGCTGCAGCGCTCGGGCCGCTCGCTCGCGCTGGCGCCGGCGTGGGCCCTCACGCTGCTCGGGGTGGGCTACGGGCTCGTCACGCCGGGCAAGGTCGGCGAGTTCGCGCGCGTGCTGCATCTGGGCGTGCCGCGCAACATCGCGCTCGCGTCGGTCGTCTGGGATCGCGTCACCGACGTGATCCTGCTCGAGCTGCTCGCGCTGCCCGCGTTCGTGCTGGTGCCCGCCTGGCGCGGCCCGGTGCTGTGGCTGTTCGCGGCGGTGGTCGCGGCCACGATCGTGCTCGTCACGGTGCTCGAGAGCCGCCGGGTGCAGGACGCGGCGGCGCGCCTCGTCCCCGCGATCGCGGCCCCGCTCGCACGCTGGCAGGCGGCGAGCACCGGTACGCTCACGAGCGGCGCGTTCCGCGTCGGACTCGCGGGCGGCGCGTTCTACTACGCGCTCAACTTCGCGTCGGCGGCCCTGCTCGTGCGCGACCTCGCGCCCTCGGCACCGGCCTCGCTCGCCCTGGGGTTCCCCATCATCCCCCTGCTCGGCAATCTGCCGATCGCGTTCAGCGGCTTCGGGCTGCGTGAACACGTGAGCGCGATCCTGTTCGGCCAGTCGGGTGCGGGCACGGCGGCCGGTCCCGCCTACTCGCTCGCGTACTTCGCCATCGGCACGCTGCTACCCGGCGTGCTCGGCCTGCTCCTGTCCCTCACGCCGTGGGTGCGCGCCGCCGCGCGTCCGAGCGAGGCCGCATGAGCACGTCGGGATTCCGGATGCGCCGCATGATGAGCTCGCCCTGGACGTGGGTGGCCATCGGTGCGCTGCTGCGTCTGGCGCACATCCTGTCGCTGGGCAACCGTTACTACTTCGGCGACACCGCCGAGTACGAGTCCGCGGCCCTGCGCATCCTGCACGGCATCGGCATGGGCAACACCGTGCCGCGCGCGCCGCTCTACCCGTTGTTCATGGCGTTCTCGTTCTGGATCGGCGGCGAGGGCAACTTCGTCGCGACCCGCCTGCTCAAGTTCGTGCTCGCGCTGGGCCTCATCGTGGTCGTGACGCGCCTCGCGCAACGCATGGGCGGACGCACCGCGGCGACGCTCACCGCGATCGGCATGGCCGTCGCACCGACGATCGTGTTCGTCTCGGGCCTGCTCTATCCGACCACGCTGTACATGCTCATCCTGGCGCTGTTCACGCTCGTCGCATGGGACGTCGGCGAACGCCCCACCGTGCGCCGCGGCCTCGCGCTGGGCGCGCTCTTCGCCCTGGGCTGGCTCACCGATCAGGTGTTCCTCGCCCCCGCCGGGGCGATCCTGTTGTGGCTGCTGTGGCGTCTGCGCACGCACGGCACCGCGCTCGCCCGCACGCTGGCGATGGCCGCCATCACCGCGGCCGCGGTGGCCCTGCCCTACCTGCTCATGCTGGAGCAGCAGGGCAACGATCGCGTGTTCATGCGCAAGGCACAGACCGTGCTGCATTCGGCGCGCACCGATCCGGTGCTGTCGCGCGAACGCTGGGTCAAGTTCCCGCCCGACACGCCGTTCGAGCCGCTCGCCCCGCACGCGTTCCTGCTGCGCGAGGGCCGCCTGTTCGCCGAGCATCCCGTGGCCTACACGCACGACTGGCTGTGGGAGTTCCTGCACTTCTTCCGGCCGGTGCCGGACCGCGTGCAGTCGGAGAACCGCTACACCCAGCCGCTCGTCCTGTACGTGGGCGGGCTCTACTTCCTCGCACTCCTGACGCTCGCGATCCTCGGATTGGGCTTCGGGCAGGGCCCCAAGCGAGGGCGTTGGCTGCTCGCGGGCGCCGTGCTCTCGACCGCGGTCTTCTACTCGTTCTTCTTCACGCAGGCGCGCTACCGCATCCCGATCGAGCCGCACCTCATGGTCCTGGCGGCACTCGGGGTGCAGCACGCGTTCCCGCGCGTGCGCGAGGCGCTCGATCCGACGGAGCCGTCCCGGGACGTGAACGCATGAGGTGGGTGCGCGCGTTCGGACCGCTCGCCGCCACCTTCCTGCTGGGCATCCTGGGGCTGGTGGCGCCCGGGCCGCTCGGGGACGTGGCGGCGTTCGCGTGGCTCGGCCTGTTCCCGGGGCTCGCACTCGCGCGTCTGCTCATGCCGCTCGCACCGCGCGCGACGCGCTGGACGCTCGGGGCCGCGCTCGCGCCGCTCGTGAGTGCCGGGTTCGGCTGGGCGCTGCTGCAGGCCGGACACCCCATGGCACAGGCCGCGCGGCTCGTGGGCATGGGCGGATGGATCCTGTTCGCCGGAGGTGAGGCGCGTCTGCTGCACGCGCGCGCGACGGACGACGACGCCCCGGGCGACCGCGGCGCCTGGGGCTGGATGCTGCTCGCGGTGGCGTTCGTGGCGCTGCCGATGCTGCTCTCGGAATGGGCGCGCGTGCGCAGCGACGGCTGGGTGCACGCCGGCCTCGTCTGGGAGATCGCCGAGCGCGGTGTGCCGCCGCAGGACCCGCGCTTCGCGGGCCTGCCCCTCAACTACGTCTGGTTCTACAACCTGTTCCTGGCGCTCGTCGTCTCGCTGCGCCCCGACGCCTCGCCGTTCACGGCGATGACCACCGCCAACGTCGTGTGGATGGGCGTGGTCGTGTGGCTGGGTTTCCAGATCGCCTGGGCGCTCGCGCGCACGCGTGCGGCCGCGCGCACCGCCCTGCCGCTGCTGTTGCTGGGTCTCAACGCCGGTGCGCTGTTCCTGTGGCCGCTGTGGCTGCTGCGCGCGGCCCGCGGCGAGGTGCGCGGCATGAGCGAGGTCGCGCGCATCGTGCGAGAGGCGCGCTGGGACGGCGTCGAGGTCATGCATCAACTGTGCGCCCCGTTCGCGTGGATGGTGAACGCGTGGGACAAGTACATGGTCGGCACGGCGCTCGGCTACGCCTACCTGCTGCTGCTCGTGACGCTGTGGGCGTCGCTGCGCTGGCTGTCCGACGCGCGCGCGGCGGGGACGACCGCCGCGTGGCGTTGGCTGGTGGTCGTGTTCGCGAGTTCGGCCGGCATGATGCTGTTCCACAGCGTCGTGGGGCTGTCCGCGATCCCGGTGAGTCTGGGCGCGTGCGTGCTCATGGCCCTGCTCGCGACGCGTGAGCCGCGGCTGGGACCGCCGGCGCGACCGCTCGCATTGGCGGGGGCGCTCGCCGCGGGACTCGCGGTGGCGTTGCCCTACTTCCGCTCGATCGTGCGGGGTTGGGACGCGGGCCGCAGCGGCGTGAAGCAGTCGTTCCTGCACCTCGACGTGTTCATGCCGTGGACGCTCGTGACCGCGTGCGGGCTCGTGCTGTGGCTGGCGTGGCCGTCGCTGCGCCGCCTCGTGCGCGAGCGCACCCCGGGCGGCGTCTGGCTCGTGTGCTGGCTCTTCGGGATGACGCTGTTCGCCCTCGTGGTGCAGTTGCCCGAGCACAACGAGTTCAAGTTCGTGTGGATGGTGTTCGCGCCGCTCGCACTCGTCGCGGGCGGCAGCGCGGGGGAACGCATCACCGCGCTCCAGCGGCGGCTCGGCCCCACGTTGGCGGGCGTGCTCCTGTTCGTGGCGTTCGTGTTGCCGTCCCTGCTCCTGCTGCGCGGCTTCCTGCGCGATCCGGCGGCCGCGACCGCGGCCGAGGTGGTGCGCGCGCCCGGCGACGCCGCGTGCTACGCGTGGATCCGCACGACGACCCCGCGCGACGCCGTGTTCCTGGACCACCGTTCGCGCGACGTGCTGCTGGTCGAGGGCCGTCGTCGCCTGCTCGCGGGCACGCCGTACGGCCCCGAGCGCGCCGCGTTCCCGGCCGAGGCGCTCGCGCGTCGGCGCGCGGTGATGGCGGACCTGTACGGGCCGGCCGTCGATCTGGCGGGTGATGCCGCGTGCCTCGATTCCCTGAACGCGCCCGCGTACGTGCTCTATCGCGCCGAGGACTTCGCGGGCGCACGTCCGTGGGCGGCGCTGGATGCGGACTCGCTGCGGTTCGACCTCGTGTACGACGCGGCCGGCCGGCGCGTGTACCGGCGGAGAGCGTCATGACGCCGACCCCGCATCGCGCCGCGTTCTCGTTCGACATCGAGGACTGGTTCCACAGCGAACTGCACCACGTCGCCGACGCCCGTCCCGACGAGAGCATCGTCGTGCGGGGCACGAACGCCATCCTCGACCTGTGCGCGCGCCATCGCGCCCCGAGCACGTTCTTCGTGCTCGGCGACGTCGTGCGCGAGCACCCCGACCTCATCCGACGCATCGTCGCCGAAGGTCACGAGCTCGCCTGCCACGGCATGTCGCATCGCACGGTGTGGCGCGCCACCCCGGAATCGTTCCGCGAGGAACTGCGAGCGTTCCGCGCCACGGTCACCGAGGTGCTGGGCTCGTTCCCGGTCGTGGGCTTCCGCGCGCCCACGTTCAGCATCGATCGCCGTAACGCATGGGCGCTCGAGGTGCTGGCCGACGAGGGGTACCGTTACGACAGCAGCGTGTTCCCCATGAAGGTCAAGATGTACGGCACGCCCGGCGCGCCGCTCGGTCCCTACCGCCCGTCGCGCACCGACCTGCGCGTGCACGACCCCGCGGGTCGGCTCGTGGAGTTCCCGGTCGCGCTCGCCTCGTGGGCGGGGCTGCGCATGCCCGTCGCGGGCGGCTTCTACCTGCGCGCACTGCCGAGTCCGGTGTTCGAGGC
>CAZZLY010000010.1:51856-55258 GCA_964655175.1 uncultured bacterium
CCGGCCGAGCTCACGTGCCGCAGCGAGTACGGCCCCTCGCGGTGACGTCCCTCGAGCGGCGTCCCGTCGAACGCGTCGTGGATCCACGCCTCGGTCCCCACCACACGCACGGTGCGCGTGAAGCGCGCGCCGGTGTCGTCCTGCCGGAAGATCAGTCGGCGCTTGAGCCACGGGATCAGCGTGCGGCCGGCGAGCGCGCCCGCCATGCGCAGCACGAGATGCTTGAACGGTGTGGGCACCAGGAAGCCGTGGCGACGCAGCGGCATCGCCGTGCGCACGTGCCAACCGTCGGGCCGCTCCTCGGCCGAGACCTCGGCCGAACGCTCCTGCCAGCACGTCGTGGTGACCCGCCCCGCGATCGTGCCGCGCCAGCCCGTGTCCTGCTCGATGGCCCCGTCGCGCGCCACGCGCACGACGCCGCCGCCCTTGCCCGCGGCCACGTACAACGTGGCGTCCTCGGCGTGCGCGACCAGGAGACGCGCGTGCGGGAACCAGCGCACCCCGCGCGGCGGCGGCGCCGCCTCACCCACCGCGGGCAGATGCGGCCACGCGCGGAACCAGCTCGTGTGCACGTAGTGCCCCAGATAGCGATCGTCCACGTGATGCAGGAAGTGCCGCGGCGAATCGAGTTCGGCGAGTGAGGCGCGCAGCACCGCGGCGGCCTCGGGCACCGAGGCGGCGAAGCGCGTCGGGCCGTAGCCCGACAGATAGTCGGTGTTGCGCGAGTTCACCGCGCGCGGCACGTCGCCCGCGACGCTCTGCAGCGCGTGCAGGTAGCGCATCGCCCGCACGCCCGCGTCATGCGCGCGCGCATCACCGGTGGCCTCCCAGCAGTCCCAGAGCGCGTCGCACGCCACCGCCAGATAGCCCGTGTCGGCCCCGCCGTACTCCTCGTACCAACCCTCGGGCGATTGACCCGCGTGCACCGCCGCCCAGCGTCGTTCGAGCGCCGCCGCATCGACCGCCAGTCCGGCGCGCGCGACGAGCGAGCACGCGGTGAGCGCGACGATCTCCTGATTGACCGCCTCGGTCTCGGCCGCACGCAGGATCCACGCCGCGGTGCGCTCCATGGCGCGCGCCACCTCGGGCGCGGGCACGGTGTGCCGCGCGACGAGCCCGGCCGCGTACAGACTGAACCCGGCGGCCGGGAACCCCGACTCCGACGGGTAGTACTCGTCGAGGCTGCCGTCGGCGTGCTGCGTGCGCGCCCAGTGGCGCAACGTCGCATCGCGCCACGCGGCGGCCTGGGCGCGGTCGCACACGGGCAGCCCCAGGTCCAACGTGCCGCGCGCGAGCTCGTCGAGCACGAGGGCGCCCTGCACCAGCACCGCGCTCGGGAAGTCGCGCATCTTGTAGTGCCAGTGATGGCGATCGAAGCAGCCGTACGCGGGATGCTCCGGGTCACGACACAACTGCGTCAGCAGCCGTGGCAGGGCCCGGACCAGCAGCTCGCGCAACGGGGCGCGCTCGAGGTCAGTCATGGATCTCATTGTAGAACTTCTTCTCGTGTTTGAGGCTGTACTTGCGCAGCCGGCGGCGCAGGAACGGCGGCAGCGCGTAGTAGATCCCGCGCAGGAACAGCCGCAGCGGCACGTTCTTGGCCTTCGAGAAGTCGAGCCCCTCGCGCACGAAGCGGTTGCGGAACACGATCTGCGCGGCCGAGCGCTTGCGCGGGCGCATCTTCATGCGGTCGCGGTAGTAGCCGAACGTGACCAGTGCCACGGGTTCGAACTTGGGATGGATGTCGAACATGCGGCTCACCTCGCTCTTGTTGGGCAGGTGGCCGATCCAGCAGCTGCCCACGCCCACGCTGTGCGCGACCAGCGAGAACGTGGTGATGAACGCCGCCGCCGACTGCACGTGGTCGAGGTAGTGCAGGTTGTCCGTGTAGCGGTTGTAGGTGACGAGGAACGCCTGCTTCGCCTTGGTCAGTGCCGCCGCGGAGCCGCGCTCGTACAGGTCCTGCAGCACCGCCGCATCGTCGATGTAGATGATCTTCCAGCGCTGCTCGTCACAGGCCGTGGGCGCGTTCATCGAGGTCTCGACGAGCTGCTGGAACAACTCGTACGGCACCGGTTCGGGCCGGTACGCACGGACGGTGCGGCGCGTCAGGATCGCGTCCTGCAGCGACATGTCCGGATTCGGGTGCGCCACGAGGTCGCCCGGGAACAACAGGCCGTCCTCGTACCGCACGCTCGTCTGCTCCTCGGCACCGTGCTTCCAGATCATGATGACTCGTCCCGGACCGTGGGCTCGTCCCGGTCGGGGCGCCGGTCCTCGCGCCCGCCGGTCCTGCTCAACGCGCGTCGTCCCGCGTCCGCGGGGAACCGCGCAACACCGCTCGCAACCGTTCCGCCAAAGCCTCGTGCACGACCTCGGGCGCGTGATGCCGCTCGACCCACGCCCGCGCCCGCGCGCCCTCGTCACGTCGCCGCGCCGGGTCGGCCCAGCGCGCCTCGATCGCACGCGCCCAGGCCTCCTCGTCGACGTGACACGCCCCGATCCGCTCCCGCTCCACGATGCCGTCCGGGTCGACGCACGACACCGCGGGGATGCCGCGCGACCAACTCTCGAGCAGCGTGTTGGGGAATCCCTCGACCGGCGAGGAATGCGCGAACAACGCCGCCCCCACGAACGCCTCGTCGATGCGCTCGTGCGGGATCGCGCCCTCCACCGACAGGTTGGGGCAGCGCGCCGCGACCGCACACGCCGCCGCGTGGGCGGCGCGTCCGGCCGCGGTCTCGGGGATGACGCCGATCATGCGACAGCGGATCGCGGGATGCCGCTCGGCGAACCGCGTGAACCACTCGGGGCGCTTCTCGGGCTTGTACGTGGACAACCAGACCAGCGTGTCGCCGTGCTCCACCGCACGGACCTGCGCCGCGGGCACGAGTTCGACGGAGTTCATGATGACCGTCGAGGTCCGTCCGAAATCCGCGAGCAACCGCGCCTGCTGGTGGCGCGTCTGGGTCACGATCGCATCGGCCCCGCGGATGGCCCGCAGCACCAGCGCACGGTCGCGCACGCCGTGCACGTCGGGCAGGTCGCGACGCACGTCGTGATCGTGCCCCGTGAGCCACACAAAACGACGGCCGCGCAGTCGCGCGAGCAGTGCGACAAGGCCGGCCCACAGCGCCGCACCGCGGAACAGGTACACGTCGGCGTCGGCCCGCCACAGCGCCGCGAGTCCCTTGGTGAGGCGGGGATGGAAGAAGCGCAGCACGGGCAGCCCCCCCGAGGGCGGATAAGCCCGATGCAGGGTGAGCCCCTCGACCTGCAGCCGATCGGGCTGACCGTAGTCGCAGGTGACGACGTGCACGTCGAAGCCCCGTCGTGCCAGACCGCGTCCCATGAGCGTGAGCTGCACCTCGATGCCGCCCGCGAACGGCACGCGGCCCTCGC
>CAZZLY010000011.1:0-19943 GCA_964655175.1 uncultured bacterium
GGGGACCGAACGCACGAACGCCCGCGTGGCTCATGGCCATGCGGGCGTTCGTGTCGTTGCGAAGGATGGAGGCGGCACCCGGATTCGAACCGGGGAATAAGGGATTTGCAGTCCCTCGCCTTACCACTTGGCCATGCCGCCATCCAGAGGGGTCCGAACCGCGTCGGCGGTCCGGAGGGACGACGATTCTAGCATCCGGCGGGGGTGGCTCGCCACCCGTCCACGCCACCGCCGCCGCGCGCCGCGTCAATCCCCGAGGGCCTGGAACGTCAGGACGCCGTACTTCTCGCCCACCTTGTAGTCCATCGTGATGCGCCCCGGCCCGGCGAACGAGACCCGATTCACCCCGGCGAGGCACTGCAGGAAGCGCGACTCGACCCCGGCGGCGGCGCCGTCGCAGGCCCGGCGGGTCGCGACCGGCGTGCCGGGCTCGATCGCTCCGGCACTGTCGCCGTCCTTCACGCTCAACTGGTACGTGTTGCAGCCGGTGCTGCCCGAGAAGCGGCCGTCACCGTATTCGAGCGTGACCTCGACGTCCGTCGGGACGTCGTCCCCGGGGTCGAAGCTCAACAGGCGCCACGGTCCCGTGACCACGGTCGCGAGCGCGAGCCGGCCCGTCACCTGCGGCGGCTGTGCCACGAGATGCCCGTCGGTGAGCGTGTACACCAGCGTCGCCATCTCGCCCGGGCAGCACGCCGGATCGTCGGCCCCGGCCTGGACCACGTCGAAGATGATGCGGCCGGGCTCGACCCGCTGATCGCGGAACTCGATGCGATCGCCGAGCGTCACCGGATCGGCGATCTGCACCCACCCACCTTCGCGCCGAGCGAACACGGTCATGTACGTGAACATGCCGGATCCGCCGCCACTCGCATCGAGCATCACCACGACCTCGTCCTCGCCGTCGTCATCGAGGTCGCCGCGCAACTCGGCCGACGAGAGCGACACCCAACCGCCGGACATGCCATCGCGATCGGGCGCCTCCCATTTGCCGTCCACCAGCGTGAGGTCGCCGTCCGCGACGTCGATGCCGCGATAGGTGGCGTTCGCGAAGTCCGGCACATCGCCGCTCAACACGACGGCCGAGGTGTCCGCCACAGCGCCGGTGGACTCGGACTCCTGCGAGGCGCACGAGACCAGCGAGAGGGCGGACAGCACGACGGCGCAGAGCGCGCGCCGAGACGACCACGAGCGGGCACGGGGGTTCATGAGGGACCTCCGGGACGACGGCGGGACGCGCCACGCGTCCGCGCAGCGCAGGGGGAGCACGCCACACTCTACCCGCGTCACCGGGTCAGGACCAGCTTCTCCACGTGCGTCGCGTTCCCGGACGCATCCCGCAACGCGAGCCGCACCAGGTACAGGCCGTCGCGCACCCGCTGACCGCGCGCATCGCAACCGTTCCACTGGAGCGTGTGCGCACCGGCCGCGAACGCGCCCTGTGCCAGCGTGGCGACGAGCCGCCCCTGCACGTCGTGCACGGTGGCGCGCACGACGCCGTCGCGCGGCATCTGGAACGCCACCTGGGTCGCGACGCGGAAGGGATTCGGTGCCGCGGGCGCGCAACGCAGCCCCGTCACCGACGCATCCTCGACCCCGAGCACGAGCGGCGGCTCCACCACCGCCATGCGACGATCGACCGCGGCGACACCGCGCAGCACCTGCACCACGCCGCTCGGCCACCGCACGCTCAGCGTGTCCACGCGCGTGTCCGCGCCCAGACCGAACGCCGCCACGAGCGCGTCCTGCGAACCGAAGCCCGAACCGCCCGAGAGTTCGCGCATCTGGACGCGACCGCCCGAGACGACGCGCACCTGCGCCCCGATGCCGGCGCGATTGGACGCGGTGCCGACGAGCCCCACCTGCAGCCAATGGTTGCCCGAGGACAGCGTGTTGCGGAACAGATGATTGCCGTCGCCCTCGTTGCCCTCGTACAGGTCGAGGTCGCCGTCACCGTCCATGTCGCCCCACGCCGCACCGGTGTCGAAGCCGATCGTGCCGAGCACACCCGTGGCCTCGCTGAACACCCCGTCGCCGTCGTTGCGGAACAGGCGGTCGCCATCGCCGTAGCTCGTCACGAAGACGTCGAGGTCACCGTCGTTGTCCACGTCGGCCCACGCGCATCCCACGCCGGGCATGGGCACGGCGAGCGGGCCGGCGGCGGCCTCGTGGAACACACCGTGGTCGTTGCGCAGGAGTCGGTGCGACTCCCCGTTGCCGACCACGAACAGATCGAGGTCCCCGTCGTCGTCGTAGTCCGCGAACGCGGATCCGAAGCAGTAGCCGGGGCGGTTCACGTCCGGTTGCACGAGGTCGCTGAAGACGCCCTGACCCTCGTTGCGGTAGAGATGATTGGGACGGTTCAGGTGCGCGACGAACAGATCCAGATCGCCATCGCCGTCCACGTCGCCCCACACCGCACTCGTGCTGTTGCCCGGACCGGCCAAGAGCGGCGGCGTCGCATCCACGAAGCCGGCCGCGCGATCGTTGCGATACAGATGGTCGGTGCCGGCGAAGTCGGTCACGAACAGGTCGAGGTCGCCATCGCGGTCCATGTCGCCCCAGACGCTCGCGGTGGTCACACCGGCGTCGGCGAGCGGGCCCGAGGTGACGTCCACGAACACGCCCGCGCCGTCGTTGCGCAGGAGCCGATTGGGGGCGCCGTAGCGCGAGGCGTACACGTCGAGGTCGCCATCGCCGTCGAGATCGCACCAGTTGAGCGCCTCGGTGGCGTCGGTCAGCGCCAACGCGTCGGGCGTGCCGATCGTGAAGCCGCCGCGACCGTCGTTACGGAAGAGCCGGACGCCGGCGGTCTCGTCGGTGGTCATCAGGTCGTGGTCGCCGTCGCCATCGACGTCCGCCCACGACACACCCTGCCCCATCTCGCAGTACGCCACGGTGAGCGTGGTGGCGTCGGCGAAGGCGGCGGGACCGAACAGTTCGGCGCGCTGTGTCGCGATCGCGAGCCGCGAGAACGTCCAACCCTCGGCGCCCCCCGACTCGCGCAGGGCGAGCGATTGGAAGCCGGCATCGGCGGTGAACACCGTGCGCAGCGAATCGGACTGCAGCGTCTCGTTCAGGGTCGAATCGGGTGACAGCCACACCGTGACCGTGTCGATCGCGTTCGGCATGTAGCGCACACGCACGAGCAGCGTGGTCACGTCCCCCCGCCGCACCGCGCACTTGTAAGTGCCGGGGTCGGGCGTACGGCTCTTGAAGTCCCATTCCCCGCGCGACGTGTTCCAGGCGCCGTAGGCGTTCGAGGCGAGCGCGTTGCCGATCCCCAGCCCCAGATTGAGCGGTGCGGAGGGCCGCAGGAACTGAAGGCCCGCCACGTAGCTCTCACAGGTCATGTCCGAGGCGGGCTGGACGGAGAACCTCAACCACAGCGTGTCGCGGGCCGCATCGTTCCGCGTGAGCGTGCATCCGGGCAGCAGATATCCCTCGGCGGTCTCATCCACCGTGAGAGGCGTCGAACGCGTGTAGAGGACCGCGGATTCGACACGCGCGGCACCCGCCACGAGGACGACCGTGGCCATGGCGATCACGAGGGTGCGCAGGCGAGACGGGAACAGGCACGACCGAGCGGACACGACGACTCCCGGGAGGGCAGGCTCCAGAGGGCCCTGCGCACGGATCGCGTCCCCCGGTGACGTCGTCGGACGTGCCGGGAAGCGTGGTCGCGCGCAGGCGGATTCAGTGGGGACGGGTTCGCCGTCCCTCTCCATCGTCGCATCCCATCGCACACGGCGAGGATGGGAATCCGGCCACACCGACCTCGGGAGTGCGCGTGGGCATGGCGTTACGCACGCCAGCGCATCCGGGCGTGCAGCCTGCCCGCCGGATGTGCCGCGGGACTCAGCGGTCGCGGTACTCCCGCCCCGCCCACAGTCCGTTCGAACGCGCCCGCGCCTCACGCTCGGCGGCGCGGAAGCGCACCATGTAGTCCGCGCGGAACGGGTACTTGGTGTACGCGAACCCGTACCCCTCCTCGATGAGTCGCAGATTGAGCAGGGTGCCGTCCGGCAGGAACACGTACGCGAGCGTGCGACCGTAGCGATCGCGTCGCTGATGGTCGTACTCGAGCCCCACGCGTCGCCCCTGCGCCAGCGTGACGGTGCGTGCCTTGGCCTCGTGCGCGAAGTACTGCACCGGCTTGGCGGGATGATGCAGTTCGGGCGTGTCCACCCCGATCAGTCGCACGCGTTCGCCGCCGTCGAGCACGATCGTGTCGCCGTCCACCACGCGCACGCAGGTCCGCAGATCGCGCGCGGACGCCAACGCCGGCACGAGCAGCGCGAGCACGAGCAGCGCCAGGGCGAGCCCGCGGTTCCGATCGCGCATGCGCTTCATGCGTCGCTCCGCACCGCCCGACGGCCGTTCCAGAGCAACGCGATCGTGACGAGGTTCACGATCGTCCACAGACCGCGGCTGCGCAGGTACAGGGGCACGAACGGGTTGTACACCACCGCGACGACCCCGAACGCCCAGACCCACGTCTCGAGCCGGGCCGTCCGCGCCTTGAACAAGCCCACGACCGCCGTCAGACAGACCAAGGTGCGCAGCCCCGCGTAGTAATCAGAGGGCATTCCGAGCATGCCCACGAGCATGACGACCGTGGCGGCGAAGACGAGCAGACCCAGCACGGGGACCCCTCGAAGAGCGGCCGCGTCGGTGCGGTCTCGGGTGAGGCCGACGTCAGGGGCGCGACGGAGACACGTCACGCACGATGAACCGTCGAGGGCGGAATGGCAATTGCAATCACGCGTTCGCCGCGGTGCGCCGGATATTCCGTGCGTCCACACCGGCGAGACCGATGCGAAGAGGGCGTCCGCCCGTCAGCGACCGCCCACCGCGAGACTCGCATCGAGGTGCTCGAGATTGGCGAACACCTCGACCCCGTTCAGGTTCATCGGCGCTCCGGCACCGCCCACCCACAGCGCGATCCCGAGCGGCAGCTGCTCGCGCAGCTGCGAGAGCTGCGCCGCGCCGCGGTCGGGACCGTAGGCGTTGGACACGCTCACGGCGACCGCGGTGCAGTTCTGCGCGATCGCGGTGCGCGCGGTCTCGTGCACGGGCAGATCCGAGCCCATGTACAGGACGCGCCGCCCGCGCATGGCCAGCACCAACGCCGCCATGAGCAACCCGATGTCGTGCAGGTCGCCGGGCAGGGTCGAGACGACGACGCGCTCGCCGCGCGCGGCCTGGTCGTACGGCTGGCGAAGCTCGTGCAGCAGACCGCGCAGGCAGGCGGACGCGAAGTGCTCGTAGCGCACCTCGAGTTCGCCGCGCCGCCACTCCTCACCGATCTGGGTCATGAACGGACCCGCCACGCCGCTCAGGAATCCGAGCGGCCCCAGCCGTCCCCATTCGAGCCGCAGTTCGGCCATGAGCAGTTCACGATCCAGCCGGCGGGTGGCACGCATGAGACGCACGAGCGCCGGGTCCTCGCCCAGCATCGCCGGGGCGTCGGGCACCAGCCGCGGTGCGGCCGGACGGGCCTGCGACAACGCGACGAGTCCGTCCAACTGCGCCAGCGGCATCGCGAGCACGCTCGCAGCGCGATGCCCCTGCTCGAGCAGGAACGCCACACGACGCAGACGCTCGACCCACTCGGCGGGATACAGCCGATGGCCCGACGGCCGACGCAGGGGCGTGGGCTGACCGTAGCGACGTTCCCAGGTGCGCAGGGTGGGCACGGGGATACCGGTCTCACGAGAGAGCGACCCGATCGTGAGCAGGTTCGGACCCGGGCGGACATCACCCTCGGGTTGGGAGGCGTTCATGCGTTGGGGCCCCGTTCGTTCAAGAGGAGCAGATTCGCGACTCGGCGGGAGCCCGGGCCGGCCTGGGACTCCGCCGGAGCGCCAAGCGCCGGAGGAACCCTATCCAGATGATGGACCACCGCGTTGCCAGAAGGAACCGAAATCATTCAATCGAGCACTTTAACTTTTCACTTCCTCTGCAAAGCCTGTTCATGCTAGCATGCCTGCATAGCAACTGCACAGGTTTTCTGACGGAGCGCCGGTCTCAAACTGAGCCTGGGGGGAACGCTCCGGCAGGGGGTGGTTCGGAATGCAGTCCCGAGTCCGCCCCGCTTCACCTTCCTGAAGCACCGTGGTAGCCCGCTCGGCACGCCCGGCGGGGTTCGCAGGAATCAGCTCTGCTGAGGGTGGTCCGAGAGGTGTCTGGACCATGGGGGGACTGGACCCTCCCGCCCACCCGCCTGCGATCCTCCCCGGACGTCCGAAGGAAGCGAGCGCGGAACGCGCGGCTTCTGCAAGCGGGTGTGCCGCCCCGGTCGGCAGTGGCCGGTGCGGCACCCGTCGTCCATCGGGTCGCTTCGCTCGCGCCCGATGCCCCGGGACGGATGCGCGTCCGAGCGCTGCGACCCTCGTCGCGCACGCTCCCGGGACCCTGGCGCGGAGGGCTCAGCCTCCGCGCCTCCCCTGTTCCCGCCCGCACCGCGCACGTCATGGAGGTCGCCATGCGTCTCGCCCGCGTCCAGTTGTTCGTCATCCTCACGAGCCTCATGCTCGCGAGCGTCATGCACGCCCGTCCCAAGACCCCTGCGAGGCCGACCGTGTCCACGCCCGACCCGTTCTCGTTCAAGGTCACCGACATCGACGGCAAGCCGGCGGATCTCGCGACGTACCGCGGCAAGGCCGTGCTCATCGTGAACACCGCGTCGCGCTGCGGCTTCACGCCCCAGTACGAGGCGCTCGAGGCGATGGCCGAGCGCTATCGCGCGCGCGGCTTCGAGGTGCTGGCGTTCCCCGCGAACAACTTCATGGGGCAGGAGCCGGGCACGAACGAGGAGATCAAGACGTTCTGCGCGACGCGCTACAAGACCAGCTTCCCGTTGTTCGCCAAGGTGAGCGTGAAGGGCAAGGACATCGCCCCGCTCTACCAGTGGCTCACGACGTCGTCGCCGTTCCCGGGCGACATCCCGTGGAACTTCACCAAGTTCCTGGTCGCGCCCGACGGCCGCGTCGTCGCCCGCTTCGGCCCGCGCACCAAGCCCGATGACGCCGAGGTGATCGCCGCCCTCGAGCCCATCCTGCCGCTGCCCGCCGCGAAGGACTGACCTCCGGACGCGGCACCTCCCCGCCATGGGGCCGACGCGACGGCTGCCATCCGTCGTGCGCCCCGGCGGGGCGTCTCACTCCCGCGATGCCGTCCCGCAGGGACGTTCAGCGCGTCACCGCGCGCCACGCCTCGAGCAGCCCCCGCGGATCGTCGCCGAGCGCCATGCGCTGATCCGCGACCCGGCCCGACGTGTCCACGAACGCGACGACCGCCGAATGCGCGATGCCGCCGTCGCCCGACGCCTGCCAGGCCACGCCCATCGCCGAGGCGATCGCGGGCAGCGCCCCGACCTCGGGCGTGAGCAGGGTCCAATGCGCCGGGTCGAGCCGATGCGTCTGCGCGAACGCGCGCCAAACCGCGGGCGTGTCGTGCGCCGGGTCGAGCGAGACGAGCACCACGGGGACGTCGCCGCCGGCCTCGCGCTGCAATCGCGCGAGCACGCTCGTGACCCGCGGGCACACCGTGGGGCAGCGCGTGTACACCAGACTGGCGACGAACGGTCGCCCACGCAGCGCCGCGAGCGTCACCGTGTCGCCCCGCGCATCGGTGAAGCGCCACGGCATCGCGGTGAGCGAGGCCCCGCTCGCGCGCAATCGTCGCGATGCGGCCTCGTCCTCACGCACGGTGAACCCACCCGAGGACGTCCCGGCCTCGCCCTTCAGGATCCCACCGCGGCCGGCCCAGCCCCCGGCACAACCCAAGCGGCCGGCCAACAGCACGACGAGCACGCCGCCCGCGAACAGCAATCGCCACGGTGCGCCGCGATCGCTCACGTGCGACTCCGCGATCGATGGGATGCGGCGCGCGCACCCCGGACGTCTCGTCGAGGGAACATCTCGGGACCTCGCAGCGGGCTTGGGGGATCCGCATCGCTCACGTGCGATGCCTCGGGGTCATCCTCGCGAGTCGCGGCACATCGCGCAAGCGCGCTTGTCGCCCGCGGGCCCGCGCGCTAGCCTCGACCGCGAATCGCCCGGCGCCCCGACGGGCGTGCATCCCGACTCATGGAGGAGTCCCATGCGCCACGCGCACCGCATCGCCCTGTCGATCCTCGCCGTCCTCGCGCTCACGCTGCCCTCGACCGCCCATGCGGGCAAGAGCTACGGCACGCAGTTCTGGGCCGCCACCACCTACGTCGCGCCGCTCTCGGAGCGCTCGGCCACCGGCGTCTCGGATGCGCTCAAGGCGTCGAGCGAGATGGGCTACCAGTTCGGCGTCGAGTTCCGTTCCGGCTTCCTGGGCGTGGCGCTCGACTACCTGCACGCCACCCCGAAGTTCAAGTCCAACACCACGGGCACGCTCGGCACCGCCGACTTCAATCCCATCAGCGCCACGCTGCAGCTGCACCTGCCGCTGCCGCTCCTCGATCTGTACGCCGGTCCCACCGTGTCGTACGTGAACTGGGGCGACCTCGAGGTGAGCGGCACGAGCGTGAAGTCCAAGGTCGACACCAAGCTGGGCTACGGCTTCTCGGTGGGCGCCGACCTGCCGCTCGGTCACACGCTCGCGCTCACGAGCGGCGCGCGCTGGCTCAAGCTGGATGCCAAGGCGAACGCGGCCACGCTCGGCACGGTCGCGGTGGACCCGCTCATCACGCATCTGGGCATCGCGCTGCGATTCTGACGTCGTCCACGGCTTCTCGAGCGAACGAGCGCCTCCCGCTGGGCGGGGGGCGCTCGTTCGTTCATGCGGCCGGCGGGGTGCTCGCGGGCACGACGTGATGCACCACGCCTTCGCCTTCGAGGAACGCGACCGCGCCCGGTCCCTGCAGCACCGCCAGCGTCGCCAGCGTGCCGGCCACGAGACAGGTGTCGGCCAGCACGGTCACCGAGCTCGGCGCATCCACGACCGGCCAGCCCGTGCGCGCGTCCAGGATGTGACCGAGTCGACGCCCCTTGTGGCGCACGTGGCGACGCGCATCGCCGCTCGTGGCGAGTGCGCCGCGCGTGAGCGCGATCACGTGCGTCGCGCGCGCGCCGGTGTGCTCGGGGTCGTCGAGTCCCACCTGCCAGGGCGTCCCGTCGGCGCGCGGTCCCGGCGTCGCGAGATCGCCGCCGAAGTTCATCAGGAACGGCGTCGTCGTGTGCGCCGCGACGAGCGCGACCGCGCGATCGACCGCGACCTCCTTGCCGAGCCCGCCCAGGTCCAGTTCCATGCCGCGCGGCAGCACGAGCACGGGGCGCTCCCAGCGCACATGCGCCCAGCCCACGTGCGCGAGACACGCGTGCACCGCGTCCTCGGTGGGCACCGCATCGCTCCCGTCGAAACGCCACACCCGCCGCAGCACGCCGGAGGTGAGGTCGAAACGTCCCTGCGAGATCGCGTGACACTCCGCGCCGTAGTCGAGCAGTGCGGCCGTCTCGTCGTCCACCGTGACCGGCATCCCGTCGGCCGCATGGATCGCGTGCAGCACGCCGTCGTCCCGATAGCGGCTGAACTTGCGTTCGATCCGCCACGACTCCTCGGCCGCGATCGCGCCCAGCCGACGCGCGCTCGCCACGTCGTCACCCTCCAGCAGCAACTCGCACGGTCCGCCCAGTGCGTGCCAACCGACACGCACCGACCCCGCGCGCGCCTCGATGACGAGGTCGTGCACGGGGTCGTGGGGGGCCATGTCCGTCGACCCGCTTAGCGCTCGAACGACCAGCCGACGACGAGCGAGGCCACGTTGAGCGACGGCGACTGATTGAACGTGCGCTGGATGCCGATCGCGTCGGCGGGATGCGCCTCACCCGACTGCCGCATGTATTCGGCGCGGACGTACCATTCCCCCGGCGAGCCCGACACCTTGAAGCCGTAGGTGGCGCCCAACGTGAGCGTGCGCAGACGACCCAGCCGCTGGTCCGCGCTGCCGTACTCGGGCAACGGCCGATCCGCGCGCAGTCCCTGCCGGAAGAAACGCGCGGCCGTCTGCGAGTACATGCGCAGGTGCGGCTCGAACCACGCGTCCTCGCCCTGCGGCACGCGATAGCGGACGTCGTAGGTGTTGGAATGCACGCCCCAATCGTCCTCGTAACGGCGGAACGACAGCGACAGCACCTCGCTCGTGAGGTGATAGGCGGAGTTGACCTGCACACTCTGCCGACGACGCGTCCCCGGACGCTTCTCGCGCACCTCCGCCGTCTCGATGCCGGTGACGGGGTCGAGCAGGCTCAGCACCTTGTAGGGCTCGGTGAGGTAGCCGTCCTCCCAGGTGCGCGACAGGTTCACGCCCATGAGCCAGCGGCGGGTGAGCACCTGCGTCACACCGACGAGCGCGGTGCTCACGCGCTTGTCGGCCGCGTCGGCGATGACCGCGTCGCTGCCGGACAGCCCGTTCACGATGCCGTGCAGCGGCGTGACGCGGTCCTGATCGCGGCTGCCGCCCACGGTGACCGTGGTGAGCTTCTGATTCAGATCGGCCGCGAGCGAACCCTGCAATCCGAACGAGCGGTAGTCCTGCTCGAGCGAGAAGTGCCCGCCCAGCGTGGGCGTGAACCGCCCCACGGGCTTGGCCCAGGTCAGATCGAGCGCGCCGCGGTTGTCCTTGAACGTGGAGGTCGGCAGCGCGTCGGCGGGCGTCGTCGTGGCGTGCCCCGACGGGCTCGTGGTGGTCTGCACCACGCCCGCGGGATTCGCGCCCGTGGGCGAGGCACCGGTCATGAGGTCCAACGAGAACTGCGCGGTCAGCGACTGCCCGTCGGCGAACAGGCGCGTGATGCGCGCGACGGGCTCGAGGATGGTGGTGCGCTGCTGCTCGGCGTAGAGCAGCGTGCTGCCCTCGACCCGCAACGACGGATCCCCGGCGGCCGCATGCGCCACCGTGGGCGCGCCGGCGGCGAGCACCATGGCCGCCGCTCGCGCGAGCCGCGCGCGCCGTGAATCGTCCCCGCCACGATCGGTCAATTGCATCCACACCCCCCGCCCGCGACGCTCGAACCGCCCGTGGAGGCTTCCTTGCTGAAGTAGATGTGCTGGTCCATCGCCCCGAGGAGCGAGTGCGGGGCGAGCTGCATGGCCGGCTTGGCGAGCAGGTCGCGATCCCACGGCTTCACGGTCGCGGCACAGCCGCCGGACAGCACGGCGAGGCTGGCGAAGATCGAAACGAGGACGATCCGGTTCATGGGCGCAGCGCCTCCTGGATGCGACGTTCCACGTCGGCGGTCCTGCGGGCATCGAACCCGGCGTGCCGCATCAGCACGGTGCCGTCGCGCCCGAGGATGAACGAGGTGGGCATGGCCGAGACCTTGTACGCCTCGGCGGTGCGACCACTCGGGTCGAACGCGACCCGGAAGCCGGCCGGATGCGCGGCCAGGAACGCGTCGGCCAACGCGCGGTCCTTGTCGAGGTTGACCGCGATCACGACCAGACTGTCGGCCGCATGGGTGCGCGCCAGCGCGGTCATCCACGGGAACGAGGCCCGGCACGGACCGCACCACGAGGCCCAGAAGTCGAGGTACACGACCTTGCCGCGGAACGCGGACAGGTCCACCTCGCCGTCACGGCCGCTCAGGCGGAAGCTGGGCGCCTGCGTGGGCGCGGCGGGTGCGGACCACGCCGTCGGCGATGCGGTGAGGAGTGCGAGCGCGGTGACGGCGCACGCGTAGACGGCGACCGCCCGGGAACGGAGGGAACGAGGGGATGCGAGCCTGCGCATGAGCACGTGGGCCTGCCGGGGATGGGGGGAGTGCGGCGGTGTCGTACGGCCGCGAGGCCGCACACGACGTGCGTACCTCCCCTCACTCTACCCCACAAGACGCGAGCCGACCGTCAAAGCGATGTGAGATGTCGTCGCACACGGTCCGAGATGAGAATCCGCACGCACGTCGGCCTCGCGCATGGGTGGGTCCGTCGCCAGACGCCGCCGCCGCATGCGAAAGCCCCCGACGGGCACTCGGCCGTCGGGGGCTTCCGAACATCGTGTTCAGCGGTCTCACTCCACCGGAGTCGGCACCGCGGTGGACAGACCCATGGCGATGTTGCGATCGATGTCGATCAACGCCTGGAGCTTCTGCGGTTCCGGGGCGGCCATGATCTCGAACGTGCGCTTGTCCACGAACGCCGACAGCCGCAGCAGGTCGCGACGCAGCGTGGGCACGATGCCGTGGTCCGGCTGAGCCAGTTCGCACTGGAACAGCGTCCACAACCGCAGGTTGTAACGCAGGGCCTCGTCCAGCTGCTGCGCGTGACCCGGCGTGTCCCAGGCCTGCATGCAGGCCTCGAGCTTGCGCGCGGCCTTGAACAGCGCCGTGGCTTCGAGCTCGCGGTTGGTGACGGCCGTCTTGGCACCGGCCTCGTAGGCGTGACGCGGATCATGACGCATGGGCGATCAGCTCCCGTTCGTGTTCGATGAGCCGCCGGGCGTGACGGAGCGCCTGGAACATGCGTCCGGCCTGCACCTGCTCGTCGATCGCGCGCACCAGCGTCGTGCAGCTGGGGGCCGCGGCCAACACCTCATCCGTGAGTACTCGATAGGCTTCGGCGTAGAGCGCGGGCGCGTGATCGTCCACGTACATCAACTGGAGCGTGAGGTAGATCCGCTCGCACGGCGTGTGCACGGCGTCCAACCGCAGGACGTCCGACTCGCGCAGCACCGGCGTCTCGTTCTCCACGACCAGCTCGGTCCCCTTGGAACCGTTGCGGATGATGGCGCCGCCCACGATCGCGCGCTCACCCGCCTTGAGCTTCAGTCTCAAGGCCATCGGGCACCTCTTCCGGCACGGGATCCGTCCTGGACGTCCGCGCCCTCGAGTGGAGACCGGTGGGGGGCGGGCCTTCACCCGCCCCCCGCTCCGGCCGATCCGTCCTGCCGTCTGCTCTTAGAAGAGACGGAGGATGCCCTGCTGCGCCTGCGAGGACAGCGACAGCGAGGTGATACCGAGCTGCTGACGCGTCTGCAGCGCCAGCATGTTGGCACCTTCCTCGTTCGAGTCCGCGGCCGTCAGGTTGTCCGCACCTTCCGTCAGCGTGTTCACCATGTTCGTGGTGAACTCCTGACGCGCGGTCACCGTGCCGAGGTTCGAAGCGAGCGTCTTGGCCTTGGAACGCAGCGTGTTGAGCGCCGAGTCCAGGTCCGTGACCGCCGCGTCGATGTTCGCATCCGTCGCCCAGCTGCCGGCGGCGGCCGCGATACCCAGATCGCCGCTCGACGCACCGTTGAAGCCGACGATGCTCAGCGAGGACGAACCATCCTCGTTGAACTCGACGGTCAGCGTGTCGCCACCGAGCAGGTTCTTGCCCTTGTAACCCGAGTCCGACGCCATGTTGTCGATCTGCGTCATCAGATCGTTGAACTGCGTCGCCAGGGCGGCGCGGTCCGTGGTGCCGGCGCTGCGGGCCGAGGCCGCGAGACCCTTGGCCTGCTCGATCAGCGAGGTGATGGCCTTGATACCGGCGTCCGCCGCCTTCACGGTCTGGATCGCCTCACCCATCGCATCCTTACGACCCGCGAGGTCGTTCGCACGACCGCGGTGGCTCTGCGCCGCGAAGTACGCCGACGGATCGTCGACGGCACTGTTCACACGCAGACCCGTCGCGAGACGCTGGGTGGTGCGAGCCTGCAGAGCGGACACGACCTGCAGGTTGGTCAGGTTCTGGCGCATGCCGCCAGCCAGAGTGATGTCGTTGACACCCATTGCGGTAACCCCCTCCTAGGGTACTTCCGGGTCTCCCGGGCTTCTGCCCGGGCTCGGCTCATTGCCGACAGGGCTATCGTCAGGTGCCTCGTGAGAAACTTGAGCGCGCCCCCCGGCTTTCGTTCGTCGCGAACGCGAGCATCGTGCAGAACGAGAGACACGCCCGTGCGCCGTGACATGCGACGGTGGTCGCGCGGTCCTCACGGACCTCGCGCACCACGTTCGAAGCCCGATCCGCGCACCCGGATCGCGCGCCGACATGCGTGAATCGGCCAGCCGCGCGCGTCGCACACGAGGCACCCCGTCGCGCCGCCGTGCCGCCGTGCCGCGGGGGACGCGAGCGATGCACGTGGCCACCGCACCCGGATCCCACATCATGATGAGGAGGCGGATGAGGACGCGTACGGCCGCGTCCCTCGCGGGGCGCGGCCGTGGCGACAGCGATCGATCGTCGGGTGGGATCAGCGCAGATAGTCGGTGAGGTTGAGCGACATCGTGCGCTGCGTGATCGCGTAGGCGCGTTCGAGCGCCTGGGTGGCGGCGGTCACCTTGAGCAACGACTCGGCCGGATCGGCCTCGACGATGGCCTGCAGACGATCGAGCAGCAGCTGCTGCCGGCTGCCGATCTGCTTGACCGTGTCGTCCACCTGACGCTGACGTGCGCCGGTCTCGGTCTCGACGCCCAACAGGCCCTCGGCAGCGTCGGCGAGCGGCTTGACCGCCGCCGAGACGTCCGAGGCGGGCCCCGTGGTGAGCCGGTTCTCGAGGTTCACGATCGCGGCGAACGTGGCATCGAAGACGTGCCCGGTGTGGCTGGTCGGGATCGCGACGTTGTCGTCGATCTGCGCGTCGTGGATGCAGTCCCCACCCACGTAGACGCCGTTCGCCTGGAACGGCGCGTCCGTCGCACCGCCGCCGAACAGGCGCTCGTCCCCCACGGTGGTGTTGGCGAGCGAGACGAGCTGCTGCTTGATGAAGCTCACCTCGCGCAGGGCCGCCGCACGGGTGGGATCGTTGGGATCGTCCGAGGTCACGCCGATCGCCAGCTTGCGGGCACGTTCGAGCAGATCGCGCGCCGACTTGAGCACCACCGCCTCGGTGGACATGCGCGTCGTGGCCGACACGGCGTTGCGACGGTACTGATCGATGCCGTTGAGCTGGCCCTGCATGCGCATCGCGCGGGCCGCATCGACGGGATCGTCGCTCACGCGCTCGATGCGCTTGCCGCTCGTGGCGTGCCGCTGCGCTTCGGCGAGCCGATTCTGGTTCGCGCGCAGGCCGGCCATCGTGTTCATCTGTCGCATGCGGTCGGAGATCCGCATCGTGAGCCTCCCGTGGTCCAGGGTTCCCTCGGAGTGTCGGTCGGGGCGGCCACCTCTTGAGTGGAGCGCGGGGGAATTCCGCGCGGGCGGGGCTTCAGAAGGTGGCCCCTGCCCCCGCGAGGGAACCGGACCCGGCAATTCCTGCCGCACGGGGGTCGAGCCCCCTCATGTCCTTCCGGACGCGACCGACAATCCTGTGGACGGGACGGCACTGGGCCGCCCCCACAGGAGCCTCAGGACATGGTCATCCGCCCTTCGAACCCCGAGCCTTCGCGCCGGACCCCCGCGTCCGGTCTGGAGGCGACGCCCACCCAGCCCGCGTTGCCGCGCGAGCGGGTGGCGGAGTCCACCCCCCCGCCGACTCCTCTGCCGCAGGGCGACCGCGCCGAGGTCTCGAGCGCGGCCCGTGCGCTGTTCGAGAGCGCGCTGCAGCCGGCGATCGGCGGCAGCACGATGGCGCCCGACCGCATGCGCGACATCCTCGAGCGCGTGCGCACCGGTCATTACGACCGCCCCGACGTCCTCGATCGGATCGCCGAGCGGATCCAGTCCGAGGTCACGGGCACGCCGGACGCCTGAGTCATGCGCATCCTGGTGGCGGCCCCCTCCGCCACGATGCGCGCGCTGCTGCAGAACGGCGTGCGCCGCATCGCGGACAGCGAGGTGGTCGCGGCGCCCACGCTCGAGGCCGCGCGCGAGGCGTGCGGCACCCCGTTCGATCTGGCCGTGGTCGATCGCGACCTCGAGCACACGACCGACTGGGAGTGGCTCGGCCAGCTGCGTGAACACGCCTGCCCGCGCGGTCGATTGATCGTCGTGGGCACGCGCGTGTCGCGCGACGAGGCGCTGGCGCTGCGCGATCTGGGCACCGGCGCGTTCCTGCTGGCACCGCTCGATCCGACGCGACTCACCGAGCGTGCGCAGGCGCTGCTCGCCATGCCGCTCGTGGACGAGCATCCGACCGCCACGAGCGACGCGGCCGCGCCCGCCGAGGACGCGCCGAGTTCCGAGGACACGCCCGAGGCCGAAGCCGCCTGAGCACGGCGCGCGGCACGCGGGCACGTCCCGCCCGCCTCCCGCGCGACCCGGACCCGCGGCGCTAGAGGAAGCAGCGCAGCAGCGTGACGCGATCCTCGACGTCCACGCGCACGTGCTCGAGCACCTCGTCCGACAGGTCCAGCCGCTGAACGGCGGGGGCCGTCTTGAACGGGCACGGCTCGTTCGAACGCCGCTCCCCCCGACTCGCGACGCACAGCCGCGCGAACGCATCGGCCGCCTGGACGCGCAGCACGAGCGCGGCCTCATCGGACACCACGACGTCGTGATGCCGCCGGGTCACCTCGCACACCGGTTCGGGGATGTGCCACGACACGAGCAGGCTGTACCCGAGTTCCACGTGGAGCTCATCGACCAGCCGATCCACCGCCTCGTCGGACAGCGGCTCCATGCGCTTGCCCTCGACCGCATCGAGCAGCTTGAGCACGAGCGGCCGACCGATGTCGTGCAGCAGCCCCGCGAGATAGGCCTCTTCCGGGTCGCACGCCCCGTAGGGCACGGCGCGCGCGAACACGGCGGCGACGAGCGCCTCGTGGCTCATGCGCGCCAGACGCTGCGCGCGCGAGGCCACCGACGAGCGGAACGCGCCGCGCAGCGCGACGGTGGTCGCCAGATTGGACACCTCGCGGGACCCGATGCGGGCCACCGCCTCGGACAGGTCGAGCACCGGCCGCAGGCCCCCGAAGGCGATCGAGTTGGCGAGTCGCAGCGTCGAGGCGGCGATCGCGGGCTCGGTCGTGATCACCGCCGCGATCCGATGCGCGTCGGCGTGCGCCTCGTCCTCGCGCAACAGGGACTGCAGCCGCGTGATCACCCCCGGCACGGCGGGCAGATGCAGGTCGCCGCGCCGCACCAGGGCGCGCAGCGTGTCGCCGGCGGACAGGGCTCGGGGGGGCGGCAACATGGACGACCTCCACGCCCGCGGGCGCGGGACGGACCGAAGGGATGACGGGCGCGGACGCGACCGCGCGCGGGGCCCTGCGAGTATCGGTCGCCCGCGCGGAGTGTGAACCCCCCGAACGGGCGTTCCACACGCCCGGCGCGCCACGCCGTGCAGGGCGCAACGCGAACGGCAATCCCTTCCCCGCGCGCGCTCAACCCCGCGTCGCAGCGACCGATACTCGCGAGCGTCGGCTACCCATCCCCCGCATCCGCGCGGGTCCAGGAGAACACGGATGTTCACCATCATCGGCATCGTGGTCGTGTTGGGTTCGGTCGTCGGTGGCTTCACCATCGCCGGCGGCCAGCTCATGGCCCTGTTCCACCTTTCGGAGATCATCACGATCGCCGGCACCGCGCTCGGCACGGTGCTCATCTCGACGCCGCCCAACGTGCTCGGCGAGATCGGCAAGAAGCTGGCGATCACGATGCAGCCGTCGCCGTTCAACAAGGCGCTGTATCTGGACGCGCTCAAGATGCTGTACGAGCTCTTCCAGGTCGCGCGCCGTGACGGCCTCGTGGCGATCGAGTCGCACATCGAGGGCCCGGACAAGAGCGCGCTCTTCAAGAAGTACCCGGCGGTGCTCAAGCAGCACCACGCCATGGTCTACCTGTGCGACTCGCTGCGACTGGTGCTCGTGGGTAGCGTGCCGCCGCACGATCTCGAGATGCTGCTCGGCAACGAGATCGACGTGCACCACGAGGCCGAGGCGCGCACGGTGTCCTCGCTGCAGCGCGTGAGCGACTCGTTGCCCGGCATCGGCATCGTGGCCGCCGTACTCGGCATCGTGATCACGATGGGTGCCATCTCGGGCCCCGTCGAGCAGATCGGCGAGCACGTCGCCGCCGCCCTCACGGGCACGTTCCTGGGCGTGCTCCTCGCCTACGGCTTCGCCTCGCCGCTCGCGACCAGCATCGAGAACGTGAACTCCGCCGAGGCGCGCTTCTACCACTTCCTCAAGGAGGCGGTGGTCGCGTTCGCGAAGGGCCTGTCCCCGATCGTCGCGGTCGAATTCGCGCGTCGGTCCGTGTACCACGAGAATCGCCCCAGCTTCTCGGCGATGGAGACGGCCTGCAAGAGCGTGAAGGCCAAGTAGCATGAACAAGTCCCGCGAAACCCCCATTCGCATCATCATCAAGAAGGGTGGCCACGGCGGTCACCACGGCGGCGCATGGAAGGTGGCGTTCGCCGACTTCATGACCGCCATGTTCGCCATGTTCCTGGTGCTCTGGCTCGTGAACCAGAGCTCGGACGTGAAGTCGGCGATCGCCGGCTACTTCCAGGACCCGCTCGGGCGCGCCGACGAGTTCGGCAGCTCGATCCTGCCCGGCGAGGGCTCGCAGTCGTCGGTGCCGCAGCCGCTCTCGCCGCGTCAGGTCATCGACCTGCGCCGCGATCGCATGCGCTCGCTCGGCGACGAGCTCGAGCGCGAGCTGCGCGACATCCCGGAGCTCAAGGAGGTCGCGGACAAGGTCCAGATCGAGGTCACCGAGGAGGGCCTGCGCATCCAGCTGCTCGAGGACGCGGACGGGACCTTCTACACGAGTGGCAACGCGACGCTCAACGAGCGCGGCCGCGGGCTCATGCACATCCTGGGCGCGCAGTTGGGCAAGCTGTCCAACGAGGTGCGCATCGAGGGCTTCACCGATGCGCGTCCGATCCTGGGGCGCCCCGACTACGGCAACTGGGAACTGTCGGCCGATCGCGCCAACGCCGCGCGCCGCGTGCTCATCGAGGGCGGTCTCAAGGAGGCGCAGGTGCAGCAGGTGCGCGGGCTCGCCGATCGGCAGCTGCGCGTGCCCGAGGACCCGCTCTCGCCGCGCAATCGTCGCGTCGCGATCACCGTGCTCATGCCCACCGAGTCCGAGGCCGTCGCGGCGTCGCAGCGCGGCGACCTGCCGGTGCTCACGCCCGAGGACAGCACGATCACCGGCACCGGTCTGCCCGCGGTGCTGCCGGGAGGTCCGCGATGATGGCCACCCGTGGCACCGTGCTGCTGTGGTGCGGACGCGAGGAACTCGCGACGCTGCGTGCGCCGTTCGAATCGCTCGGCGGCCGCGTCGTGACCGTGACGACGGCGGATCAGTGGGTCGTGCGCCTCGAGGAGGAGCGACCGGACGTCGTCGTGCTGCCGCTCGCGAACCTGTCCGCGGTGATCGAGCGTGCGCTGCCGCGCGAGCGCCACGCCTGCGCCCTCGTGGGGCTTGCGGGTCCCACGCCGGTCCCGACGCCCGAGGGCTTCGACCTCGTGCTCACGACGCTCGACTCGCCCGACGTGCCGGAGCGTCTGCGCATGGTGCTGCTGCTCGGCCGCGCGCGCCGCGAGGCGCACGAGACGGGTCGCGAGGTCGTACGCCTGCGGGAGGCCACCTCGGCGCAGGTGCAGCGCCTGAGCGGCTTCATGCTCACGATCCTCGATCGTGCGCTGCCCGGCACCACCGAGCGCTCCAACCGCTGGGCGGAGCTCGCCATGCAGGTCGCGGAGCGGTTCACGATCCCCGACGACATGCTGCCGGGACTGCAGCTCGCGTCGCGCCTGCGCGAGGTCGGCCGACTGGCACTGCCCCGCGTGGGCACGGGCGTGCCGGGCGAACCGGGCTGGGAGTGGTCCATCACCCAGGCCGCGACGAGTCTGCTCGAACCGTTCCCCGAACTGGCGCAGGCCGTGGAACTGCTCACGGGCATGCACGAGAACTGGGACGGCACCGGGCACCCGGGCCACTTCATGAGCGGGCAGATCCCGATGCGTTCCCGCATCCTGCGCGCCACGCACGACTATCTGCTCGCGCGCGAACGCCCCGACGCCCCGCCCGCGTCCGCGGTGCTCGAGCGCATGGCCGAGCAGTCCGGCACGCTCTACGACCCGCTCGTGATCGTGCACCTGCGCGCCGTCCTCGAGAACGCCGACTCGCCCGTGAGCGC
>CAZZLY010000011.1:20043-54822 GCA_964655175.1 uncultured bacterium
CGAGACACGGAAGCCCCCGACGAGCCGAACGCTCGTCGGGGGCTTCACGCGAGTGGGATCGTGCGTCAGATCGTCTGCAGCAGCATCTGCATCATCTCGTCGGCCATCGTGATGATCTTGGCCGCCGCCCCATAGGCCTGCTGCTGCGCCATGAGGCCGATCATCTCCTCGTCCACCGACACCCCGCTCACCGCGGTGCGCTGCTGATCGGCCTGATCGACGAGGGCCTGCTGCACGTCGCAGTCGCTCGCCGCACCGCTCGCGGCGAGACCGACGCCGGCGGCGACGCCGGAGTAGAAATCCCGGAACGATCGCCCCGAGAGGCCGGAGATGCCCTTGTTGCCCAACTGCGCCAGCTGCAGCGCCACGTCGCCGTCGCCCGCGAGGTTCGTACCGCCCGCGGCGACGGCCTGGCTGGAGGCCATGAGCGCGTCGGTGAGCTTGATGCCGCCGGCGGTCAGCTTGGTGGGGTCGAAGAAGTTCGTGCCCGTCGCGCCCGTGGCGGTGAAGCCGCTGCGGTGCACGGTGTTGACCTCGCTCACCAGGTTCGCGGCCAGCTGATCGAGCTGCGCGCGCAGGGCGGGCACGCGGTTGTTCACCATGTCGAGCGAGCCACCGATGCTGCCGCCGATACGGTTCACCGGGGAGCCACCGGCATCGAGGATGCCGATCGCGGGTGGACTACCGGTGAGGCTGAGCTGCGTCGGCAGCACGCGATCGACGAGATTCGACTCCTCGCTCATCACCGTCACGGTGCCGTCGTCGTGCCGCACGACCTTGACCGAGATGAGGTTCGAGAGCTGGTCGATGGCGAGGTCGCGCTGGTCCTGCAGGTCCACCGCACCCTGCCCCCCGGACGCCAGGATGTCCTGATTGAGCTTGCCGATGCGGCGCAGCAGTTCGTTGGCCTGCCCGACCTCGGCGTCCAGACGCGACATGGCGTCCGCCGAGGACACGGTGAGCCGTGTGTCGAGCTGGTTGAGCTGTTTGGCGAGTCGATCACCGGCCTGGCACACGAGATCGCGCGCGGCGGGACTCGCCGGATCGTTGGCGAGGTCCGAGAACGAGTGGAACATGCGATCGATCGCCGCCGACAGTCCGACGTCGGACGGCTCGCCGATCGCGTCCTCGATCTGCCGCAGCCCCTGCTGCAGCGTGTACGACTGCGAGAACAGCCCCGACTCGCGCCGATAGGTGTCGTCGTAGAACGTGTCACGGGTGCGCTGCACGAGTCCGGTGGTCACGCCGCGACCGATCATGCCCTCGGCGGTGCGCACCGGATTCGCCGCGACCATCTCGAGGCGCTGGCGGCTGTAGCCGGGCGTCTGCGCGTTGGCGACGTTGTTCGCGGTCACCTCCATGGCGCGCTTCTGCGCCAACAGCGCCGACCGCGCGATGCTCAACAGACTCGAGAGCGACATGGTTCACCCCTGACGATCGAGGAGCACCCCGGACGGCGGTGCGGAGGTCGAGCCCGGATAACCGATCGCCGGGCCCTCGCGGAACAGGGACTGCAGGAAGGCGCGCTCGGAATCGAGCACGCGCCGCAGCACGACGCTGTTGACGCGCGACGTGCGCGCCGCGCGTTCGGCCGCGTGGCGCAACGCGTCGTGCGCCCGCGTGAGCACCGCGGGTGCGCTCGCACCGAGCTCGCGCAACATCGTGCTCATGCGCTCGCCGGGACGCCCGGTGAGCTGGTCCACCATGGCCTGACGCTGCGCGCTCAGCTGACCCAGACGCAGCAGGAGCCGGTCGAGGTCCTCGGTCGTGGCGTCGAGCATCTCGCGGTCGCTCTGTCGCACCGCACCGCGCTGACGATCGAGCACGTCCGAGAATTCCTCGAGACCGCGCGTCTCCTGCGCGAGGATCTCGGCCAGACCGGTGAACGCCGACGAACCGGTGACGCGGGGCTCGGTGAGGATCGGGGTGGCCATGGTCACTTCCCTTCGGGGTTGGGGGATGCGGCGGTCGCATCGAGTCGACGCGCCAACTGGCGATACAGGGCTTCGCCGAGGCCGTGGGTGTCCTTGCCCGCGGCCAGGCCGGCGATCTGTTGGTCGAGCAGGCCGGTGTACATCTCACGCGCCGGGTCGTCGCTCCCCTCGGAGTGCGACACGGTCTCGCGCATGGCCTGGAACATCTGATTCAGGAACAACGACTCCATGGCGTCGGCGGTGCGCCGCAACTGCACGTGCGGGTCACGCGCCACGTCCCGTGAGGGGCGGATGGCGTCGGGCGTCATCGCACCACCACCTGCGCGCGCAGCGCGCCGGCCGCGCGCAGCGATTCGAACACCGCGGCGATGTCGGCGCCCTGGGCACCGGCCGCGTGCAGACCCGCCGCGACCTCCTGCACCGAGGCGTCGGCCGCCACCTTCACGAGCCCCTCGCCCGACGCGCCGGCGCCGCCGATCTGCAGCGTCACGCCCCCGCGACTGACGACGGCGGCCGCGACCCGCAGGTCACCACCCGCGACCACCGTGCCGTCGCGCGCATCGATGATGACGCGCGCGACCTCGGGCGGACGCACCGTGACCGTGTCCACCGCCGCCAGCCAGCGCGCGGCGGGACGTCCCGCGGGCACCTTGAGCGTGATCGCCCCGGCGTCCTCGAGCGTGGCCGTGCCCGCGCCGAACGCCGCGTCGATCGCCTCGACCAACTGGTTCGCGGTGCGCAGGTCCGGCTCCTGCAGCAGCAGTCGCGGCTCGGACACCGGGAGTTCCTGTTCGACCTCGAGCACGCCGCCGCCCGGCACACGCCCGCTGTTGACGCGCACGAACGCGGTCGCCCGGTCGTCCGACGGCGTCGCGACGAGGATCGAACCCTGCGCGGTCGCGATCGCGGGCTGGCCCGGGTCGGTGACGAGCGGCGTGATCCACAGCGTGCCGCCGCGCAGCGACGTGGCGTCGCCGAGCGCGCTCACCTGCACGTCGAAGCGTCCACCGGGCCGCAGCCACGGCGAGACCTCGGCGGTCACCAGCACCGCGGCGACGTCGCGCAGACGCAACTGCTCCGCGGGCACCTCGATCTGGAATCGCCGCAGCAGATTCGCCACCGCGCGCACGCTCGGCGAACCGGCCGACGCGCGCCCCAGGCTGCGATCGCCCGTGCCGTCGAGCCCGGTCACGAGCCCGTAGCCCACGATGCGGCGCGGCACGTCACCCACGTGACGCGTGAGCTCCCCGACGCGCGCGGTCGCCCCGTGTCCAGCGCCCGCGACGAGCAGCCCCAGCAGCGCCCACGCCGCGAGACGCACCGTGCGAACCCCACGACGCGCGCTCATGGCCACAGCATCCCGAGCACCTTGCCCAGGATCCCCGTGCGCGGACCGATCTTCCCGCCCTTGTACGTGATGACCGCGTCGCCGATGCGGCTCGAGAGCACGCGGTTGGAACCGTCCACGTCCTCGGCGCGCACGACGCCGTCGAGGACGATGTCCTGCAGGCGGCCGTCCACCGACACCTTGCGCGTGCCGTGGATGCGCAGCGCGCCGGTGGGCTCGACCTCGACGACGCGCACGGTGAGCACCGCGGTCAGATCGCCGGTGCGCCCCGCCTCGCCCACGTCGCGCGAGTTGTTGAGGCTGGCGCTCTGCAGCGCCATGCCCTGCGCCCCGGTCGGCGTGTCCATGCGCAGGCGGTTGTTCATCGTGCGATTGCCGTCGGCGATGCGCGAGACGCGCTCGCGCGAGGCCGTCTGCTCGTCCACGACCACGGTGACCAGGTCCCCGGGGCCGAGCGGCATGCGGTCCGACAACCAGCTCGCGCGCGGCGCGGCGTGCCGCACCGGTGCCGCACTCGCACTCGCCGCGGTCGCGGCGGTCGTGTCCGCCGGCACGGCGGTGGTGTCGGTCTGGGCCGCCGCCGATGCGACGGTCAGGACGAGCGCGACGAGCGCCCACCCGATCCCCCGCACCGTCACGGACCGCCTGTTCGGAACGTTCATCGCATCCCTCCCGGAAGACGTACTTCACCGTCGCCGGTCGCCTGACCGACGAAACGATCGGCGCGACCGTCGACACGCACCTGCACCCAACCCCCGCGGGCGGCGCCGTTGACCGCGATCCCGGGGCGCGTCACGCGCACCCCGCCCTGCGTCCACACCAAGGTCACCGGCGTGCCGGCCTGCACCGCGAGCGGCGGCGCGACCGCGGGCCACGCGAGCGGCTCGCCCGCGGTGAGCGCACGGCGCACCTGCCAGCCGGGCCCGACGTCGCCCGGGCCGGGCCGACCGTCCTGCGGCGGCCCCCACACCGTGCGATCGCGCCAGGCGATGTCGTCCGCCGTCACCTTCACGCCCGCCACCAGATCGTGTGCGGCCACCGGCACGCGCTGCCGCACCCCCGCACGCACGCGCATCACCTGCGCGGGTCGCCCGGGCACGGTCAGCGTCACCGACACCCAGCCCTCGCGGCCCGCGCCGGACAGCGCCACCGTGGCGTCCTCGCGCAGGGCCGCGTCCGTGCGACCCCACGCCAGGTCCAACCGCTCCGCCTCGACGCGCCAGCGTGCGGACAGACCCGCACGGACGTTCGCCTCGACGGCGGCCGGCACCGGGGCGGCCAGCAGCCCCGCGATCAGGAGCTCAACGCAGGAGATCATTGCTCTGCTGCATCATCTCCTCGGCGGTACGCACCGCCTTGGAGTTGATCTCGTAGGCCCGCTGCGCGGCGATCATGTCGGTCATCTCCTGCACCATTTCGACGTTGCTCGATTCGAGCGTGCCCTGCAGGACGCGCCCGAAGCCGTCCTCGCTCGCCAATCCGGTGACCGGCTCGCCCGACGCGTCGGTGGCGACGTACTGGTTCTCACCGATGGCGGACAGGCCGCTCGGGTTGAGGAAGCGCGCGAGTTCGAGGCGACCGACCTCGGTCGGTTCGCTCGAGCCCGGCAGTCGCGCACTCACGGTGCCGTTGGGCGAGATGGCGATCTCGGTCGCGTCGGCCGGCATCGTGAGCCCGGGCAGCACGGGGTAACCCGAGTTGGTGACGAGCGCACCCGAGGCGTCGAGCGAGAAGTTGCCGTCGCGCGTGTAGGCCACCGTGCCGTCGGGCCGCTGCACCTGGAACAGGCCGTCGCCCTCGATCGACAGGTCGAGCGGGCGGCCCGTCGTCTCGGCCGAACCCTGCGCGTGCATGCGCAGCACGCCGGCGATGCGCACGCCCTTGCCGATCTGCACCGGCGCGAGCGTCTCCTTGCTCTGCGCATCGGCGATGCGACCCTCGCGGACGGTCTCGTAGAGCACGTCCTCGAAGCTGACGCGGCTGCGCTTGAAGCCGGTCGTGTTCACGTTCGCCAGATTGTTGGCGATGACGTCGATCATCCGCTGCTGGGCGAGCATGCCGCTCGCGGACGTCCTGAGACTCGAGTTCATGGTGCTGTCCTCCGTGGGCGGACCGCGCTGGCGGCGCCCGATCCGCGCGTCACTCGACGCGACCCACCTGGTTGACGACCGTGCCCAGCACACCGTCCATCGCGTGCAGGGCGTCGAGGTTCGCGGCATAGGCGCGCTGGATCGCGACCAGGTCCACCATGCCGAGCAACGGGTCCACGTTGGGCTCCTCGATGCGCCCCTGCTGCACGCGCACCGCGCCCTCGGGCGCGGGCCGCATCGGCGCGAGCGCCTGGAAGCGGCCGGAGCCCTCCTTCTGAAGCTGCTGTCCCGGCACCTGCACGGTGCGCAGGCGTCCGACGAGCGCGCCGTCCACGAGCACGCTGCCGTCACCGTGCACCTCGAGCGTGCCGCCGGCCGCCAGGATGGGACCGTTCTCGCCGAGCACCGGTGCGCCATGACCGTCGGTCAGCCGCCCGGCGGGATCGATCTGCAGCGAGCCGCCGCGCACGAGTCGCTCGCCGCGGTCGGTCTGCACCACGAGGAAGCCGTCCCCGTCGAGTGCGACGTCGAGCGGACGACCGGTCTCGCGCAGCGTTCCCTGCCGCAGGTCGGTGTGCATCACGGCCTGCGGGAACGGCGCGCCGTCGAGCTGACGGGCCGTGATCCGGTCCACCTTGAACGCGTCGCTGTTGGCGTTGGCCAGGTTGTTGGCCGTCACCTCCTGCGAGCGCAACCAGTAGCCCAGGGACCGGGCGGTGTTCACGATGCCATGGATCGGCATGTCGTCCTCCGGCACGGCCGCGCCGACATGGCGTGGGTCCGTCCGGTGGGGCTCTACTGCAAGCGGTGTGCCTCGTTCGTCGCACCGCGCGCACCCCGGGCGCAGGATTCGCGCACTGCTTTCGCGCAAGCCCGTAACTCGTTGCGCGCGAGCGCATGACGAGCCCGATTCAAGTGACACGCGAGGTCCCGCGGCTGGGCGCGAACGGCCGCGCCGACGGCAGAGGCGGCACGATCGGGAACCCACGCGACGCGACCGGACGGAGCGACCGGAACGTTCGTCCGCGGACTCGGCAGGGATTGCCGGACGGCGCGTCGCGGGACGCGCGGCGGACTCAGGCGCGCGGGGTCTGCGCCGAGTGGTGCAGCATGGCGCGCACGGCATCGCGCGGCAGCCCGGCGTGCCGGGCGATGTGCCGCTGCTCCACGCCGCGTTCGGCCAGCGTGAGCACGCGCAGCGCCAGGTCCACCCCACCGCGCCGGCGACGCGCCCCGCGCAGCCGCGGGGCCACGAACACGGCGAGTGCGGCGAACGCGAGGAGCACCGCGAACGCGAACGCGCCCGCCACGACGATCGTGCCGCGCACCCAGCGCAATGGTGCGGCGGCGGGATGCGCGATCGCGCGCGGCGAGGCCACGCGCGCCACGGGCTGCGGATTCGGCCGCAACGCGAACGCCGGCCACGACGGTCCCCACGAGGCGACCGCGCTCGCCGGATGCAGGAGCACCGCCTCGCGCAGCGCGAACGCCGGCCACGACGGCGGGGCGAGCCACGACGCGCTCGCACCCGAACGTGCCGCGGGACTCGACGCCTCGCCATGCGGCAGCAGCCCACCGACCGCCAGCAACACGACGGTCAGCAGCACGGGCCCCCACAGGGTGCGGCGCGGGTCCAGGTTCATGCTTCGATCTCGGCGCGCAGGCGCTTGAGGGCCCGCCCGTGGATCTGCGACACGCGCGACTCGGACACGTGCAGCACCTCGCCGATCTCACGCAGCGTCAGGTTCTCGTAGTAGTACAGCGCCAGCACCATGCGATCCTTGGACGGCAGCGACTGCAGCCCCTCGCGCAGCTGGTCGAGCTGCTGCTCCTCCATGATGGCCGCACCCGGTTCGGGCACGCGCTCATCGGGGATGAGATCGTGCAGCGGCTCGTCCTCGACGCCGCGCGGCGTGTGGTCGAGGGCGACCATGCTGCGGCCCTCCACCTCGCCCACCCACTTGTGGTACGTCGGCATGTCCACGCCCATGCGCTCGGCGACCTGCGCCTCGGTGGGCAGCCCGCCCAGGGACTGCTGCAGATGGGCGCGCGCCTCCGCGAGGAGCCGCCGACGCACGCGCACGGTGCGCGGCGACCAGTCGCGCGACTGGATCTCGTCGAGCATCGCGCCGCGGATGCGCGGCATCGCGTAGGTGCTGAACGCCAGCCCGCGCTCGGGCTCGAAGCCCTCGAGCGCCTGCACCAGCCCCACGGTGCCCGCGCCGACGAGGTCGTCGAGCTCGACGTTGCCGGCGCGATGGCGCCGCATCTCGTGCGCGGTGTGGTGCACGAGACCCAGATAGCTGTCGAGCAGCTGGGTCCGGGCCTGCAGGTCCCCCTGCCCACGGTAGCGCTGCCACAGGACTTCGTTGAGGCGGCTCACGAGGCGACCCTTCCCATGGCGACGGATGACGGGACACACGCGAGGAGGCGGCCGACGATCGGCGCCACTCGGACCTCGTGGTCCAACAACGACTGCGCATGACGCACGGCGCGTGCCAGCGTCACGTCCTCGGGCACCGCGCCGAGCGAACCCAACGTGCGGCCCAGGAACCGCGCGGTCGCGTCCTGCAGGCGGCTCGTCGCGGCCTCGCCCTCGGCGGCGTCGAACGTGCGGTTGACGACGAGGTCCACCGGGACGGTGGGCGCCTCGTGCGACAGGATCTTGACGAGCGCATAGGTGTCGGCGAGCGCCGCCGGCTCGGGCGACGTGATCGCGACCACGCGCGTGCTGCGCGTGAGCGTGGCGCGCAGCACCCCCTCGATGCCCGTGCCCGCGTCCACCACGGTGACGTCGTAATCGTCCATGACGCCCGCCAGACGCACCTGGAGACGCGCCCGGTCCATGGTGGTGAGCGCGTGCACGCGCTCGGCCCCGGACGCGGCCGGCAGCAGCCACAGGTTCTCGGCGACGGGCATCACCAGTTCCTCGGGCGAGGCCTCACCGGTGAGCACCGCCTCGAGCGTGAGCCGGGGCGTGGCACCGAGCAGCAGGTGCAGGTTGCCCTGATTGAGGGTGGCGTCCATGAGCAGCACGCGGGCACCGCTGCGTGCGAGCCCCGCGGCGATCAGGGTCGCGAGCACCGAGACCCCCACCCCGCCCTTGCCGCCGCCGACGATGATCGCGGGCGATTCGGCAGGAACTTCCGGCATTTCCTGCCGGTACGGACGATCGCGCAGTGCGCTGGCCTGGTCCTTCACACGGCCTCCTGAGGCAACGGTGCGCCGGCCCACGCGAGGTCGGCGGGCACCTCCTGCCCGGTGGTCATCCAGCGCATCGGCAGGCCGGTCTCGGCCGCCAGCGCCCGGACGACGGTGTCGTCAGGGAACTCGTCCACCTTGGTCGCGACGAGGTGCGTCACGCCGAGCACGCGATGCTGGGCGATGACCGCGCGTGCGCGACGCGGGTCGAGCCCGGCCGGCAGCGTCAGGTGCACCTCGCTCGGGGCGAGCACGGCGAGCAGTTCCTTCATCTCGCGCAGATCGCCGGGGCGCGACGGGGCGCGGCCGGCGGTGTCCACGAGCACGACGTCGCGATCGCGCAGACGCGTGAGGGCACGCACCAGATCGCGCGGTTCGTAGGCGACCTCGAGCGGCAGGCGCGACAGTTCCGCGTAGGCGCGCGACTGCTCGATCGCGCCGACGCGGTAGGTGTCGAGGCAGATCAGGCCCACGCGGTCGCGGCCGAACACGGCTTCGTGGTTGGCGAGCTTGGCGAGCGTGGTCGTCTTACCGCTGCCGGTGGGACCGACGAGCGCGATCACGCGCGGGCCGCGCTTGTCGCGGCGCGCCTGCTCGAGGCCGTCGGGTCGCATGGGCTCGAGCCGCGGCCCCGCGGGGCCCGCCTCCTCCGCCAGGAGCTCGAAGCCGCCGACCGGCGCGCGCTTGAGCGAGACCACGCGCGCGTCGTCGCCGAAGCGGCTGCGCGCCCGCGCGAGCAGCGCGGGGATGTCGGTTCCGAACAGGATCTCACGCGGCATCGGTCAGCTCCCAGGTGGCGATGTTCTCGATGGGGGTCTGCGGGGGCAGCTCGGCGAGCGAGACGACCACCAGACGGGGCAGCACGGGTTCGGTCAGGCGACGCACCCCGAGACGCAGTCCCGGCGGCGCGATGAGGGGCACGTTGCCCCCCTCCCGACGCTGCTGTTGCACGAGTCGTTCCAACGCCCCGAGCGAACGGTGCAGCGCCTCGGGATCGAGCGTGCTGGCGGGGCCGTTCGGGCGCGGGCTGAACAACTGCATGAGCGCGACCTCGAGCTTCGGACCCAGCGTGAACGCGCGGATCGTGCCGCTCGGACCGGCAAGCATGTCCGCGATGACCGGCGAAAGCGCCCGGCGGGCGTGCTCCGCCAGCGCCTCGGGGTCCTTGGTCGCGTCCGCGCCGTCCGAGAGCGCCTCGAGGATGGTGACGAGGTCGCGCACGGGCAGCCCCTCGCGCAGCAGGCGCTGCAGGACGCGGTGCACCTGCCCGACGCTGAGGCGGTTCGGGATGAGGTCCTCGACGAGGGCCTGGTGCGACTCCTTGAGGCTGTCGAGCATCTCGCGCACGTGCTGGCGGCTGAGCAGGTCGGCGGCGTGCTCGCGGATGGTCTCGAGCAGGTGCGTCGAGAGCACGGCGAGCGGCTCGACCACGACCCAGCCCGACGACTCGGCGGTCGCGCGCTGCTCGGGGGCGATCCACACGGCGGGCAGCCCGAAGCTGGGATCGGTCGTCTTGATCCCCTCGAGCGGCGCGCCGACGCCCCGCGTGTCCACCGCGAGCCACTGCCCCGGCGGCAGTTCGCCGCCACCGATGCGCACGCCGCGCATCTTCACCGTGTACTCGTGCGCCGCGAGCTGGATGTTGTCGCGGATCCGCACCGAGGGCACGATCATGCCGAGCTCGAACGCGAGCTGCTTGCGCAGCACGCTCACGCGCTGCAGCAGCGTGCCGCCCTTGCGCTCGTCCACGAACGGCACCAGGCCGTAGCCCACCTCGAGTTCGAGCGGCTCCAGCGACAGCACCTCCTGGATGGGCGGCGCATCACTGGTGGCCGGCGCCTCGGCGGCGGTCTCGGCGGCGGCGGCGGGCGCGGGCTTGGCCGTGGACAGTCGCCGCGCGAGGAACGCGCACGCGCCACCCAGCATGAGGAACGGCAGCGGCGGCAGCCCGGGCACGATCGCGAACGCGGACAGCACGCCGGCGGCCGTCCACAGCGCGCGCGGGCTGCGCGTGAACTGCGCCACCATGGTGCCGGCCATGCCGCCGTTGTTGGAGCCGTGCGTGACCAGGATACCGGCCGCGGTGCTCACGATGAGCGCCGGGATCTGGGTGACCAGACCGTCGCCGATGGTGAGCATGCTGTACGTGGTGAGCGCCTCGCCGGCCGTCATGCCGCGCTGCGTCATGCCGATCACGAAGCCGCCGACCAGGTTCACGCCCGTGATGACGAGGGCGGCGACCGCGTCGCCGCGCACGAACTTGGCGGCGCCGTCCATGGAGCCGTAGAAGTCGGCGTAGCGGTTGATCTCCTCGCGGCGGCGACGGGCCTCGACCTCGTCGATGAGGCCGGCGCCGAGGTCGGCGTCGATGCTCATCTGGCGGCCCGGCATGGCGTCGAGGGTGAAGCGTGCGGCGACCTCGGCGATGCGCCCGGCGCCCTTGGTGATGACGACGAAGTTGATGACCACCAGGATGAGGAAGATGATCAGACCGACGACGACGTTGCCGCCGATCACGAAGCTGCCGAACGCCGCGATGACCTGGCCGGCGTGACCGGAGCCCAGGATGAGTCGCGTGCTCGTGACGTTGAGGCCGAGTCGGAACAGCGTCATGAGCAGCAGCAGGCTCGGGAAGACGTTGAACTCGATCGGGTCGTGCGTGTTGATCGTGAGCATGAGCGTCACGATCGACAGGCCGAAGCTGATCGCGAGCAGCGCGTCGAGCAGGAACGGCGGCAGCGGCATGACGAGCAGCGCGACGATGACCACGACGCCGATCGCGAGCAGGGTCTCGGCGTTGGCCGAGAACAGGCGGCGCGCGGGTCCGGGCAGCGTCACGCTGCCGCCCGCCGGGGTGGCACCGTGCGGCACGGTGGGCGCGTGCGGGTGCGCGGTGGACGTCACAGGGGCGGACACGGCGCTGGGCAGGGTGACGCTGCTCACGAGCGACCTCCGTCAAGGGTGAGGCGACCACCGCCGGGGAGGCGGCCGCGCTGGCGGTACACGAAGGCGAGGATCTCGGCGATGGCGGCGTACAGCGCCGGCGGGATCGGGCGACCGACCTGCGCCGAGGCGAGCAGGGCGCGCGCGACCGGCGTGTTCTCGACGATCGGCACGTCGTGCTTGCGCGCGAGTTCCTTGATGCGCTGCGCGAGGAGACGCTCGCCCATCGCGAGCACCATCGGCGCGGGGCTCTCGTCGAGGTCGTACTTGAGGGCGATGGCGACGTGCGTCGGGTTGACGACCACGACGTCGGCCTTCTTGACGTTCTGGAGCATGCGCTGGCGGGCACGCGCCCGGGCGATGCTCTGCTGGCGCGCCTTGACCATGGGATCGCCCTCGCTCTCGCGATTCTCCTGCACGATCTCCTGGCGCGACATGCGCAGCTTCTTCTCGAGCTGCATCCAGCGCCACACCCAGTCGATCACCGCGATCACGAAGAACGCCGCACCGACCATCCACGCCAACTTGAGCGCGTACGCGTGCAGCACCTGCGCCACGCCGCTCGGGCCCACGCCCGCCAGGGCGAGCAGCTCGGGGCGCGCGGCCGAGAGCACGCTCCACGCCAGCAGACCGATGCCGGCGACCTTGAGCAGGGCGCGCAGCAGCGCCACGACCGCGTCGGTGCCGAGCATGCGCTTGAGGCCGCTCGCGGGATTGATGTTCGACCACTTGGGCGCGATCGCCTTGAACGACACCATGCCGCGCGTCTGCGCGACGCCGGCCACGATCGCGGCGGCCGCGACGACGACGAACAACGGCAGCAGCGCGCCGATCGTGCCGAGCACGACCGCGCGCGTCGAACCGATGAGTTCACCGGGGCCCATGCGCTCGCCCAGCGCGAGCGCCGCCGTCGAGGTGCGCAGCTGGCCCACGGTGAGCGTGCCGATCGCGGCGGTGCCGGTCGCGCCCAGCAGCGCGACGCCGGCGAGCGTCACCGCCGCCGACGACAGCTCGGGACTGCGCGCGACCTGACCGTCGTCACGAGCCTGCTGCCGCCGCCTGGCGGTGGGTTTCTCGGTTTTCTCCTGGGCGCTGTCGGACATGGCCTACCGTCCCCCCGCCACCGCGCCCCACGCGCCGAGCGTGTGGTCCACCATCGCGGGCAACTGGTCGAGGCCGTGCGCGAGCGCGCCGGTCATCACCGGCAGCGTCACGCCCAGCGTGAGCAGCCCGAGCCCGATCGTGATCGGGAACGAGTTCATGAGCGAGTTGAGCTGCGGCACGGCGCGGTTGAGGAGCGCCATCGCCAGATGCACGAGCAGCAACGTCGCGAGCACGGGCGCGGCGACCGAGACCGCGGTCGCGAACATCGCGCCCAGCAGGTTCACCGTGACCGTGGCGCCCGAGACGAGGTCGAACGCGCCGCCGGGCGGCAGCGCGCGCAGGCTGTCGGCGAGGCCGCGCAGCAGCGCCAGATGCCCGTCGAGGCCCAGATAGATGACCGTCGCGAACAGACCGAACAGGTGCCCGAGCTCGGAGTTCGGCAGGTCCGGCAGCACCATGACCGCGGGGCCCATGGACAGCCCCATCTGCACGCCCAGGATCTCGCCGGCGAACGCGGCGCCCTGCACGAGCACCGCCGCGGTCGTGCCGATCGCGACCCCGACCAGGACCTCGAGCGCGAGCGGCATCACGAGCTCGAACGGCTGCTCGGGCAGCGCGAGCGCGGGCGCGGCGGGCAGCAGCAGGATCGCGAGCACGACCGTGACGGCCGCGCGCACCGCGCGCGGCATCGCGTTCATGGACCACAGCGGCGCGGACAGCATGAGCCCGGTGATCCGCGCGGTCACGAACAACAGCGCGGGCCAACGGTCCGGGGTCAGGGCCTGCTGCAGGGCGTCGGGGGTCATGCCGCGAGATTCGGCAGGGTGTTGAGGACGCCGACGAGGTAGTCCACGAGGTGCTGCAGGAACCACGGCAGCAGCCCGACGAGGACCAGGGTCATGACGAGCAGCTTGGGGATGAACGCCAGCGTCTGCTCCTGGATCTGCGTGACGGCCTGCAGCACGCCGACCACGAGGCCGACGAGCAGCGCCGCCACGAGCAGCGGCGAGGCCACGATGAGCGCCATCTGGATGGCGCTGCGCATGAAGTCGATGGCGAGGGCGTTGGACATGTCAGCGGAAGCTCGCGATGAGGTTCTGGAACACCAGGCTCCAGCCGTCGGCCAGCACGAACAGGAGCAGCTTGAAGGGCAGCGAGATCATCGCGGGCGGCAGCATGAACATGCCGAGGCTCATGAGGACCGACGCGACCACGACGTCCACGACGACGAACGGCAGGAACAGCGCGAAACCCATCTGGAACGCGGTGCGCAGCTCGCTCGTGACGAACGCGCTGATGATCGACACGATCGGCATCTCCTCGGCCGAACGGTTCGCGCTCACGCCGCTCGCTTCGGCGAACATCGCCAGGTCCTTCTCGCGCGTGTGCGTGAGCATGAACTCGCGGAACGGCACGATGCCGCGGTTGTACGCCTCGGCCTGCGTGATGCGGCCCTCGAAGTACGGGTTGAGCGCCTCCTGCTGCGTGCGCTGCAGCACGGGGTTCATGATCACCGCGGTGAGCAGGATCGCGATCGCCGCGAGCAGCTGCGACGGCGGCGTGGTCTGCGTGCCGAGGGCCGAGCGCAGGAAGTGCAACACGATCAGGATGCGCGTGAAGCTGGTCATGAGCAGCACGATCGCGGGCAGCAGCGTGAGGAAGCCCATGAACACGACCAGACCCACGGTGCCGCTCATCTGCAGCGCACCGGCGCCCGAACCCAGCCGGACGTCCACCTTGGGCGCGTTGGGCGCGAGCACGGCGGGGATCGCGATCGGGCTCGCCGACGGCGCCGCGGGCTTGGCCGAGGCGGCCGCCGCCGCGGGCTTGGTCGCGGCGGCGGCGTGCGCCTGCGGCGCGATCGTGAGCAGGCCCGCGAGCACGAGGCACGCGCCCAGTCCGGCCAGCTTGGCGATCGCGGCCCACGACGTGGGCGCAGGGGTCGGCGCGGTGGCGGGAGCGGACGCGACGGGCGTGAGCACCTGCGCGCGCTCGGACTCGGTCAGTTCGGTGAGCATGCGCGAGCCGCCGTCGGCGAGCGAGACGACGAGCACGCGGTCCACGACCTGCACCAGGGCGATGGCCTGGCGTGGGCCGGTCTCGACGCGCTGCAGGACGCGCAGCGGCACGCGCGCGACGCCGCCGGAGCGGGCGCGCTGCAGGAACCGCAGCGTCACGAGCATCACGCCGAGGGTCACGGCGAGGGCCGCGACGAGTTGCAGGGCCGTGGTCACGCGGCCTCCGTGGTGCCGCCGACCAGCAGACGCGTGACGCGCACGCCGAAGCGGTCGTCGACCACGACGATCTCGCCCTGCGCGAAGCGGCGGTCGGACACGTACAGGTCGACCGGCTCCCCCACCGCGCGGTCGAGCGTGACGACCGAACCCGGCGCGAGCTGCAGCACCTCCTGCACGGTGAGGTGCGAGCGACCGATCTCGATGACGATCGGCATGGTCACGTCGAGCAGCGCGTCGAAGCCGGCCACCGCCTTGAGGTCGGAACCCCCGGCGGCACGGGTGGGCTCGGACATCTCGAAAGCACTCACAGGGCTCTCCCTTCACGATCGCGGGCCGGGCGCGCCGGCTGCGGGTGGGACACGGTTTCGGTGATCTGCAGACCCAGGCGGCCCCGCACCTGACCCACGGTGCCGCGGAAGCGGACGTTGCCGTTGACGAGGACCTCGACGAGCGTGCCGGTCGCATGCCCGGTCGGCAGCGTGTCGCCGACGGCGAGTTCGACGAGCTGGCCCGCGCGCACGCGGAACAACGGCAGCCGCACGACGATCCCGACGTGCGCCAACTGCAGCTCGCGCGCGTTCTCGACGCTCATGACCGGGGCCGGGGCGGGCGCGGCCTCGACGGTGGCGAACAGCGGCTCGAACGCCTCGAGCGGCAGGCCGAGCGTCCACGTCGCATCCAGTCCGTCGCCGATGAGCGCGAGGCGGAACACGACGAACACCTCGTCGCGCGCCCGCAGCGGCAGGGTGGTGGGTTCGGCGGTGCCGGCGAGCGGCGCGGCCGCGACACCCGGCAGGTGGAGCGCGTCACGCAGCAGGGCGGGCACACCCGCGGCGACGCCGTCGGCGACGCGCTGCTCGAGCGGCGTGAGCGCGCGCTGCAACGCGACCGCCTCGCCGTGGCCCCCGAACGCCCGGTCGACCACGGCGAGTGCGAACGGCACACCCAGATCGACGATCGCCATGGCGCCGCCCACCGGGATCGGCCAGGCCGCGCACGGGTTGGGCAGCGCGTTGACGAGGTCGCCCGCGCGCACGGTCTCGAACTCCGAGCCCGTGACCTCGACGGGCTTGCGCAGCCGGGACGACGCGAGCGCGGCGACCGCGGGGATCAGGCGCTCGAGCCCGGCGGCGATGACCACGCGACGCTCGCGCGGCAAGCGCGGCGGCGCGAGGAAGTCGAAGGTGCGCACCTCGGGCTGGGCCGCGGCATCGCCGAACAGGGCGTCCACGTCCTTCTGCTGCAGCCAGGGGCGGATGCTCACGACGTCGGCGCTCACTGGAGGACGAACTGCGGCAGGTAGACGTGCACGTATTCGGCGTCGGCCACCATGGGCTCGACGACGCGCTGGATCGCGGCGCGCACGCTGTCGCGCCCGCCCAGACCGGTGATCACGTTGATGGACTGCCCCTCGAGCGCGCCGAGAATGGCGTCGCGCAACTGCGCATCGTGCTCGCGCAGCTGGGCCTCGATCTTGGAATCGGGCACCTCGATGGCGACCGACATCATGAGGAAGCGACGGCCCTGCGACCCGGCGGGGTTCACGATCAGGTTGTCGATGCGGTGGACCGCACCGCCCTCGGCCTTCTCGCCGTGCCCACCCTTCTTCTCACCGTGGCCGCCCTTGGCCTTCTCGCCCTTCGCCTCACCCTTCTTCTCGCCCTCACCCTCCGCGGACGTGGCCGCGGCATCGGCGGGCTTGCGCGAGGACATGAAGCGCGGCGAGAGGACGAAGATGCCGAGCACCGAGCCCAGCACCAGGGCCCCGACGGCGGCCCCGATCAGGGGCAGCGGCGGACCGGGCTTCTTGGCACCCGCATCGGCGGGCTTGGGCGCTTCGGCTTTCTCTTCCTTGTGGTCGCTCATGGGGTCCTCGCGGTTCGGAGACAGGGCGGACGCGTTTGCCGTCCCTCCCCTCCACTGCAACGCGCGTACCACCCGACCGGAATTCCCGACCGCTTGCGGCACCTTCTCGTCCCGCTTGCACACAAGCCCGCAACCCGCTGCGGAACAGCGGCTTGCCGAGGCGGCAATTCCGTCCCCACAAAACGCACCACGGGCCGCGACGAGGTCGCGGCCCGTGGCCTGTTCATGCGCTACCGGAAAACCGGAACTTGTTTCCGGAGCTTCCTGCCGCTACCCGGATCAGCGACGCAGGTTGACGAGGTCGTTCAGGATCTCGTCGGCCGTCGTCACGACGCGGGCGTTCGCCTGGAAGCCGCGCTGGGTGACGATCATGTTGGTGAACTCGGCCGAGATGTCCACGTTGGACCCCTCGAGCGCGCCCGGGGTGATCGTCGAGCGGCTCGTACCGCCGGCGAAGCCCACGACCGCCAGACCCGAGTTCGGCGTGCTGGCGTACATGCCGTCGTTCGAGCGCACCAGACCGCCCGGGTTGTTGAAGGTCGCCAGCGCGATCTGCGCCAGGCTGCGCGTGACGCCGTTGTCGAAGAAGCCGCTGATGACGCCCGTGGCATCGACGCTGATGTTGACCAGCGAGCCGGCCGGGAAGCCGTCCTGCTCGCGGACGACGGCGTTCGAGGGGTTGGCGAACCCGGCGAGGCCGTTGGTCGTGTTCATCGTGCCGGGGTTGATCGCGATCGCGAACGGCAGGCCACCGCCCGACGGCGTGAGCGTGATGCCCGAGGCACCGCCCGGGTACGTGAAGCCGGTGAGCTGGCCCGTGGAACCGAACGTCACCGTGCCGCTGCCGGCCGGCGAGACCGTGGCGGTCGGGGGCGTGCCGCCCACCTGCGCGCTCCAGTCCCACTGCGACGGCCCCGTGTTCGTGAACGTCAGCGTGAGCACGTGCGGCGCGCCCGTACTGTCGTAGGTCGTCGTCGTCATGGACTTCACGTCGCCGACCGCGGCACTGCTGTCGAGGTTGCCCGTGAGCGAGATGTTGCCCGTGGCCTGCGCCGGCGCCTTGTCGGTCAGACCGATGTGGATGCCCGAGATCGCCGTGCCGCTCGTGAACTGGCCGCGGTCGTCGGCGTTGATGCCCTGCACGAGGTAGCCCGTGCCCGGGTTGATCAGATTGCCGTTGGCGTCCAGCTGCAGGTTGCCGGCGCGCGAGTACACGCTCGAGTTGCCGTTGTTGAGCACGAAGAACGCGTCGCCCTGGATGGCGAGGTCGAGCGGCTGGCCCGTGTTCTCCAGGCTGCCCTGCGAGAAGAGCTGGTCGACGCTGCCCATGTTCACACCCGTGCCGATCTGGATCGGGTTGGTGCCGCCGAGCGTGGCCGACGGACGCGACGCGCCGCTGACCATCTGGACGAAGGCCTCCTTGAACGTGACGCGCGACGACTTGAACGCGACCGTGTTGACGTTGGCGATGTTGTTACCGATCACGTCCATACGCGTGAGGTGGTTCCGCAGGCCGGACACGCCGGCGAAGAGCGCTCGCATCATGAGGTGTTTCCTCCGGGGATTCTTCGGGGTTCAGGGTCGTACGTGAATGAAAGTGGGAACGGGACGATCAGGGCTGGCCGAGCTCGGACAGATCGGCGAGCGGGATCTCGAGGTTGCCGATGCGCAGCGTGATGCCGCTGCTGGAGAAGTGGACACCGCTGACCTGGCCGGTGACGAACGTGCGCACCGGGACGTCGGAACCGTTCGCGCCCGTGCACTTGACCGAGTAGGTGTACGAGCCGGCCGGCAGGTCGCCGGGCAGATCGACGTTGTGGGCCCCCGCCTCGACGCGGCCCAACGGGCGCGTCGCGACGATGTGACCGTTCTTGTCCTTGAGCGTGATCTCGACGTTGCCGCCGCCGATGCCGACGTCGAGGCGCACGCGCCCCGCGCCGGTGGTCGGGACGTCGACCTGATCGCCCTGCGCGATCACGTCCTTGCCCACCAGCGACGCCGAGAAGGCGGTCTGGCTCATGAGCGTGTTGAGCTGACCCTGCGCGGCGATGTCCTGGATGCCGGTGTTGAGCGTGGTCAGCTGCTCGACGCTGCTGAACTGCGCGAGCTGCGCAGCGAACTCGTGCGGCTGCATCGTGCTGGTGGGGTCCTGGTTCTTGAGCTGCGTGATGAGCAGCTTGAGGAAGGCCTCCTTGCCGACGGTGTCACGCGAGCCGTAGGTGCTGCCCGTGGACGTGTTCCGCGAGCCGTTGACGGAGTCGAGCAGCGACTGCGAGACCGTGGACGAGGGCGCGAGCGACGAGATGGTGGACATCGGGACGACCATGACGGGCCTACCTTTCTTCCCGGGACGCCCCACGCTCACGGCGCGGCTGGCGCTCGTTCGCGTGCGGCTGCTGTTCCCGCGACTGCCTCTGTTCACGCGGTGACGGTTCGTCGTGACCGGGATCCGCCGAAGCGTTCCGCGCCACGTCGACCGTGATCCGCGCCTCCTCGAAACCCTGCGCCCGGAGCGCGCGCGACAGCCCGCCCAGGTCCTGCTCGATGCGTTCGGCCGCCGAAGCGTCCGGCAGATGCAACGTGGCGCGCAGCGTGTCGCCGCGCATGGACACACGCAGACGACCCTCGCCACCGTCCGGCGTGGCGAACGCGACCGTCGCGTGCGACGGGTTCGCGGTCTGCGGCTTCTCGTCGGGCACCGGCGCCGGACCCGCCGCGGCGGCGACCTGCTGCGGGGCGGGCGTCTCGATGCGCGGAGCGTGCGGCGTCATCCCGGCGAGTGCCGCATGGGTGGGCACCGGCGTGGGCTTCTCGACGATCGGCGTGGGCACGGCGCCCTCGGTGGGCGCGACCGCGGGCGCGGACGGCTCGGACTTGACGCCCTCGCCCTTGCCCGACGCGCGAACCTTGGCCCGACCCGGCAGACCGCTGCGCGTGGACGTGTCCGCCGGGCCGTCCTCGGTGCGCGAGGCGACCACGCGCAGACCGTCGCGCGCGACCGCGGCCGAGAGGTCGCGCAGGACCCCCTCGCCGCGCGCGTCACCGCGCGACGCGAGACCGCGCACGTCGAGCCGCGGCGAGCCGTTCGGCACGAGGGGCGCACCGGGGTTCGCCGCGACGACCGCGGCGGTGCGAGCCAGCGTGATCGCACGCGCCTCGGGGGCGACCATGGTGAGCATGCGCGCGACCGTCGGATCGACCGGCGTGGGCGTGACGTTCGGCAGGTCGGTCGTCGCCTCGGCGGGCAGCGGTCGGCCGGACTCGGACGTCGGCGGCACCGGAGCGGGCGCGATCGGCGCCTCGGCATCGTCGCTCGTCGGGACCGACGGCGGCGTGGCCGGGGCCTGCGGTGCGGTGCCGCGCGCGAGGGTGGGAACCACGCCGCTCGGTGTCACACCGGCACGGTCGTGGCGCGGCCGCCCCGGGGCCACGAGGGCCGGGAGCGACGGCGTTCCGTTCGCGCCCCCCGCGGGCACGGAGCCCTCGGGGAGCGACGGCATCCCACCCTCGGCACACGGCGTCGCACCGGGCGTCTCGCCGCCCTCGGGCAGCGCGACCGGCACCACGGGGACCGGGGGCGGCGTGACCGGGACGGCGGTGGTCGCGGCGAAGATCGCGGCGAACATCCCCGCCAGGTCGGTGGGCACGGCACCCGCGTCGCGCGCGGGCTCGCCGCGTCCGGGCACGCCGACGGACGAGATCGGGTTCATGGACGCTTCTCCTCGGGGGTCGGCACCAACAGACGCTTCGAGAGCTGCGCGGCACGGGTGGTCGGCAGCGCGGCGAGCAACGTGGCGGCCTGGCGCGGACCGACGGCGCGCAGCACGCCCTCGATCTGCGCATCGCCCAACTGCTCGAGGATCGCGGCGGCTTCCGCGGGCTTCATGTTGACGAGGATCTTGGCGACGCGGCCGTAGTCGGCCGGCGCCTCCTTGGGCGTGTTCGTCGCGGGCACGACCTCGCCCTCGTGCGGCACGCTCGCGGCGAGCGCCATGCGATCGGGCTCGACGGCCGGCACCGCGCCCTCGCCCTCGAGCGCCACGGTCGCACCCTCGTGGACCGCACCCTCGGCGGGCGCCGCCCCACCGGGCGTCGCGGGTGCGGCGGTCTCGCCGTGCGCCGCGGTCGCGTGCGTCGAATCGGACACGGCGGTGCTGTCCGCGACCGCCGCCGTCTTCGCGGGCGAGCGCAGCACGACCACCGCGGTGCTGCCGGCGAGCGCCAGCACGAAGCAGGCGATGCCGACGATGATCATGGTCTTGTTCACGCGTCCTCCCTCTGCGTATGACGCCGCGCCTCGGTGAGTCCGTCGGACTCCCGCTGCTCGGCGCGCGTGGACTCCACGCTCCAACCCTCGTGGCGCTTCTCGCGCAGCTTCTCGAGCACGCGCCGATCCCGGCGCGCCTGCCCGAACAGGTCCTGCTCGCGCGCCACCGACTCCTGCGCCTCGCGGTGCGCCGTCGCGGCCGCTTCCGCCGCGAGCACGGCCGCCTGCAACGTGAGCCCCAGGTTGCGCAGCGAGCCCGCGGTGCACGCCGCCTCGGCGCCGCGCACGACCTGCTCGCCCGCGCGCTCGACCTGCTCGCTCGCACGCACGAGTCGGGCCTGACGCTCGCGCTCGTCGGCCAACGCCTCGCCGAGCACGCGGGCCTGATCGCGCTCGCGCAGTTCGCGCAGGCGCAGCAGACGGTCGAGGCCGAACTTGAACTTCTTCATGCGGCACCGACCTTGACGCGCGCACGCACCAGCGTGGCGAAGGCGGCCAGGCGATCGCGCGAGCCCTGCAGGGGCGTGTGGTCGTGCGCCTGCTGACGCAGGAACTCGAGCGCCTGCGGCCGCAGCGCGATCGCCGCGTCGGTCCACGGGTCGGCGCCCGGCTTGTAGGCGCCCACCGTGATGAGGTCCTCGTTGGCGCGGTACGCCGCCTCGACGCGCAGGAAGAGGTCGGCGTCCTCGCGCGCCTGCGGCGAGACCACGGCGTCGCGGACACGGCTCACGGACTCGAGCACGTCGATGGCCGGGAAGTGCTTGGTGTTCGCGAGCCGGCGCGTGAGCACGATGTGACCGTCGAGGATCGAGCGGGCCGAGTCGGCGACCGGGTCGTTGAAGTCGTCGCCCTCGACGAGCACGGTGTACAGCCCCGTGATGCTGCCCTTCTCGGCCGTACCGGCGCGCTCGAGCAGGCGCGGCAGCAGCGCGAACACGCTCGGCGGATAGCCCTTGGTGGCGGGCGGCTCGCCCACCGCCAGACCGATCTCGCGCCACGCCATGGCGACGCGCGTGACCGAGTCCATCATGAGCAGCACGTTGCGACCGGAGTCGCGGAAGTACTCGGCGATGCTGGTGGCGACCTGCGCGCCGGTGGCACGCACGACCGCGGCCTGGTCGCCGGTGGCGGCGATGACGACCGAGCGCGCCAGCCCCTCGGGCCCGAGGTCGCGCTCGATGAACTCGCGCACCTCGCGACCACGCTCGCCCAGCAGCGCGATGACGTTGATGTCGGCGGTCGTGTGCCGCGCGATCATGCCCATGAGCACGCTCTTGCCCACGCCCGAGCCGGCCATGATGCCGATGCGCTGACCGCGACCGATCGTGATGAGGCCATCGATGGCGCGCACGCCGGTGCCGAGCGGGGTGTCGATGCGCGAGCGACCCAGCGGGTCCGGCGCATCCGAGCCCAGCGAGCGACGACGCGTCGCGCCCAGCGGCCCCAGCCCGTCGATGGGCCGACCCAGACCGTCGAGCACGCGACCCACGAGGCTCTCGCCCACGTCGGCGTCGAACGCGTGCCGCAGCGGCACGACCTCGGCGCCCGGGTGCACACCCTCGACGCGACCGAGCGGCATGAGCAGCACGCCGCGCTCGTGGAAGCCCACGACCTGCGCGAGCAGCGCGTCCTGACCCTGCGGCACGATGCGGCAGACCTCGCCGACCGCGACCGGCAGCGACGAGACCTCGATCACCTGACCGATGACGCGGTTGACGCGACCGCACACCGCGAAGCGCGGCGTGTCGTCGAGTCGGGCGAGCGTCGTGTCGAGCCAACGAGCGTTCATCGCGGCGTCACTCCTGTCCCAGGCGTTCGTAGAGGGCGCGCAGCGCCACGTCGAGACGGCCGTCCACGAGGCGCTGCGGGCTCTCGACCACGAAGCCCGCGCGGCCCACCGAGGCGTCCGCGATCCAGTGCAGCTTCACGTCCGAGTCCGCCGGCACGAGCGTGTCGCGCAGCGGCGCCAGCGACGCGAGCTCGTCGGGGTGCAGTCGCACGTCCACCGTGAGGTCGTGCGGCAGCAGCGCGATGGCGTTCGCGACCCAATCGCGCAGCACGGTGGGATCGACCTGCACCTCGCGCTGCACCATGCGGCGCGCCACCGCGAGCGCCAGCGCCTCGAGGTCGCGCTGCCGATCGTTGAACAGGTCCGCGCGCCGGGCCTCGAGCTCGCGCACGACGCCCTGGAGCATCTGCACCGCGGGCTTGAGCTGCTGACCCGCGTGCGCCGCACCGTCCTGCACACCGGCCGCGTAGCCGGCCTCGAACGACGCGTCCACGGGTTCGGCGGCGGCGACGGGCGCGCCCAGTTCGGGCAACGACCAGTCCCCGCTCGCGACCGCGACGGTCTCGGGCGCGCGCGTGAGCGCCGGCGGGAGCCACAGGGTCTCACGCGATGACATCGTCGCTCCCCCCGCGACCGCTGATCATGATCTCGCCCGACTCCTCGAGCGACCGCACCTGCTCGATGATGCGGGCCTGCGCGGCCTGCACGTCCTTGACGCGCACGGCGCCGAGCATCTCGATCTCCTCCTCGAGGGCCCCGGCGGCGCGCTCCGACATGTTGCCGCGGATGTGCAGCTTGAGTTCGTCGCTCGCGGCCTTGAGCGACAGGGCCAGTTCGCGCGACTCCACCTCGCGCAACAGGCGCTGCATGCTCTTGCCGTCCAGCAGCAGCAGGTCCTCGAACACGAACATGAGGGCCTTCACGCCCGCCGCCAGATCGGCGTCGCGCTCCTCGAGACGCTCCATGAGCGCCTTGCCCACCTCGGTGCCGGCGTCGTTGAGCACGCGCGCGACCGCGGACGGGCCACCGCTGGCGGCCGGTCGGCTGCTGAGCGCCAGGTCGGCCTTGCCCGCGAGCGCCTGCTCGACGAGCTGCAGGGCATCGGGCGTCACGCCGTCGAGCCGCGCCATGCGCAGCAGCACCTCGGTGGCGAGCGCGGGATCGAACGCCTTCACGAGCGCGGTCACCTGTTCGTCCTCGAGGTACGCGAGCACCAGCGCGATCGTCTGCGGGTGCTCGTCGCGCAGCACGCCGGCCAACGTCTCGGGCGACGCCTTCTTGAGCTGCTTGAGCTGCGACTCGGGGCGCGCGGCCTCGATGGTCGCGAGCACGGGGCGCGCCTTGTTCGGACCGACGGCGGACTCCAGCAGCTGCCGCGCGGGCTGATCGCCGCCGCGCACGCCGCTCGGGCCGGCCTGGGCGGCACGACGGAACTCGGCCATCACCGCGTCCACGACCTCCTGCTCGACGGGCGGCAGGAGCGCGATCTCGCGCGTGACGGCCTCCTGCTCCTCGGGCGAGAGGGCCTGCAGCAGCTTGGCGCCGTGCTCGGGTCCGAGCGCCAGGCACAGCACGGCGCTCTTCTGCGGGCCGGTCAACGCGTCCAGCTTGAGGGTGCGGGCGGGCGCGCTCATTTGTTATCCGCCAGCCACGCGCGCAGCACCTGCGTGGTCGCATCCGGGCCCGGTTCGGCGAGCAGCCGCTGACGCAGCAGCGCCAGGTCCTGCGTGTCGGTGGCGGCCGCCGGGGTCGCACCACCGGCGGCGGCGGCGACGGGCTCACCCGCGGGACGCGCCGGGCTCTTGAGCACGCGCAGCGCCAGGACGAGCAGGGCGACGATCGCGACGACGGCGAGCAGCGGACGGCCGAACTTGTCCACCATGCCCATGACGTCGGGGGCCGCCTTCGTGGCCGGCGTCGGGCCGGTGCCCTCGGGCACCGCGACGGGTTCGAACGCGACCGCGTTGAGCGTCAGACGATCGCCGCGCGTGCTGTCCACACCGGCGGCGTCGCGCGCCATCTCGCGCAGCTGGTCCACGGTGACGTTCTTGGCGGCACCGAGCGCGGTCTGGTCCACGAGCACGGCCACGGTGAGGCGCGTGACCGCGCCACTCGCGCTCACGCTGCGCTCGACCTTGTGCGTGTTCTGGTACGAGTTGTTGACGATCGTCTGCGCGCCGTTGCCCTCGGCGTCGCCGGTCTCGCTGCGCTGCTCGTTGGCGAGCACCTGACCGTCGGGATCGTACGATTCGTTGGTGCGCTCGACCTGGTCGAACGACAGCGTCGCGGCGACCTGCGCGCGCACGCGGCCCGGCCCGACGACGGTGGCGAGCAGATCCTCGATGCGCGTCGTGAGCTGGCTCTCGAGCGTGCGCTGCAGTTCCAGATTGCGGCTGCCGCCGCCCGCACCGGGACCGGCCGGCACCGACAGCACGTGGCCGGTCGCGTCCATGACCGCGACGTTCTCGGACGGCAGCTGCTCGACGCTGTTGGCGACGATGTAGACGATGCCCTGCACGGCCTCGTTCGAGAGCGTGCCGCCGTTCTTGAGCGTCAGCACGACCGAGGCGCTCGCCGGGCGCTCGTTGCGCCGCAGGTTGCTCGCGGTCGGCAGCACGAGGTGCACCTGCGCGCCCTGGATGCCGTCGAGCCCGCCGATCGTGCGCGCGAGCTCGCCCTCGAGCGCGCGCTGGTAGGTGACGCGCTGCGTGAAGTCGGTCATGCCCCACGACGCCTTGTCGAACAGCTCGAGCCCCGGCCGGCCGCTCGAGGGCAGACCCTCGCGCGCCAGCGCGACGCGCGCCGTGGCGACCTGCGCGACCGGGACCTGGATCTCGGTGCCGCCGGTCGTGAGCTTGTACTCGATGTTGTTCTTGCGCAGCTGATCGCCGATCTGCCCCGCCTCTTTGAGGTCGAGGTCGCGGAACAGGGTCATGTACGTGGGCGTGGTCATCTGGTGCGCCACGATCCACACGGTGACGATGGCGGCGGCCGCGAGCGCGAACAGCAGCAGTCGGCGACCGGCCGGGCCCTGCGCATCCTTGAGAAGCGTCTGGAGTTCGCTCATGCCACGCCTCTCACTGGACGTTCATCACGGCGCGGTACGCGTCCGTGAGCTTGTTGCGGAGTTCGACGAGCAGTTCCAGCGAGATGCTGGCCTCCTCGCTCGCCGCCATGACCTGGTGCAGCTCGACCGGCTCGCCGCGCAGGAAGCGCTGGATCAGGTCCTTGGAACCCGTCTCGAGATCCGACGTGTCGGTGAGGACCTTCTTGAACATGTCCCCGAACGACGGGCCGGAGGGTTCGACGCCGGACGAGGCCCCGGTCGCCGGAGCGCTCGGGAACGTCATCCGCAGGGGACCGTCGAGACGGATGGGATCCATGGTTCAGGCCCTCACGTCGATGCGCCCGCCGAGCGGCGTGGCGGCCGAGGGACGCGCGCCGCGCGACGCGTCGCGCGGGCCGTAGGTGAGCGCGCCGAGTTCGTCCTGACGCGCGAAGAAGGTCTGCTCCTCGGGCGTGAGCAGGTCCCACAGGCTGGCGCCCTGGACCGGCGCGCGCTCGGGGGCCGCCGCGGGCGCGGCGGCCGCCTTGGCCGCGCGCGTTTCGAGCGCACGGGCGATCGCGGCGGCGGTCGCGGCGGGATTCGGGAGGGTGCGGGAGACGTTCATGGGGTCCTCGGTCAGATGTCGAGCGCGCGACGGAGCATGGCCTTCGCGGCCTGGAACACACTGGCGTTCGCCTCGAACACGCGACGCGCCACCATCAGGTCCACCAGTTCGTTGTTCACGTCCACGTTGGGGTAGTTCACGAAGCCGTCCTTGTCGGCGTCCGGGTGACCGGGGTCGTACACCTGACGACCGGGCCGCGGATCGGTGACCGCGTCCACCTGCGTGGACCCGGCGGCCGCATCGCCGCTCACCGTGACGACCTGTCGCTTGTACGGCCCGCCGTCGGCGGTCTTCGTGGTCTCGACGTTCGCCAGGTTCTGCGCGATGACGTCGAGGAACTTCTGCTGCACGCTCATGCCCGCCGCCGGCGTCGAGAGACCGCTCAGCAGCTGCCGCGAGACGCGCGGCGCGACGGGGAAACGGATGGGATCAGCCACGCGTGTCCCGGATCGCGGTGCGCAGTCGGCCATAGGCCTGCTGCAGCAGCTTCGCGTCCGCCTCGTAGCGCAGCTGGGTGTCGGCGAGCTCGGCCATGTCGCGCTGGAGGTCGGCCTCCTCGACGCGGGTCTTGCCCTTGGCCGCCGCGAAGTCACCGGCGAAATCGGTGCTGCTGCTCGACGACAGCGCTCCGGCCACGCGCGCGGCGATCGACTTCTGCGTCGCCGACGCCTGGTCGAGGCCCGCACGCAGCGCGCCCGGCAGTGTGCTGTTCCCGAACAAGCCCTTGATCATGGTGACCTCCGTGGACGGGTGTTCCCTCCCCCCTGTACTGCAAGCCCGGTGCCATGGAGGTACGGACCGCGGACGCACGACGTAACGCGCGACGCGGCAACGGCTCACGCGATCCGTGCGAGGCGGAGCGCGAACCGCGTGCGGGACCGACCGGAAGTTCCGACCGGAAGGACGTGCCGGAACGGAAGGAATCCCCCGCCGCAAGGACGCTCGATGCGCACGCGGTGATCGCACGCCACGCGAGCGCAGCATCCGCGCGAGCACGACGCGCGGGGACCGCTCGCCGGTCGCGCCACGAACGCGCGAGCGGGATCGCGGCGTGCCGTCCGGCGTGAACGAGCGGCGACCGGCAACAAGGAACCCCGGCGAGCGTGGGCTCACCGGGGTCCTCGGATGGCCGCGGGATGGCCGCGGAGTTCGTTCAGGCAGCGACCAGCTTGAGCTTGTTGCGCAGCGTGCGCTCGCTGATGCCGAGCATGCGCGCCGCCTTGGTGCGGTGTCCGCCCGTGGCCTCGAGCGCCCGCTGGATCGTGAGGCGCTCGAGCACGTCGAGGTTGAAGGTCGCCTCGGACGTGGTCGGCCCGATCGGCATCACCTGGCCCGGTTGGGCGGCGGCCTGCGTGGGCGTGGTGAGCGGCGTGGCGGGATGCGCCTCGGCCTCGGGCAGCGCGAGCGCGTCCGCGGTCAGACGGCCCTCGCGGCACAGGATGAGTGCACGCTCGATCGCATTGCCGAACTCACGGATGTTGCCCGTCCAGCGGCGGCGGCGCAGCATGTCGAGCGCCTCCGGCGTGATGATCGGTGGCTTCACGCCGTGCTGCGAGGCGATCTGCTGCACGAAATGGTCGGCGAGCTCGGGGATGTCCTCGAGGCGCTCGCGCAGCGGCGGCGTGTGGATCGGCACCACGTGCAGGCGGAAGTACAGGTCGCGGCGGAAGCGCCCGGCCTCGACCTCGGCGCGCAGGTCGCGGTTCGTCGTGGCGACGATGCGCACGTCCACCTTGATGGGCTGATTGCCACCGACGCGCTCGAACTCCTGCTCCTGGATGGCGCGCAGCAGCTTGGCCTGCAGGTCGAGCCGCATCTCGGAGACTTCGTCGAGCAGCAGCGTGCCGCGATGCGCCCGCTCGAACGCGCCCTGCGCTCGCGTGGTCGCACCGGTGAAGGCACCGCGCTCGTGGCCGAACAGCGTGCTCTCCACCAGACCCTCGGGCAGGGCGGCGCAGTTGACGGTGATGAACGGCTGGTGCGCGCGCGGCGACAGCTCGTGGATGGCGCGCGCGAACAGCTCCTTGCCCGTGCCCGACTCGCCCTCGAGCAGCACGGTGGCGCGGGTCGGCGCGACGTTGCGGACCACGTCCATGACCGCGCGCAGCGCCGGGCTGCTGCCCACGATGGAACGCGAGCCGCGCAGGCTCGAGATCTCGCGCTGGAAGTCGTCGTTCACGCGGCGCATGCGGTCGAGCTCGATGGCGTTGGTGACCGCGATGCGCACGGCCTCCGAGCGCAGCGGCTTGGTGAGGTAGTCCACCGCACCGTGGCGGATGCTGGTGACGGCCTGCTCCACGCTGTTGTACGACGAGGTCATGATCACCGGGATGTCCTGGCCGTTGCGCTTGAGCGCCGCGAGCAGGTCGATGCCCGAACCGTCCGGCATCTGGTGGTCGGAGATGATGAGATCGAACGTCTCGCGCGCGACCGCGCGGATGCCCTCGTCGATGCTGCTGGCGAGCACGGCGCGGTGCCCCATCGCACGCAGATTGTTCTCGAGGGTGGCGCTGACGGTGGGCTCGTCGTCGATGCACAGGATGGTGGACATCGTGTTCGTCCTCTCGGAGTGGGGTGGCTGCGCGATCGTGGGGACCGCCAACCGTGGTGCGGAATCGAAGGGGCCAACGTCCGGGGGTTGAAGCGCGACGCTCGGCACTCGACCGGCATGGACTGCAACGCGCGTGCCACTTTCTTCCGGTCCCTTCCTGCCGTAGCGGAAGAGATGGACACGATGGGACCGGAATGCGTTGCCGCGGTGACACCCGATCTGCCGCACAACGCTTCCGCTCGCGACGTGGGAACGGCATCACCTGCCGCGCACGCGGTCCCATGGGTGCGGTGCAAGCCCTTGTGAAACGGCCCTGTCACGAGCGTGGCGGATGTGGTCGCGGCGATGCTCATGGACCGCTGTCGAGGGGCGCGGCGCGTGCTCGATCGGGGCTCGGACACGCATGGGCCCGGGGGGCGCGGGAGTTCGTCCTGTTCCCGAACATTAGAAGTGGGCCACCGCGGATTCATGCCTTTTTGACTGGTCCATTGGTCGAATTGTCAGAGCCAATGGACTGTCCGGCAATAGTTTCCGGATTTTCCCGTGACGAAGGTTCCTGTTCTGCGGGGAGCCTGCGGTCCACCTGCGGAAATCCCGGTCCGCCGCGTCGGCGATCCTCTGCGCTGTGGGGGTGCGCGCCCCGCGTGCCCGCCAGGGGCGGGCGCTCACTCAATGGGGGCCTGCCCCTCGGGAGCCTCAGTCCGCCAGACGCGTCAGCCGCTGGACCGCATGCTGGCCGTCGGCGTCGATCCGCGCCAGGTACACACCCGCGGGCAGACCGTCGGTCCAGGCGGCGGGCAGCGCCACCTGCTGTGGCCCGGCGGCGCGACGGCCGAGGGCGGCCGTCCGCTGGCGGCGGCCGGCGAGGTCGTAGAGGTCCAGCCGGACCTCGGCGGCTTGCTCGAGCGTGAACGCGACCTGCAGCGCCCCGCGCAGCGGGTTCGGCCCGAGGCTCAGTCGCAGATCGGCGCGCGGCGCGGGATGCCACGCGGCCGCGACGCTGGCCGCCAGCTGCGTGGCGGCCGCACTCAGGCGCTCGTTGCGCAGCCGGGTGAGCGCGCCCTCGTCGCCACGCAGGTGGGCGTCCTCGACCTCGGCGCGCACCGCCGCGGTCTCGTGGGCGAGCAGGTTCAATGCGCCCGCGCGGGACTCGCGCACGTTGCGCACGTGCACCCCGCCGAGCGTCGCGGGATCGAAGTCATCGGTGAAGTGCGCGCGCGCGCCCTCGCACTCGTCCTGCTCTCCGGTGACGGTGCGGTACGGATCGGCGAGATCGCAGGCGGCCTGCGCCAGCCGGACGATCGCGTACGCGGCCTTGTCCCGATCCCCGAGCGCCCAGGCGACGCGCAGATCGCGTTCGGCGCAGGCGTAGGCCTCGACCAGGCCACCCTCGAGGCCGCCCTCCCCCCACCGGCCGCGACGACCGCTCTCGCAGCGCTCGGGATCGAGGTCGGCGTCCGCCAGCAGCTCGTCGAGCTCGTGCGCGAGCACGGGGGACGGCAGCGTCGCGCGCGCGCTCAACGGCAGCCCCTCGACGACGCGCTCGAGCACCGCCGCGGTCGCGTCGTGACGATAGGCGTGCGCCGGGGTCGCCGTCAGGGGCGACACCGGACTCACGACGATGAGGAGCAGGGATGCGAGGGCACGACGCAGCGACAAGTCGCGGACCGCGGGCTCGCGCGTGGGGGCGCTTCACCGTGGGTCGGCTTGGGCGTTCCCACCGCGAGTCGAGCGGTGGGCTCAGGTGGAGAGACTCCCGATCCGGGTCGGCGTGGGGCGTCCCCGGCGGGACGGGTGACGGCGCGTGGGGTCCCTTGATTGTCCCCCAGCCGGATCGCGCGTCTCAAGCCCGGGATGCACGCGCCGGGCGGACGGGATCGCGCTGGCTCAGGCCCGCGCGCGGGCCTGCGTGCGCTCGAACGCCGCTAACACGGCCGCCAGCAACACCAAGCACAGCTTGTACTGCTCGCCGTACACGGTGGACTCGACCTGATTGTGCGCCAACATGCCCGCCCACGCGGCCAGCAGACCGCCATACAGGGCCTGCTCGGCCGGGCTTTTTGCACCGCGCCACAGTCGCCAGGCCTGCACGAGCGGCCACACGAGCAACGCCAGCCCCAGCAGCGCCCCGGGCAGACCGACCTCGGCGAGCAACCCCAGCCCCAACTGGTGCGGCACCGTGTCCACGCCGCGCAGCACGTGCGAGGCGACCGAGAAGTTGTTGAGCCCCAGTCCCAGCAGGGGATGCGACGTGAACGCGTTCCACGCCAGTCGGTACAGATCGACGCGCTCGTTCATGGAGTAGTCCACCGCCGATTGCGCGAGACGGTAGGCCATGACCTGCTTGAGCGGGCCCACCGTGAACACGAGCCCGAGGGCGACGAGCAGCAGGACCACCACGAACGCGGCACGGCGCATGCCGCGCCCGCCCATGGCGAACACGGGCAGCGCGGTGACGACCATCGCGAGCATGGCCCCCTTCGAGGCCGAGAGCGCGAGGCCCATGCCGCACAGCGCCATCGCGGCGCCCCAACCCCACGCTTCCGCGCGCGTGTCGGACGACAGCGCCCGGCCGAGCGCGAGGGGCAGCGCCAGGATGAGGAAGCCGGCGAGGTAGTTGGATCGACCCCACGGCAGGTCGACCTGCTTCATCATGACCGCGAACACCGGACCGGCGGGATGTGTGAGCGTCACGAACAGCATGCCGCACGCCATCACCGCCGCGGTCACGACGAGGGCGCCGAGCAGCAGACGCGCGCGCGCGCCGTCGCGCGTCCACGCGAACGCGGCCGCACCCGCGAGCCCGGCGACCACCCACTCCTTGATCTCGGCGATCGCCGTGAGCGGATCGAGTGCCCCCAGCAACCCGACGCACGACCACGCAACGAATCCGGCCAGCAACGCGAGGAACGGCGCGCGCGGAACCTCGAGCACGCCCCCGGCACGAAGCGCCGCGACCATCAGTCCCAGCGCGACCACGCCGTCCACGACGAGGACCTTGCCGCTCTGTCCCCCCGCACCCACCGCGCCCAGTTCACCGGCGAGGATCGAGAGCGGGATCGCGAGCAGCCACACTCCCCCGAGCCCGAAGCGCTGCACGAGCGCGCGCAGCGACAAGACCGTCCCCACGAGCGCGACGATCACCCCGGGCACGAGCGCGGGCTGGCGCAACGAGGTCGCGAACACCGCGAGCGCGATCGGCAGCACCGCGAGCGCCCACCAGAACGCGCGCCCCGCGACGAGTGGACGCGTCACGCGGCCCTCCGCCACGCGGCCTCACGCGTGCCGAGCACCTCGCGGTAATCGTGCGACAGCGCCTCGCGCGTGCGATCGAGCGAGAACACCTGGGCGAAGGTCGGCCCCGTGCGCGCGAAGCGCGCGCGCGTCGCGTGATCGCGCGCTGCAGCGACCAGCGCCTCGGTCCACGACGCCACGTCGGGCTCGACCAACCAACCGGCCTCGCCGTTCGCCAGCACCTCGGGGATGCCACCCACGCGCGAGCCCGCCACCGGGATCCCGGCCGCGAGCGCCTCGACGAGCGCGATGCCCAACCCCTCGCTGCGCGACGGCGCCGCGAACAGGTCGAATGCGGCCAGGTACGGACGCACGTCGCTGTGCTCGCCCACGAAGTGCACCCGCTGATGCAAGCCGAGTTCGTGCGAACGCGCGACGAGTCGGTCCCGCTCGGCCCCGTCGCCCACGAGGATCACCTCGAGTCCGGGCACGCGGTGCAGCGCACCGGAGGCCGCCTCGAGCAGCACGTCGAGCCCCTTGCGCGGATCGAAGCGCGCCACCGCGCCCACGACGAACGTGCCCGGGCGCACGCCCAGCACGTCGCGGGCCGCGTCGCGCATGCCCGCGAGGTCACGGAAGCCCGAGAGATCGGCGCCGTTGTAGAGCACGGTCGTGCGCGCGCCGAGTCCGGCGTCGTGATCCGCGATCGCCGAACGCACGGCCTCGCTCACCGCGAACACGTGCGCGCAGCGGTGCAGCGCCGCGTGCGCCAGACGACGCACCGGATGGAACCTCCGCTCGCGCCAGTCCGAGACGTTGTGACAGGTCGCCACGACGGGCGTGCGACCCACGAAGGGCGCGAGCGCGACGCACGCGATCGTCGCGCGTGCCAGATGCGCGTGCACGAGATCGGGCGCATACGCGCGCCACCAGGCTGCGAGCCCCAACAGTCCCGGACGTCGCACGGGGATGCGGCTCGGCAGCCGCAGGTCCCAGCCGGCGGCCGGCTTGAGTTCGAGGCTCACGACCTCGACCTGCCATTCCGCCGGATCGAGGCACGCCGCCTGCTCGAGCGCGGCACGCTGCGCGCCACCCGCGGCGAGATCGTTGAGCACGATCGCGATCCGACGACGGCGCGGCACCTGCGGAACGGTGGTCATGGGATCAGGCCACGCGCACGGGATCGCGCGCGGGCTCCTCGGGCGTGCCCGGGACGGACACGACCGGGTGGGAGACGGACGTGATCGTGGAGCGCCGCCGCGCGAGGCGGAAGCGCCATCCCATCCACGACCACGTCACAACGAGACCGACGGTGAGCCCCGTGCCCCACGCCCCGAGGCGCGTGCACGCGACCGCCGCCAGTCCGAACGACAACGCCACCGCCCACAGCACGGCGGCCGAACGACGGGGCGAGAGCCCCGCGTCCTGCAACTGATGGTGCACGTGGCCACGATCGGCGGTGAACACCCGCCGCGGCAGCGCACGCACGAATCCGAACAGCGAGGCCGACTCGCGCGCCCCGGCCCACGACCGACGCAGGATCGCGAAGCTCGTGTCGCCGAGCGGCACCGCGAGCAGCAGCGCGGGCACGAGCGGGAACGCGCCCACGGTGTCCGAGGACGCGGCGCGCAGCGTGAGCGCCGCGAGCACGACGCCGGTGAACAGACTGCCCGCGTCGCCCATGAAGATCAGCGCCGGGTGGAGGTTGAACCACAGGAAGCCGAGCAGGGCGCCGCCGAGCGCGACCGCGACCATCCGCTCCGCCGGCGACAGCCCCGGTGCGAGCAGCACCGCGAAGCACGCCATGACGCCGATACCGCCCGCCAGTCCATCGAGCCCATCGATGAGGTTGACCGCGTTGATGACGAGCACGCTCCATGCGAGCGTCACCGGCAGACTCCAGACGCCGAGCGTCACCTCGAACAGGCCCGGCACGCCCAGACGGTCGACGCGCCAGCCGCCCGCCCACAACACGAGCGAGGCGACGATGCACAGCACGAGCTTGGCCAGCGCCGGCAGATTGACGCGGTCGTCCACCTGCCCCGTGAGTCCCATGAGTCCGGCCGCCACGAGCAGCGCGAGCACGGGGCCGTGCTCCAGGGCGAGCGGGCCGTGCGCGCCGGTGACCACGGCGAGCGTGCCGAGCGCACAGGCGAAGCCCCAGACGATGCCGATGCCGCCCAGACGCGGCGTGGGCCGCCGATGCACGCGACGACCGCCGGGCTGGTCCACGATGCGCAGACGCACCGCGATGACGCGCACGAGCTCGGTCGCGGTGATCGCCCCGAGCAACGCGACGCCGAAGACCATGACGGGCGAGAGCATGTCAGGCCACCCGATCCCGCGCGTTGCGCGTGTACATGGCATCGAGGCGATCGAGCATGGTCTCGACCGTCCACGCCTCGGTCACCTGCTGGCGTCCCGCGAGGCCCATGGCGCGCGCCCGGCGGCGATCGCGCAACACGGTGTCGAGTCGCGCGGTGAGCTTGTCGACGTCCCGCGTCGGGACGATGAAGCCGTTCTCGCCCTCGCGCACGACCTCCC
>CAZZLY010000012.1:0-7904 GCA_964655175.1 uncultured bacterium
AGACGTACAGGTCGAGGATCTGGCGCAGCGCCACGTTGAGCGAGCGGATGCCGCCGCCGATCGGCGTGGTGAGCGGCCCCTTGATGCCGACGAGGTACTTGCGGAACGCGTCGAGCGTCTCGTCGGGCAGCCAGTTGCCGGTCTGGTCGAACGCCTTCTGTCCGGCGAGCACCTCGTGCCACACGATGCTGCGCTGGCCGCCGTACGCCTTGGCGACCGCGGCATCGAGCACGCGCACCGAGGCGCGCCAGATGTCCGGCCCGGTGCCGTCGCCTTCGATGAAGGGGAGGATGGGATGGTTCGGCACGACCATCTTGCCGTTCTGCAGGGTGATCGCTTCGCCGTTCGTGACGCTCATCGGGCTTGCTCCTGGAGGGTTGGGGTTCAGCGCGGGCCGCTCGGGGTCGCGGGATCGGGGCGGAGCCTGCGGGCGGCCGGATAGGGCAGGATGTCGGGGACCTCGCCGCGCGCGTGGATCGCCTGCATGCGATGCCACCATGCGACGCCGAGCAGTTCGGCGTGATGCTCGAGGAACGTGGCGAGGATCTCGCCGCGCAACCCCAGGAAGGTCCGGAATTCCTCGGGGAAGATATCGCGCTCGCCCACGTAGTACCAAGGCTCCCCGGCCGAGTCGTCGCCGTCCCGGACCGAGGCCGGCAGTTCCCGGAACCGGCATTCGTCGAGCGGGGCGAGCTCGTCGTAGTCGTAGAAGATGAGCCGGCCGTGCCGTGAGACCCCGAAATTCTTGAGCAACAGGTCGCCGGGGAACAGGTTGGTGGCCGCCAGATCGCGCAGCGCCTGCCCGTAATCCACGATCGCGGCCTGCGCAGCGGCCGTGGGGACCTCGCGCAGGTACAGGTCCAAAGGTCGCAGTCGGCGTTCGGTGTACAGGTGACGCAGCACCACCTCGTCGCCCTCGACGCGCACGGTCTCGCCGGCCAGACGCAGCAACTGTTCGAGCAGTTCGGGCTCGAAGCGGTCGCGCGGGAACGACAGGTGCTCGAACTCCTGCGCATCGGCCAGACGCCCGGCGCGGTCGTGGCGGAACACCAATCGGTACTTGGCGCGCACCTCGTCGTGCGTGACCGTCTTGGGCGGATCGAAGCGGTCGCGGATGATCTTGAACACGACGTCGAAGCCCGGCAGATGGAACACGCACATGACCATGCCGCGCGTTCCCGGCGCGATCGTGAAGCGCTCGTCGTGCGCCGCCATGTGGTGCAGCAGCGAGCGGTACAACTCGGTCTTGCCGTGCCGATGGTGTCCGATCGCCGCGTACAGTTCGGCGATGGGCTTGCGCGGCATGATGAGCCGCAGGTAGTCCACCAGGTCGCGCGGCCGCGAGTGCGAGACGAGGAAGTACGAGCGCGCGAAGCTGAACACCATGCTCACCTCGTCCTCGGAGGTGAGCACCGCCTCCACGTGCACGCGACCATCCACGTTGCGGAACGCCAGCAGCAGTGGCACGGCGGTGCCGTCGGTGAGGATCCGGCCCACCCGGTAAGCCCCCAGGCCGCGGAAGAACGTCAGCTTCACGATCTCGAGGGCGCGGATGCGCCGGTCCTCGACCGCACCCACCAGCGCGGCGGCGATCCGCTGCGCATCGCCGTCGAGGTCGTCCCACGGCAGCTCGAGGTCGTGCGCCTGCAGTGCGCGGCGCACCAGTTCGACGAGTGTGTCGGTGCGCGGGTGTTCGACCGTGAGGTGCGGGCTCACCGAACCGCGTGGCTGGCTCAATCTCAGCGACACGAACTCGAGGTCGGGGTCCACGCCGACGGTGTGGAACGTGCGCCGGGCGCACGAGTTGAAGAACGTCTCGGCGAGTTCGGGATCGCGCCGGCCGCGGATGGCGCCCGCGAACGTCTCGCGCATGAGGCACCACGTCTCGCGGTCGCGTGCGAGTGCACCCAGTCGGCCACTCACGCGCGTGAGCGTCTCGCCCACGCACTCGCCGTACATGTCGAGCCGGCGCGCCGAATCCCGCTGCGCGGCGATCGCGTCACCGCGTTCGAAGTGCCGCCGCGCCCGGCGCGTGATGCCGCGGAAGCGTTCGCGGTACTGCTCGTAACCGGCGAGGACGACCAGGGCGCCGGCTTCCGCCCACGGTCGCAGCGACTCGCTCGTCATGCCGTCAGTGCGCCGACAGACTCGCGAGCAGCGACTCCAGTGCGGGCGTGGCGCGTCCGACCGGGCCCGCTTCGCCCGTCATCTTGAAGAACACCATGCCCTGGGGGCCCTCGACGATCGCGCCCTCGAGTCGCCAGCCGGGCTGCGTGCCCTGCGACTTCATGTCGGCGCCGGGCTGCGTCCACGTGCCGTCGATGCGCACGCGCGTCATGCGCATGCCGTTCACCGTGCGGACCTCGCGCGTCGGATTGGGGCTGCCCTCGAACTGGCCCGCCCAGCGGTCGATGTTCTCGTCGATCGAGCCGCCCTGACCCTTGCCGAAGTAGAACACCGCGCACTCGACGCCATCGGTGGTGTAGGTGGCGTAGCGCATCATGCGCGGCTCGCCGGTGCGCCAGCCGTTCGGCACGGTCCAGTGCAGACCCGGGTCGGCGGGTTCCTCGGCAGGGGGCATCGTGGCGCCGTCCGCGGGCGGCATGCCACCGCCCATGGGCGCCTGCGAGGCGGCGGGCGGGGTGGCGTACTGCTTCCAGGCCACGAAGCCGAGCGCCGCGACGATCACGATCATGATGATGGCGAGATAACGCACCATGGGACACCTCCGGACACGAGCGGGGCCGCGCGTGGGGCGCGGCGGACGCGCTCAGGATAATGGAGAATCGCCGCCGCGGCATCCCCCGCACCGGACAAGCGGAAGCCCCGACCGGTGCAGGGACCGATCGGGGCTCCGTGGGCTCGGCTCGGGCGCGCGAGGCGCCCCGCCGAATCACTGGGCGGCGTTGACCTCGATGTTGAGCTCGATCTTGACGTCCTCGCCCAGCATGATGCCGCCGTTGTCGAGCACGGCGTTGTAGGTCATGCCGAAATCCTTGCGGTTGATCGTGGTCGTGGCGGTGAAGCCGGCCTTGGTGCCGTTGTTCTTGCCGCCCATGGTCATGTCGCCGGCACCCAGGAACTCACCGTCGAACGTGACCGTCTTGGTGACGCCGTGCATCGTGAAGTCGCCCGTGACCTTGTACTTGTTCTTGCCGGCCTTGGTGACCTTGGTGCTCTTGAACGTGATGGTCGGGTACTTCTCGGCATCGAAGAAGTCGCCCGACTTGAGGTGACCGTCACGCTTCTCGTTGCCCGTGTCCACGCTCGCGACCTGGACCGACGCGTCCACCTTGATGTTCGCGGGCGTCGCCTCGTCGAACACGATCGTGCCCTGCACGTCGCGGAACACGCCACGCGCGTTCGAGAACATGTGCTTCACCGAGAAACCGACCTCCGTGTGCGGCTGGTCGATCGTCCAGTTGCTCGGGGCGGCGACGGCGAACGAGGCGGACGCGGTGAGCGCGAGGGCGGCGACGAGGAAGCGGGTCACGAACTTGGTCATGGGTCTGGGTCTCCGTGGAGCGGGTGAGGGCCCGGTACGCGCGGATGGGCCGCACGGTCGGGTACTGCGGACAGGGGCGTGACGCGGGAAACGTGGTTCCCGGGTCGCACGCACCTACGATGGCGAAGCGGTGCGAGAGGCTCGAACGATTGACCTTACGCTAACATGTGTTGGAACACGCAAGCAAGTGGGGACCGCGTCCCGGGCGGGGCTCAGGGGTGATGGAGGGGGGCGGCGAAGGCCTCCCGATGGGCCTCGAACGCGGGGACGCCGCTGTGCCCGTCGAGGCTCAATCCGGCGAGGATCCGGCCCATCAGGGGCCCGAACTTGAAGCCGTGTCCCGAGCAGGCCGCGCCCACGACGACCCGTGGGGCGCCGGGCAGCGGGCCGACCACGAAGTGCTCGTCGGGGGCGTTCGTGTACAGGCAGGTCTCGGCGTGCAGCAGGTCCCCCGGGGGGCGTGACAACTGCCGGGTGAGGAACGCGCGCACCCGCGCGATCGCCTCCTCGTCGGGGCCGGGGTCCGCGTCGGGGTCGTCGCCGCCGCCGCCGGTGGCGTGGAACGCGGCCTTGATCCCGGGCCGTCCGAACTCGGGCAGGCCGTACCACACGCCGTCCGCGGGATCGCCCAGATACACCCAGACCGGGAACCGTCCGGGGCGCGCCTCGGCGGGTTCACCGGTCCAGGCGAAGTAGCCCACGTGCTGGCGCTTCACCTCGAGGTGGCGGCGCAACGCGGGCACGAGTGCACCGACCCACGCGCCCGCAGTGAGCACGAGCCGCTCGGTGAGCAGGCGGCCGCGATCGGTCTCGACCGCGATCGGGTCGTGCTCGGGTTCGATCGCGCGCACGTGCGTGTCCTCGAGCACGTGCACGCCCTCGATGCGGCACAACCGATCGAGCGCGAGCAGCATGTCGGCCGCGGCCACGACGCCGCCGGTGCGATCGTGCAGGATCGCGTGCGCATCGGGGAACGCGAACGCGGGGAAGCGCTGTCGTGCATCGGCGACCGCGAGCCGTTCGACGCCCGGCGCGCCCGCGGCCGAGACCGCCTGCGCGTATTGCTCGAGCCCGCCCGTGGGCGGGCCGAAGAACACGCCGTCGGCGCGATGAATCAACGTCCGGCGCGCGTCGTGTTCGAGCCGCGGCCAGTCCTCGGCGTGCGCGACCTGCATGAGGCGCACGTAGCGCGCGTCCCCGTAGGTCGTGCGCGTGATGCGGCCGGCGCCGTGCGAGCTGCCGTGCGCGTGATGCAGCCGATGGCGTTCGACCAGCGCCACGCGCTCGACGCCGCGGCGCGCGAGTTCGAGCGCGGTCGAGAGCCCGTGCACACCGGCGCCCACGACGAGCGCGCCGAAGGCCTGCGGCGCGCTCATGCGCCCGGGGCGCGGTGCGGTTCGCTCTCGCCGCGCGAGACGACCACGGCGGCGGCGAGGTCGCCGGTCACGTTGAGCGTCGTACGGCACATGTCGAGCAGGCGGTCCACGCCCAGGATCATGCCGATGCCCTCGACGGGCACGCCCACCATGCCGAGGATCATGGCCACCACGGGCAGCGAGCCCGCGGGCACGCCCGCCGTGCCGATGCCGCCCAGGATGCAGATGAACACGACCGTGAACTGCTGCGCGAGCGACAGCGTGACGCCGTAGAACTGCGCCAGGAACAGCACGGTGACGCCCTCGAAGAGCGCGGTGCCGTTCTGATTGGCCGTCGAGCCGATCGTGAGTACGAACCGACTCACGTGCGACGGCAGCTTGAGCTCGCGCTCGGCCACCGCGAGCGACGTGGGCAGCGTGGCGTTGCTGGAGGCGGTCGAGAACGCGGTGAGCATGGCTTCGCGCACCCCGCGGAAGAAGACCAGCGGGTTCATGCCGCCCAGCCAGGCCACGCTCGCCGAGTACACGACGAACTGCTGCAGCGCGAGCGCGGCGATCACCGTGACCACGTACGCCCCCAACTGCCACAGGATGTCGTAGCCCAATCGCGCGGTGAGCGTGAACGTGAGGCACGCCACGCCCAGCGGGGCGAGGCCGATCACCATGTCGAGCAGATGCATGGCGACGTCGTAGAGACCCTGAAGCGCCTCCTCGAACCGGCGCGCCGCCTCGGTGCGCGTCGCGGCGAGTCCGGTCCCCAGCAGCAGCGCGAACACCATGACCGCGAGCATGTCGCCCTCGTTCATGGCCTTCACGATGTTGTTGGGCACCAGCCCGACCACGAAGTCCACCCCGGTCGCACTGGCGTTGGCGCTCGGCGGCGGGGCGGCGCTCGCCTGCGTGAGCAGGCGCTGCTTGAGCTCGCTCGACAGTCCCGCACCCGGCTGCATGAGGTTGACCATGCCGACGCCGATGAGCACGGCGATCGTCGAGACGATCACGGTGTAGGCGAGCGTCTTGAGGCCGATGCGGCCCAGCGCCCGCAGATCGCCGAGCCCCGACACGCCGAGTGCCAGCGCCGACACGATGAGCGGCAACACGAGCACGAACAGCAGTCGCAGGAAGATCTTGCCCGCGGGTTCGGTGACGAGCTTCACGAACTGCTGCAGGGCGGGGGCGTCGCCCCATGCGAGGTGCGCGATCACGCCCAGCGCGAGGCCGGCGACGAGGCCGGCGAGCATGCGGTAGCTGTGGTGGAGTCTCATGGCGCGGCAGTATCGGGGCCGCGGGACGACCGACGCAACGGGAAAGCCGACTCGCCGGGCCGTGCCTGCGCGGGGCGGGGCCGTGCGCTACACTCGCCGCGTCATCCCGACCCGCCGCGGCGAGCCCCTTGGGTGCCGCGCGTACCCGATCCGGAGGCCCCGCATGTCCTCGACCATGACCGGTCGCATCGCGCCCGTGACCGCCCAGGCGCTGCCGCCCTACGCGCCGACCACGTACCTCGATTACAGCCAGCCCGCGCATCGCGCGTCGTACGAGCAGGCGATCGCCGCGGTGCGCGCGACGGCCGGCACCGAGTACCCGATCGTGATCGGCGGCGAGCGCCTCAAGGGCGCCAAGCTGTTCGACACGACCAACCCGTCGAACCCGTCCGAGGTGCTGGGCCGGTTCCAGTCGGGCACGAAGGAGCAGGCGGCGCAGGCGGTCGAGGTCGCGGCCGAGACGTTCAAGACCTGGTCGCGCGTCCCGCCGGCCGAGCGTGCCGCCTATCTGGTCGAGGCCGCGAAGCGCATGAAGGAGCGTCGCGACTTCTTCTCGGCGTGGATGACGCTCGAGATCGGCAAGAGCTGGAACGAGGCCGACGCCGACACGGCCGAGGCGATCGACTTCATGGAGTTCTACGCGCGCGAGATGCTGCGCTACGCCGAGCCGCAGAAGCTCCACCAGATGCCGGGCGAGAAGGACACCATGGTGTACCTGCCGCTGGGCGTCGGCGCCGTGATCCCGCCGTGGAACTTCCCGCTCGCGATCTGCGTGGGCATGACCACCGCTGCGATCGTCACCGGCAACACGGTCGTCCTCAAGCCCGCCAGTGACACGCCGGGCATCGCGTGGCAGTTCTTCGCGCTCATGGAGGAGGTGGGCCTGCCCGCCGGCGTGATCAACTTCGTCACCGGCGACGGCGGCACGGTGGGCGATCAGATCGTGCGACACGCCAAGACGCGGTTCGTGTCGTTCACGGGTTCCAAGGACGTGGGCATCGGCATCAACAAGCTCGCGGCCGAAGTGCAGCCGGGCCAGAAGTGGCTCAAGCGCGTGGTCGCCGAGATGGGCGGCAAGGACGGCATCATCATCGACGACGAGGCCGACCTCGACGCGGCCGCGCTGGGCGTGGCGCAGAGCGCGTTCGGCTTCGGTGGCCAGAAGTGCTCGGCCTGCTCGCGCGCGATCGTGGTGGACTCGGTGCACGATGCGTTCGTGGCCAAGCTCATGCCCGCGATCGCCAAGCTCGTGAACCAGGGCGACCCGGCCGCGTACGGCACGTACATGGGCCCGGTGGCGAGCGAGCGCGCCATGAACACGATCCTCAAGTACATCGAGATCGGCAAGACCGAGGGCAAGCTGCTGCTGGGCGGTGGCCGCGTCGCGGGGAAGGATGGCTGGTTCGTGCAGCCGACCGTGTTCGACGACATCGCGCCGAACGCCCGCATCGCGCAGGAGGAGATCTTCGGCCCGGTGCTGGCGATCGTGCGGGCCAAGGACTACGACGACGCGCTGCGCATCGCGAACGACACCGAGTTCGGGCTCACCGGCGCGGTCTATTCCAAGAACCCGGCCAAGATCGCCCGCGCCCGCGAGGAGTTCTTCGTCGGCAACCTGTACCTCAACCGCAAGTGCACCGGCGCCATGGTCGGCTGCCACCCGTTCGGCGGCTTCAACATGAGCGGCACGGATAGCAAGGCAGGTGGACAGGACTATCTGCTGCTCTTCCTGCAGGCGAAGAGCATCGCGGAGAAGAT
>CAZZLY010000012.1:8004-49338 GCA_964655175.1 uncultured bacterium
GTGGACAGGACTATCTGCTGCTCTTCCTGCAGGCGAAGAGCATCGCGGAGAAGATCTGAGGATGAGAGGCGTGCGCGAAGCGCGCGCAACGCATCCTCAGGATCGCCGCGGACTGTTCCTGCAGGCGAAGAGCATCGCGGAGAAGAGCCAGTTTCACTGAACCATCGAACGGCCCGGGGGCGCGAGCTCCCGGGCCGTTCGCGTGTCCGCCGTGTCGCTCAGGACGTCTTCTTCGTCGCGCGCTTCGTCGTGGTCTTGCGAACCGCGGCCGCGGTCGTCGTGGTCTTCTTGGCGGGGCGCTCGGTCGCGGGCTTGGTCGCACGCTTCGCGGGAGCCTTCGCGCTCGGGGTGTCGTGCGGCACGTTCAGCGTCGCGCCCTTGCGTGGACGGGCGAGGCCCTTCTCGAAGCGCGACCACGGCTGCGCGTTGAGCACGTCGGCGGCCGTCAGCCCGGCGCGGCGGGCCTGGAACACGCCCCAGCGCAGGTTGTCGAGCTGCGCCATGGCGTGCGCGTCGGTGTCGATCACGAACCGGCAGCCCTTGGCGCGGGCGATGCGCGCGTGCACGTCGGTGAGGTCCAAGCGGTCGGGCGCGGCGTTGATCTCCATCGCCACACCGTGCGCCGCCGCGGCCGTGGCGACCTGCTCGACGTCGAACGCCACGGGCTCGCGCGAACCGATGAGCCGTCCGGTCGGATGCCCGAACGCGTGCACCCACGGGTTCGACACCGCGCGCAGGGCGCGCGCGGTCGCGACCTCGGGGGGCTGATCGAAGCGCGAGTGGATCGAGACGATGACCCAGTCGAGCAGCGCCAGCGTGTCGTCGTCCAGATCCAGGCTGCCGTCGGCGAGGATGTCCACCTCGAGCCCGTGCAGGATGGGGAAGCCCTTGTGGCGGTCACGTGCCGCGGCGATCTCGTGCACCGACTGGCGCACGCGTGCCGCGTCGAAGCCGCCGGCCATCGCCAGCGCCTTGCTGTGCTCGGTGATCGCCACGTACGCGTGACCGCGCGTGCGCGCGGCGGCGATCATGTCGTCGAGCGTGTCGCGGCCGTCGCTGCGCGTCGTGTGCATGTGCAGGTCGCCGCGCAGGTCCTCGAGTTCCACGAGGACGGGGAGCGTGCCCTCGCGCGCCAGCGCCAACTCGCCGCGCGACTCGCGCAGTTCGGGCGGCACCCACGCCAGCCCCAGCGCGCGGTACACGTCCTGCTCGGTGCGCGCGGCGACGACGCGGTCGCCGTCGGTGAGGCCGTACTCGTTGAGCGACCAACCCTTCTCGATCGCGAGCCTGCGCAGCTCGATGTTGTGCTCCTTGGAACCCGTGAAGTAGAGCAGCGCCGCGCCGAACGCGCCCTCGGGCACGTGGCGCAGGTCCACCTGCAGGCCGTTCCGCAGCCGCACGCTGGTCTTGGTCTCGCCGGTGCCCAGCGTCTCGAGCACCTCGTCGTGCGTGACGAGCGCGCGCATGACCTCGTCGGCGTCGCCACCGCACGCGAGCAGGTCGAGGTCGCCCACCGTGTCGCGGCGACGGCGGAACGAGCCCGCGAGTTCGACCTGCTGCACGCCGCGCACGGCACGGATGCGGTCCGCCAGCGCGTGCGCGAGCGGCCACACCTCGGCGAGCAGCATGCGGCCCGAGAACGCCGCCGCGGTGGCGAGCGCCTTGATCACGTTCTGTTCGACCTTCTCGCCGAACCCCGGCAGGTCGCGCAGCCGTCCCGCGGCCGCGGCTTCAGCGAGGGCGGCGCGTGTGGTGATGCCGAGCGTGTCGAACAGCGTACGCACGCGCTTGGGGCCCAGGCCCTGCAACTCGGTGAAGCCCACGACCTCCTCGGGATACCGGCCCAGGAGCTCGTCCATGAGCGGCGTGTGCCCGGTCGCGACGAGTTCGCGCAGGTTCTGCGCGATGCCCTTGCCGATGCCGGGCAGCGCCTCCAGGGCGCCGGGTTCGTCCACGAGGCTCGCGAGCGATTGCTCGTGCGCCTCGACGACGCGCGCACCCTCTTTGTAGGCGCGCACGCGGAACACGTTCGCGCCGTCGATCTCGAGCAGCGTGCCGATGCGGGCGAGCGCGCGGGCGAGTTCGGCGTTGGTCATGGGGTCCTCGGAAGCGGTGCGAGGGAAGGGGTCAGGCCGTGTGGCCGACCCGCTTGAGGAACGCGGCCTCGTCGATCGTCTCGATGCCCAGTCGGCGCGCGTCGTCGAGCTTGGAACCGGCACCGGGCCCGGCCACGACCAGCGTGACCTTCTTGGAGATGCTGCCCGCCACACGCGCGCCGTGGCGTTCGGCGAGCCGCTGCGCGTCGGGGCGCGGCATGCTCTCGAGCCCGCCCGTGAACACGATCACCACGCCGTCGAGCACGCGCGGACCGCTCGGCCGTTCCTCGGCGACGGGCCTGACGCCGGCCTTGAGCAGGCGATCGAGCACCTTCTTGTTGCGCGCGTTGGCGAAGAAGTGGTGCACGCTCTCGGCGACCTCGTCGCCGATGCCGTGGAGGTGCGTCAGGGCCTCGGGCGTGGCCTCGCGCAGTGCGGCGAGCGAGCCGAAGTGGTCCGCGAGCAGGCGCGCCACGGTCTCACCCACGTGCTCGATGCCGAGCGCGAACAGGAACCGGTCGAGCCGCGGCGTCTTGCTGGCCTCGAGCGCGGCGAGCAGGTTCTCGATGCTCTTCTCGGCGAAGCCCTCGAGCTGCACGAGGTCGATGGGCGTGAGCGCGTACAGATCGGCGAGGTCGGCGACCAGCTTCTTCTCGAGCAGCTGCGACACGGTCTTCTCGCCGAGCCCGGCGATGTCCATGGCGCCGCGCTGCGTGAAGTGCACCAGATGCCGTTCCAACTGGGCCGGACAGGCGAGCCCGTTCGTGCAGCGATGCGCCGCACCCTCGCGCACGACCTCGGAGCCGCACACCGGGCACTTCATGGGCAGCTCGAAGCGCTTCGTGTGCGCGGGGCGCTGCTCGGGCAGCACCTCCACGACCTCGGGGATGACGTCGCCGGCGCGCCGCACGCGCACGGTGTCGCCGATGCGCACGTCCTTGCGATCGAGCTCGTCCTGGTTGTGCAGCGTGGCGCGGCTCACGGTCACGCCCGACACGTCCACCGGCTTGAGCTGCGCGACGGGCGTGAGCTTCCCCGTGCGTCCCACCTGCACGACGATGTCGAGGACCTGCGTGACCTCCTCGCGCGGCGGGAACTTGTACGCCACCGCCCAGCGCGGCGAACGCGAGCGCATGCCGAGCCGGGTCTGCGCCGCGCGATCGTCCACCTTGATGACGACGCCGTCGATCTCGTAGGGCAGCGCGTCGCGCCGCGCCATGAGGTCGGCGTGGAACGCGAGTGCATCGGCGAGTCCGTGGCAGCGCTTCACGCCCGACTCCACGTGGAAGCCCCACGCGGCGAGCCCCTCGAGCATGGCCTGCTGCGTGGGGAACGGGTCCGGGCCCTTCTTGGGCGGCTCGTACGCCATGACGTCGTAGGCGAAGAAGTCCAGCCGACGGCTGCCGGTCACCGACACGTCGAGCTGCCGCACCGTGCCGGCGGCGGCGTTGCGCGCGTTGGCGAACGGTTCCTCGTCGGCTTCGAGCAGACGCTTGTTGAGGGCTTCGAACGCGGCCAGCGGGATCAGCACCTCGCCGCGGATCGCGACCGTGCCACGGCGGGGCGGGCCGTCCTCGCGCAGGCGCAGCGGGATGGCGCGGATCGTGCGCAGGTTCGCGGTCACGTCCTCACCGGTCTCGCCGTCGCCGCGCGTCGAACCGCGCGCGAACACGCCGTCCTCGTACACGAGCTCGATGGACAGCCCGTCGAACTTGGGCTCGGCCAGATACGCCACGTCGGTGGCGAACAGGCCCTCGTCGAGCCCCAGTCCCTTGCGCACGCGCTCGTCGAACTCGCGCACCTCGTCCTCGCCCATGAGCGAATCGAGCGACAGCAGCGGCTTGACGTGCTTGATCTTCTTGAAGCCCTCGCGCAATCCACCGCCCACGCGCTGCGTGGGCGAATCCGGGGTGCGCAGCTCCGGGTGCTCGGTCTCGAGCGCGACGAGCTCGCGCAGCAGCGTGTCGTAAGCGGCGTCGGAGATCGTGGGCCGGTCGAGGACGTAGTAGCGATGATCGTGCTCGCGGATGACGTCCGCGAGTTCGGCGATCCGCCGCTTCGCCTCGGCCGCGCTCACGGCTTCGTGCCCGCGTGCTCGAGCGCGCGCGCGTACTGCGCGGCGGTGAGCGGCACCACCGACAGGCGCGAGATGCGCACGAGGTCGGTCTTGGCGAGCAGTGCGTCGGCTTTGAACGTGGCCAACGGCACCGGCGTCGTCACCGCGCGCACGGGCTTGAGATCGACCACGACGCGCTTGGGATCGTCGAGCGACGGGTCGGGGTAGGGACCGCGTGCGATCGTGGCGATGCCCACCACGGACTTCTCGTTGCCCGTGTGGTACACGAGCACGAGGTCGCCCTTGGCGCAGGTGCGCAGGTGGATGAGCGCGGTCGCGTTGGCGACACCGGCCCACACCGTGCCCTTGTCGCGGACGAGGTCGGCGTAGGAGTATTCGGACGGTTCGGTCTTGAAGAGCCAGTGGTTCATGGGAGCGCGAAATTAGCCGCGTTCCCGGTCCCTCACAAGGAGCCGCACGTGCCCGTCCCGCTGCTGCGCCAGGCCGCCCTCTGGGCGCTCGTCCCGGTCCTGCTCGCCTACGCCGACACGCCGTTCCGCACCTTCCGGCAGCGGTTCGTGACCGTGCGCTGGGCCGAGCGGCTGGTGCTGTTCTCGATCGAGCTCAACCTGCTGCTGCTGTGGGTGCTCACGCGCGTCTTCCTGGAGCGCGACGCGTCGCTGGCGCCCGCGTCGCTCGTCCCCGTGACCGCGGGGGTGGGCGCGGGGCTGGCGTGGCTCGGGACGGCCCTCGCGGTGTGGGCGCGGCTCGCGCTCGGCACGTGGTTCTCGGGCACGTTCGGCATCAAGCCCGCGCACGCGCTCGTGACCGCGGGGCCGTACGCGCTCGTGCGTCATCCCATGTACCTGGGGCTGCTGTTGCTGGCCGCGGGGCTGGCGGTGGCGTGGAACAGCGCCGTGTCGCTGGGCTTCGCGCTGCTGCTCGCGGTGCCGTTCGTCATGCACACGGTGATCGAGGAGCAGATGTTCCGGGCGCACTTCGGCGAGGCGTGGGCGCTCTACGCCGCCCGCGTGCCGCGACTCGTGCCCGGCTGGCGACCGCGCGCGCCGCGGGCCTGATGCGCGCCGCGGTCGTGCGGGGCACGACCGCGGGCGCGATCGGTCAGGCCGTGACGACCTGCCGCGGCCAGACCATGGCCGCGACCGAGACCACACCGCCGGGCTGCGGGCTCTGATCGTAGAGCAGCGGGATGCCCGGGCCGGGCTCGGCGCAGCGCAGCATGCAGTAGGTGGGCGCGAAGCCACAGATGCGCGTGGCGTTCTCCTCGGCGGCGAGCGCGTCGTACCACTGCTCGGCGTCGCCCGAGGCGGCCGCGCCGATCGCGCGCTCGTCCATGCGTTCCACGAGGCCCAGCGCCTCCTCGTCGAGCGGCGGATCGCCGAAGCTCGGACCCACGTGCGAGAAGTCCACGCTCGCCACGTACAACGTCGGGCCGCCCAACTGCTGCTCGGCCTCGCGCACCGAGCGCACGAGCGCCCCGATCGTGGCGTCCTCGCGCGGCGTGCGGCCCTCCTCGAGGAACCGCTCGAAGCCGCCCACCAGGATGGGCACGAGCGTGAAGCGGCGGTACTTGAGGCGACGCTGCAGGTACAACAGGATGAACTCGATCGAGTGCTCGTCGCGGTGCACGAGCTCGCTCGAGTACGCGGTGTCACCGAGTGCGGCCGCGACGTGGTCCACGAATGTGCGGTCGCACGGCACGGTCCCGAACGGCGTCGTGAAGTCCTTGCGCGTGAGCGCGACCATGTCCTGATGCAACTGGTGGCCGGTGCCGAACACGATCACGCGCAGCGGCAGCCCGACGTCGGGTCCGATCGTGCTGAACGCGCGCGCCTGCACGTGGCCGCGGCGGCGCGGATCGAGGTGCGGCGCGAGGATGGCGCGCGGCAGCTCGGTGCCCGTCGCGGCGGTCTCGCCGGCCTCGGCCATGCGGGTCGCGGTGTGCGCGAACTGCTCGTCGAGGAAGCGCTCCAGCGCCTCGTGATCGGCCGGATAGCACACGTCGGCGAGCGCGGCGGTGCGCTCCTCGAGCGGATGCCACTCGGCCTGCAGCTTCTGGTAGGCGGCCTCGAACTTGGGCCCCTCGAGCAGGAAGAAGTCGTCCAGCTTGCCGATGAAGTCGCGCAGGATGTTGCCGACGCGCAGGTCCTTGGACTCGCGCATGAACGTCGCGGTGATGTCGTGCATGGACGTCGTGCCGTCGAGCATCTCGAGGATCGCGAGCGTCTCCATGCCGAGCACGAGCTGCTGCGGTGCGACGCCCAGCGGATCGGTGATCACGATGAGCTCGCGCTCGCCCTCGCGCATGGCGTGGATCTGCACCGCACGCAGGCGCGGGTACTCGGGCACGTCCTCGCGGCTGTCCGGCACCGCGCCCGGCGGCAGGATGATGCGCGGCGTCTCGCGCGGCGCGTCGTCCTCGGCACCGGGGAGGATGATGCGCGGCGGGGGCGTGGGTTCGTTCGGCTCGGACACGGCGGACTCCTGACGAAGGGGGGTGGCGCTCCGCGCGACGTGCGGAGCGGCCGGGATGCGATGCGGCGAGGATAGCGACCCCGTCGCGCGCGCTCAAACCCGCGCGCGGTGCGAGCGCGGCCCCGCGGTCCGCGTGCAATCCGCCGCGTCTTGCCGCAGTATGGCCGCATGACGACCCAAGCGATGGCCAAGATCCTCGAGTCCTATCTCGAGGACGTCGAGGGCGAGAACGGCTTCTGGCGCGGGACGCGCGCCGAGGTCCCCGTCTTCGTGTTCAGCGACGACGAGCACGACCGCATGCGCATCATGGCGCCCATCGGTGTGGTCGAGGAGCTCGATCCCGATCTGCTGCACGTGCTGCTGCAGGCCAACTACGACCGCGCCCTCGACGCGCGCTACGCGATGCGTCGCAACGAGCTCTGGTCGGTGGTCGTGCACCCGCTCGTGACCCTGGCGCCGGACGATCTGCCGAGTCTGTTCGATCAGGTCGTCACGCTCGTGAAGAACACGGGCACCACGTTCGCCTCGACCGAGCTCGTGTTCCGCGCCCTGCCCGACGACATCATCCTCGAGGCCGAGGAGGACGACGACGAGGATCGCCCCGCGGGCCGCGAGGCGAGCGGGCCGCGCGAGGACGAGGGCGAGTACGAGGACGCCGACGAGTCCGACGGCGACGAGGACGACGAGAAGGCCTGATGGATCCCGCGCGCGGCCACGTCCCAGCCGAGGTGACGACGCTGCGGGTCGCGCCGGATCTCGCGCTGCCGCTCTCGATCTGGAGGTCGGCCGCCCCGCGCGTCGCGATCGCGCTGCTGCACGGCCTCGGTGAACACGCCGGGCGGTACCACGCGCTCGCGTCGGCGCTCGTGGACGCCGGCGCCACCGTGGTCGCACTCGATCTGCCCGGCCACGGTCGCGCCACGGGACCCCGCGGCCACCTGCCGTGGGAGCGGGTGCGCGACGAGGCGGTGACCGCGCTGCTCGCCGAAGCGAGTGCGCGCACCGCGGCGCACGGCGCGCTGCCGCGGGTGTTGTTCGGGCACAGCATGGGCGGCGTGCTGGCGCTCGATCACGCGCTCGCGCATCCCGAGGGACTCGCGGGCCTCGTGCTCTCGTCGCCGGGCCTGCGCATCCCGCCGCCGCCCGCGTACAAGGTCGCGGCCGCACGCATGGCCGCCGTCGTGACACCCACGGCCGGTTTCCCCAACGGTCTCGACCCGCACGGTATCTCGCGCGACCCCGAGGTCGTGGCGCGCTACCAGGACGACCCGCTCGTGCACGATCGCATCAGCCCGAGCACGTTCTTCGCGTTCACGGCGGCGGCGGGTCGCGGTCGTGACGGCGCGCCGACGTTGCGCGTGCCCACGCTGCTCGTGCACGGCATGGCCGATCGATTGGTGGACCCGGCGGGCTCGGTCGCGTTCGCGGCCGCGGCGCCCGCCGGGCTCGTGCGCTTCGTGCCGTTCGCACACGGTGCACACGAACTGTTCAACGACCTCGATCGCGACGCCGCGATCGCCGCGGTGCGCGACTGGCTCCGCGACCGGGGGATCCGATGACCGCACCCGTGATCGTGGGACGCGTCACCTCGGTGCGTGCCGGTCGCATCACGCGTCACGACCGGCCCGCGTGGGACGAGGTGCGTTCGCCGTGGCGCACCGCGTTCTGGAAGGACGAGTGCCCCGGGCCCGTGCGCATCGGCACGCTGGGGCTCGAGGGCGACGAACAGGCGGACAAGCGTCACCACGGCGGACCCGAGCGCGCGGTGCTCATGGTCGCGGGCGAGCACTACGACACGTGGCGCACGCTGCCGGGACTCGCCGACATGGGCCCGGGCGGCCTCGGCGAGAACCTCACGCTCGCCGGACTCGACGAGTGCACCGTGTGCATCGGTGACGTGCTCGCGGTGGGCGAGGCCGAACTGCAGGTGGCCTCGCCGCGTGGGCCGTGCATGGACATCTCGCGGCGCTGGGACACGGCGTGGCTGCTGCAGCAGGTCGTGGACCGGCGCTGGCCCGGCTGGTATCTGCGCGTGCGACGCGAGGGCGTCGTGCAGCGCGGCGACGACGTCTGGCTCGTCGAGCGTCCGCACGACGGCTGGACGGTGGATCGCCTGCTGCGCCTGCGCTACACGTCGCCGCGCGATCGCGCCGAATGCCTCGCCGCGGCCGCGCTCGCCGCACTCGACGACGAGTGGCGCGAGCGCATGGGCCGACTGCCCGCGAACGACTGACGCGCGCGCACGGTCGTGACGCGCGCGTGCGCGGTCAGCGCGTCGCGCCGCCCAGCAGGTGGTCCACCGCGTTGCGCCAGCGCGCCCATTCCTGCCGACGCCACGCCGCGGTGCGCTTCGGCCGGAACGTGCGGTCGAGCGCGCGCGCGGTCGCCAGTTCGCGCGGCGACCGCCACACGCCCGCGCCCAGCCCCGCGAGCAGGCCCGCGCCCAGGGCGGTCGTCTCGATCACCTGGGGCCGTCGCACGGGCACGCCCAGTAGGTCGGCCTGCTGCTGCATGAGCCAGTCGTTCGCGACCGCGCCGCCGTCCACCTGCAGCGCGCGCAGACGCGCACCGGCGTCGCGCGCCATGGCCTCGACGAGGTCGCGGCTCTGGAACGCGAGCGATTCGAGCGTGGCGCGCACGACGTGCGCGCGGGTCGTGCCGCGCGTGAGGCCGAACAGCGCACCGCGCACGTCGGCGCGCCAGTAGGGGGCGCCGAGTCCCGCGAACGCGGGCACCAGCACGACACCGCCCGAGTCCGGCACCGAACGCGCGATCGCCTCGGTCTCGGAGGCCTTGGTGATGAGTCCCAACCCGTCGCGCAGCCACTGCACGGCCGCGCCGCCCACGAACACGCTGCCCTCGAGCGCGTACGCGGGCCCACCGTCGGCGCTGCAGGCGAGCGTGGTGAGCAGGCCCGAGCGCGAGGCGACCGGGCGGTCGCCCGTGTGCAGCAGCAGGAAGCAGCCCGTGCCGTACGTGTTCTTGCTCTCGCCGGTTCGCACGCAGCCCTGACCGAACAGCGCCGCCTGCTGATCCCCGGCCACGCCGGCGACGCGGATCCCGTCGGGCAGGCCCTTCACGCCGCGCGTGACGCCGAAGTCGCCGGCCGAACGGCGCACCTCGGGCAGCACCGAGGCGGGCACGCCGAAGCGGCGCAGCAGCGACGGCTCCCAGCGACGCGAGCGCAGGCCGTAGAGCATCGTGCGCGAGGCGTTGGTGGGGTCGGTCGCGTGCACCGCGCCGCCCGTGAGTCGCCACACGAGCCAGCTGTCCACGGTGCCGAACGCGAGCCGCCCGGCCGCCGCCAGACGCCGCGCCCGCGCGTCGTGCGCGAGCCACCATTCGAGCTTGGTGGCCGAGAAGTACGGGTCGCAGACGAGCCCCGTGAGTCGTCGGATCGCGGGCTCGTGCCCCTGGCGGCGCAGTTCGTCGCAGCGTGCCGCGGTGCGACGATCCTGCCAGACGATGGCGCGGCCCAACGGTTCGCCCGTGCGCCGATCCCACAGGACCACGGTCTCGCGCTGGTTCGTCACGCCGATCGCCGCGATCGCCGAGGCCCGGACGCGCGCGGCCCCGAGCGCGTGGCGCGTCGCGGTGAGCACGCTCGACCAGATCCGCTCGGGGTCGTGCTCGACGCGGCCGGGCTCGGGGAAGTGCTGCGGCAGTTCGCAGTAGCCGCGACCCTGCACGCGGCCGCGACGATCCAGCACGAGCGCGGTGGAACCGGTGGTGCCCTGATCCAGGGCGAGCACGTACGGGGCGGACGTCGGCATCGGGGTCTCCGGGGTCAGCGTGGCTTGACGGCGCGCTTGAGCATCTGGATCTCGTCGCGCACGGCGTTCTCGTGTCGGTCGAGCTCGTCCTTGATGCGTGCGGCGTCCCAGCCGTTCGCCTCGCCGAGCACCGGTGCCATGCGGCGCGCGGCGCCGAGCCCGCGGTCGTCCGCGAGCCAGCGCGTGCTGCGTCGGCGGATGAGGTCGTCGAGCGAGCGCGCCCATTCATGGTCGATCGCGTGGCGCGCGAACGCCTCGTCGGGTGTGCCCTCGGGCAGCGGGGCGGGCAGCGGATCGGTGAACACGTCCCGCGGCACGGGTTCGCGCTGCAGCTTGGCCGCCGCGCGCGCGACGAGGTCCTGCGCCATGACGCGGAACGTCGTGTACTTGCCGCCCACGAGCGTCAGCAGCGCGCCGTCGTCGGCGATGCGGTGCTCGCGCGAGGCCTCGCCCACGCCCTCCTCGGCCGCCGCGAGCGGACGCACGCCGCTGTACACGGCGATCGGCCGCAGTTGCTTGGCGGCCGGCACGAGACGTTCGACCTCCTGCGCCAGATAGCGCATCTCATCGGCCGAGGGGCGCCGTTCGGCGTCCGAGGGGGGCGAGCCCACCTCGACCTCGGTGGTGCCCACGAGGGAGCGGCCCGCGAACGGCACCACGAACATCACGCGGCCGTCGCCGGCGATCGTGACGAGGCCGTGGCCCTGCGTGAGCGCGGGGTACACGAGGTGCGTGCCGCGCGACGGCCGCAGCAGCCGCGGCGGATCGGGGGCGCCCGGCTGCAGCATGCCGAGCAGCGTGGCGCGCGTGCGATCGGCCCACGCGCCGGTCGCGTTCACGATCAGGCGCGTCGACAGCATGGTGGCCTCGCCGCCGTCGCGGGGCCGCAGTTCGAGGATCTGCTGTCCGGATTCGCGATCGGGCCGCGCCGCCGTCAGTTCGGTGCGGGTCAGGATCGTGGCGCCGTGCGCCGCCGCATCGCGCGCCACCGCGATCGTGAGCCGCGCGTCGTCCATGACGACGTCGCTGTAGACGCCGGCGCCGCGCAGCCCCGTGGGCTCGAGTCCGGGTTCGAGGGCGCGGGCCTCGCGGGCGTCGGCCATGAGGTGGGGGCTCGGACCGCGCTGCCCGGACAACAGGTCGTAGAGCGCGAGCGCCGCGCGCAGACGCAGCGGCCCCACGCGATCGCCGCGGCGCAGCGGCACGACGAAGCGCACCGGCTGCGACAGGGCCGGGGCGAGGCGCGCCACCGCCATGCGCTCGTGCAGCGCCTCGCGCACGAGCGAGAAGCGGCCGTGTTCGAGATAGCGCAGCCCGCCGTGCAGCATGTGGCTGGTCGCACTGCTCGCGCCGTGCCCCAGGTCGTCGCGCTCGACGAGCGTCACGCTCCAGCCGGCGCGGGCGGCGAGTCGGGCCACGCCGAGACCCGTGACGCCGCCGCCCAGCACGACGAGGTCGCACTCGGTGCGGTTCACGGGCGCGGTCCGCCGCAGGAGACGGGGTCGTGCATCGGGGTCACCTCCGTGTGCCCAGGGTTGCGTACGGCGCGCGACTCTAGCACGCGCGGTGCGGCGCGTGCGCTCGCGTGGGGATCACGGGTGGCGCAGGGCCTTGCTCGAATCCGCGCCCGCGAGCCCGGGCAGCTTGGGCTTGGGATGCTCGTACTGGTTGAGCTTCCACGTCGGCTCGAAGAACAGGTCGGGCTTCTTGAGGTGCCGCTTGGCCACGAGCTTCTTGATCGCGGGCGGCCCGTGGCGATCCACGAGCGGCATGAGACCCGGCAGGTCGGGCCCACCGAAGTCGGCGCGCTCGTGGAAGAAGTGGTTGCTCGCCGAGAACGTGCCCGAGGCGGGATCGACCTTGAGCCAGGCGGGCAGCGCGAGCGCCAGCCGCGTGGCGCGATCGAGTTGGGCCTCGAGCGAGTCGGCGCGATAGATCCACGGCAGCAGCGGTGCCGAACCCAACGTGCCCTGGGCGAGCGCGAACGTCAGACGCGGGTCGGCCGGCTCGGTGCGCGCCTCGATGACGTCGGCGAGCGGCTGCGCGGTGCTGTCGCCGTACACGAAGCGGCGCGCGAAGCCCGCGAGCGAGTACTCCACGCCCTCCAGGGTGACGACCGGCGCGGCGTAGAACGTGCCCTCGGCGCGGTTGACCTCGCGCGGCGAGTCGTAGCGCAGGAACTTGCGGCCGGGCACCAGCAGGTTCGTGGTCATGCGCTCGACGACCATGAAGTTGTACGCGTTGATCGCCCACGCGCGGCGCTCGGCGGGCGTGAGCGTGCTCGGCGTCACCGACAGCAACTGCGCACGGATCGCGTCCAGTCGATCGGAGCGATGCTGCGTGTAGACGTGCTCGTCGATGTAGAGCTGCTCGTAATCGAAGCGCGTGTCGTACGCGTCACCCTTGCCGCCGATCACGCGCAGGTAGCGCTGCAGCAGCGTGGCGAAGCCGCTCGCATCGGGCTCGGTCGCCTGCGCGCGCGGTGCGACGACGATCAGCGCGACCAGGGCGAGCACGCATCCGATCCATCGGGCGGCGGGACGGCGCGGGGACACGGGAGCGAGGGCGGTCATGGCGGTGCGCGGACTCCGGGGGTGGATACGACGACGGGGTTCCACGGGAGTGTAGCCCGACGACCGGGCCGTGCAACGCGGGACGCGCGCGATTTGGCGTCCCCCTGACGCCGCGGCTAGCCTGCACGCGTGTCCGTCCCCGGTCGGAATCGCATCCGACCCCGATCCCGCCCGCCTCCCGGAGCGTCCCCGTGAAGTATCGCCGTCTCGGCAACAGTGGTCTGCAGGTCTCGGAGGTCTCGCTCGGCTCGTGGACCACGCTCGGCGGGTCCGTGACCTCCAAGGCCAGCGCCCCCATCGTCAAGCGCGCGTTCGAACTCGGCATCAACCTGTTCGACACCGCCGACGTGTACGTGAAGGGTGCGGCCGAGGTGGCGCTCGGCGCCGCCCTCAAGGGCCTGCCGCGCGGCGAGATCGTGGTCGCGACCAAGGCCATGGGGCGCGTCTGGGAGGGACCCATGGGACGCGGGCTCTCGCGCAAGCATCTGTTCGATGCGCTCGATGCCAGCCTCAAGCGACTGCAGCTCGACTACGTGGACCTGTACCAGTTCCACGCGCCCGACGACGACACGCCGATCGAGGAATCCCTGCGTGCGCTCGAGGACCTCGTGCGCTCGGGCCGCGTGCGCTACGTCGGGTTCTCGAACTTCGATCACCAGCCCGCGCTCGCCGCGAAGGCGGTCGCGCTGCAGGGCAAGCACGGCTACCTGCCGTTCATCTCGTCGCAGCCGCGCTACAACCTGCTCGACCGCCACGTCGAGGGCACGCACGACGCGTTCTGCCAGCGCAGCGGCATCGGCATGATCGTGTACTCGCCGCTCGCGCAGGGCGTGCTCACCAACAAGTACGCGGGTGGCGCGCGGCCCAAGGGCAGTCGTGCCACCGGCGCGTTCGCGCACTTCCTGGAATCGCAACACGCGCTCACGCCCGCGCACGTCACGGCGGCCGAACGGCTCGCGGCGTGGTGCAAGCCGCGCGGTCTCTCGCCCGCGGCGGTGGCGATCGCCTGGGTGCTGCGCAACCCGGTCGTCTCGAGCGCCATCCTCGGTGCCACGAGCGTGGCGCAGCTCGAGCAGAACGTGAAGGCGCTCGAGGTGACGTTGTCCGACGCCGAGTGGCGCGAGGTCGCGGCGATCACCGCGTCCAAGCCCGCGCGCGCATCGAAGTCGCCCGCCCGGTCGGTACGCAAGAAGAAGTGATCGACCCGCGGTCGTGACGACGGGCCCGGCGCGCGGTGCGTGCCGGGCCCGTCCCGCGTCAGTGCGATGCGGTGCCCGCCTCGGCCTGCGCGGCGCGCTGTCCGCGCGCGAAGTCCACGGTCGTGAACAGCCACGCGCCGCCCAGGAACAACGGCAGCAGCGTGAGCGTGGCCATGCGTCCGCCGTGCGCCCACTGCGTCACGAGCCCGAACAACAGCGGGCCCGCCACGCCCGCCATCTTCTCGCTCACCGCATAGAAGCCGAACAGCTCACCGCTGCGCGCCGGCGGGACGAGCGATGCGAACAGCGACCGTGACAGGGCCTGCGTGCCGCCCTGGAACAGCGCGACCAGTCCGGCGAGCACCCAGAACTGCCACGCCGTGTGCAGGAACGACGCGAACACGGTGATCCCGGTGTAGCCCGCGAGTCCCAGCAGCACCGCGCCGCGCGCGCCGAGCGGTCGCGCGATCCGGCCGAACGCGAGCGCCGCCGGGGCGGCGAGCAACTGCACCATGAGCAGTGCGCCCAGCAGGTCGCGATCGCCGAGACCCACCTCGACGCCGTACACCGTGGCCATCTTGATGATGGTGCCGATGCCGTCCGAGTAGAGCCAGAACGCGATCAGGAAGCGCAGGCGATCGGGATGCTGTCCCAGTTCCGCGAACGTGTGCCGCAGCCGCGCGAACACGGCGCGCGCGAGCGACTCGCCGGGTTCCCCCGTGCGCTCGGCGGCGGGCTCGGGCACGTCGCGGAACAGCGGGAACGAGAACGCGAGCCACCACACCGCCACGCTCGCGAACGCGGCGCGCGTCGCGGTCGCCGCATCGGGGAGCCCGAACACGCGCGGCATCGTGACCATGACGAGGTTCACCGCGAGCAGCAGACCACCGCCCAGATAGCCGTACGCGAAGCCGCGCGCCGAGACGCGGTCCATCTCGTCGGGGGCCGCGACCGCGGGCAGCAGCGCGTCGTACAGCACGTTGCCCAACATGAACGCGATGAACGCGACCGCGAACGCGGGGACGATCGGCCGCCAGTCGCCCGCGGGCACCAGCGCCAGCGCGAGCGTCGCGAGCGACCCCACGACGATGCATCCGGCGAGGATGCGCCGCCGGCGTCCGGTCTGGTCGGCGAGCGCGCCCACGAGGGGCGAGAACAGGGCCGCGATCGCGAGCGTGCCCGCGCTGACGTAGCCCCAGAGCGCGGTGGCCTGATGCGCGGGCATGTGGCGCCCTGCGGTGCGCGCGAACAGCACCGGCAGGATCGCGGCGACGACGCTCGTCGCGAACGCGGAGTTCGCCCAGTCGTACAGGCACCACGCGTGCTGCGCGCGTGCGGTGGCGGTGGGACGCGTCGTCGATTCCATGGGGAAGGTCTAGCACAACCGCGCGCAGGCCGGGTTGTTGTAAAGTGCGAGCGGTTGCGATGCCCGACACTCGAGGAGGTCCCTTGCCGACGATCCGCCGTGCCACGCCCGCCGACGCGCGCGCGCTGGCCGAACTCCACATGGAGACGCTACCCGGTGACGTGAGCGACTTCACGCCGCTCGGAGGCGCGGTGGTGCGCCGCTTCTACCGCAACGCCATCGTCCGCGAGGCCGCCACGGTGTGCGTGGCCGAGGAGGCGGGGCGGCTGCTCGGGTTCGTCATGATCACGCCCGACATCAGTCAGCTGTTCCCGCGCACGCTGCTCGCGGGGCTCGGTGACGTCGCGTTGTTCGTGCTGACCGCGAACCCGTTCGGACTGGCCCGCGCGGTCGTCGCCAAGTTCACCTCGGGCACCGCCACCGTGGACGCCGTGCCCGAGCTCGTGTATCTGGGCGTGAGCGCCGCGGCCCGCGGCAAGGGGGTGGGCGCGAGTCTCATGGCCGCTGCGGACGACGCGTTCCGCCAGCAGGGCATCGCCTCGTACGAGCTCAACGTGCACGCGGACAACCCGTCGGCGGTGAAGCTGTACCTCGCGAGCGGCCTCGTCGTGCGGCGCCGCTACGAGAAGGGCGGCCACGGCATGTTCAACATGACGCGGGACCTCGGACCCGCCGCCTGAGGCACGCGGCGGGGGCGCTCAGCCGATCTGACGCGCCGCCCAGGGGCCGATCGTGTTCGCGACGACGCGCGGCAGACGGCGCCACGTGTTCACCATGAGCGCGTACTTGGGGCTCTTCGGATTCGCGTCCGGGGCGTGCTTGCCGCGGATGAGCCGGAACTCGTACGACAGCGGCTGCGGCTCGAAGCCGAAGTTCTTCTTGAAGTGGAACCCGCCCGAATCGTTGGGGCTGCGGCCGAAGTCGAACAGGCGCGCCCCGCGCGCAGCCGCGTGGTTCATGAGCGTCCAGTACATGTAGGGATGGACCTCGCCGTCGCGCCCGCGGCCGTTGCTGCCGGCGTAGTAGGGCAGCACCTCGTCGCGCCAGTAGAAGTTGACGAGCGAGGCGACCGCCTCGCCGTCGCGATGCACGAGGTAGAACTCGCAGTCGCGTCCGAACACGCGCGCCAGCTCGTGGAAGTAGCGCCGGGCGTACACCGGCGTGCCGTGGCGATGCACGCTCGTCGCGTACAGGTCCCAGGCGAGGTCGACGTCGGTCGAGGTCGAGGCCACGAGGCGGCGCTCCATGCCCTTGCGCACCTCGGCGCGCTGCTTGCGCGGGATCGCGAGCAGGTTCTTCTCGGGGTCGGCCTCGATGGCGCGGCGGAACGTGGCGTGCGAGGCGTGCTGCACCCAGTCGGCGCGGCGCGGCTGCAGGTTCCGGAACTCGACGTGGTCCACGCCCAGGCGAGTGCCCAGCGCGACCGCGGCCTCCTCGAGCGCGTGGCGCACGTCCTCACGCTCGGTCGCCACGCCGCCGTACACGCAGAACGGGGTCGAGAGGAGCGCGTCGCCGAACAGCAGGCTCTTCATGCGCGCCAGCGGCAGCACCCCGACGATCTCCCCGCCCTCCTCGGCGTACAGGAAGTGCGGCGCGTGCCCGAACGCGTGCACGAGCACGTCGCGCCAGCCGGCCCGGTGGAAGAACGTGGCCTCGGGGCAGCGCTCGACGAATCGTTCCCAGCGCTCGACCGCGGCCGCCGGGGCATCAGGGGGAAGGGTATGGAGTTCCACGGCCGGGCATGGTGCGGCAATCCGGCGACGAGCGCCAGCGGGCGCGGTGCCGGGGGGCGGCGGGGGTGAGCGCTGCGGGCGCGTGCGCGCTCTGCTACGCTGCCGTCCGTCCACCCGAACGCCTCGATCCCAAGGGCACCCGCCATGAATCCCATGCGCAGTCTGCTTCTCGCCGGTTCCCGCAACGCCTGGCTGCAGCGTCAGGCCACGCGCCGCAGGTTCGTGAAGGCCGCCGTCCGTCGCTTCATGCCGGGCGAGACGCTGGACGAGGCGCTCGTCGCCTCGCGCGAGCAGAACGCGCTCGGCATCAAGGTCACGCTCACGCATCTGGGCGAGAACCTGGCCGACCGTTCCGAAGCCGATGCCGTGCTGGCGCACTACCTCGACACGCTGCAGCGCCTGCAGGCGGCCGGCGTGGACGGCGAGGTCTCGATCAAGCCCACGCAGCTGGGCCTCGACATCGACGCCGACCTCTGCCTGCGCCATCTGCGCACGCTCGCCGATGCCGCGCGCGCGCACGGCAGCCGGTTGTGGATCGACATGGAGGGCAGCGACTACGTCGACGCGACGCTCCGGCTGTACCGCGCGGTGCGCGAGACGCACTCGAACCTGGGGCTGTGTCTGCAGGCCTACCTGCGCCGCACGCGCGCCGACCTCGAGGCGCTGCTGCCGTACGGGCCGGCGATCCGCATCGTGAAGGGCGCGTACGCCGAGCCCGCCACGATCGCGTTCCCGGACAAGCGCGAGGTGGACGACAACTTCCATTGGATGGCCGAGCGCCTGTGGGCCGCCGACGCCCGCGAGAAGGGTGCGTGGGCCACGCTCGGGACGCACGACACCGTGCTCATCGAGCGGCTCGAGGCGACCGTCTCGCGCCTGGGTGTGCCCGCGAAGGGTTACGAGTACGCCATGCTGTTCGGCATCCAGCGCGCCGAGCAGGCGCGCCTGGTGAAGGCCGGGCGGCAGGTGCGCGTGCTCATCAGCTACGGCGAGCACTGGTTCCCGTGGTACATGCGCCGTCTCGCCGAGCGACCCGCGAACCTGATGTTCGTCGCCAAGAGCATGTTCGCGCGCTGACGTCCGCATCGCCGACGCACGACGAAGGGGCGGCTCCGTCCATGGAGCCGCCCCTTCGCATGCGGACGCGTGCCGCTCACCAGCGCGGCGGACGCGCGAAGCCGCCGTCGCGTTCCGCGAGCCGGTCGCGCCAGCGCGGGCTCACCGGCAGCACGCCCAGCGCGCGCAGCCCCGATTCGTACTCGTAGCGCAGCACCAGCCGGTCCACCGCGGGGCCGTCGGGCGTGAACGAGGTGGTGCTGACGCGGTCCTCGCGGCGATCGCCCCAACCCGTGCCCGGCACCGAACGCTCCTCGCCGCGCGCGAGCGGGGCGGGTGCGGCGTCGGGCGCCGCCTTGCTCATCGGCGGTGCCGGGGCATCGAAGCCCGGCGCGCCGCCGTCGAACGTGCGGATCCGTTCGCGCGGCGTCGCCCACCACGGCCGACGCTCGCGGAAGCTCGCGACGCGGATCCAGCCCATGTCGGCGTTGGCCTGCCCGGTGCGCTCGGCGTAGCTGCGCCGTTCGTCCACGAACACGAACCGCCGCACCTCGTCGAGCGACGTGCGCCAGCCGCGGATCGTCGCGGTCTCGTACGCGTCGAGCACGTACATGGGCTCGCTCGCCTCGAGCACGCTGCGTTCGCCGTTGAGCACGTTGAGCCCGTCCACCGACACGACCACCGCGACGCGACGACCGCTCGTGTTGCGCAGCACGAGTTCGTAATCGCGGCCCGCGAACGCCTGCAGGTAGCGGCGATCCTCGCGGCCGGGGGCGATCAGCAGCGGGGTGGCCTCGCCATCCACGCGCACCTGCACGTCCACCAGCCGGCCGTCGTGCCAGAGTTCGAGGTCGCGCGTGCGGCGCGACTCGCGGTGCGCGTGCGCAGGCGCCGTGGTGACGGCGAGGGCGAGCCCCAGCAGCAGGGCACGTACGACACGACGGCTCGGAACGGGGTGGCGCTGACGCATGACGTCCTCCTCGGGTGCGGGTGGCGGAACGGTGACTCGCATGGCTTCTTCGCATGGATTACGCCAGTCCGGGCCCGCTATTCCCGGCACGGTCCGTACACGCGTTCCCAACGAGTTGCGCGTGCCGCGGGGGCCTGCGGTGGGCGGGCCGGGGCGGCGTCGCCACACGGGCGTGGCGGCACCGCCGCAGCCGGAGACGTCTGCACGCGTCGCGGCCCCGTGCCGGGGGCCCGCGTCGTGGGCTATCGTGCGCGCATGAGCCACGCGCCCAAGCCCCGCTTGCGGGACGATCACCACCTCGAACGGCACGCGAGCTGGTTGGAGCTCTTCTACGACCTCGTGTTCGCGGTCACCGTGTCGCAGCTCGCGCATCGGCTGACGCTCGACCTGGGGCCGCTCGAGTGGGCGCAGTTCCTGGGCCTGTTCGTGCCGGTGTGGTGGGCGTGGGTCGGGCAGACCATGTTCGCCACGCGGTTCGAGAGCGACGACCCGGTGCAGCGCGTGCTCACGCTGTTCCAGATGCTGTGCGCCGCGATCATGGCGGTGCAGGCGGGCGGCGTGACGCACGATCGCTTCCAGGGGTTCGCGATCGCCTACGCGGCGCTGCGCACCGGACTCGTGCTGCAATACCTGCGCGTGTGGCGGCACGATCCGTCGTCGCGCGCGGTGTCGGGTTGGCTGGCGGGCTCGTTCAGCGTGGGCGTGCTGTGCTCGATCGCGGCCGCGCTCGCCCCGGCGTCGATCGCTTGGATGTTGTGGCTGCTCGCGCTCGTCGTGGATCTGGCGGGGCCGCGGCTCGGGGTCGAACGCATGCGGCGCGCGCCGGTGCATCGCACGCACCTGCCCGAACGGTTCGCGCTGTTCACCCTCATCTTCCTCGGCGAGTCGCTGGCCGCGGTGGTGCGCGGCCTCGCGGCGGCCGACCTGTGGTGGTCGTCCGTGGTGATCGGCGTGTTCGCGTTCGTGATCGCGTCGTGCCTGTGGTGGCTCTACTTCGACCACTTCGCGCGGGCCGACGTGGGTGAGCGCCTGCACTCGGGCCAGACGCTGTTGTTCATGCACCTGCCGCTCATGCTCGCACTCGCCGGACTCGTGGCGGGCGTGGAACGGGCGCTTCAGGAGGCGTCGGACCTGCACCTGTCGCCGCAGACGATGGCCATGGTGTGCGGGGGCACCGTGCTGTGGCTGGTGTCGTTCGTGTCGTTGCAGGCGGTCACGGTGCCCCCGACGGTGGCGGGCCGTCGCAAGTGGCCCGCCATCGTGGGTGCGGGGCTGGTCGCGATGCTGCCGTGGAGCGAGCTCGCGTGGTCGCCGCTGCTGACGTTCGCGCTCGTCACGACGATCCTCATGGCGCTCGTCGTCGCACACGAACGTCGCCCGCGAGCGTGAACGCGTGAGGCCCGCGTCCCGGGAGGGACGCGGGCCTCGCGTGCGAACGGTGAGGCGGCGTCAGACGCCCATGATGCGGTAGCCGGCGTCCACGTACAGCACCTCGCCGGTCATGCCGCTCGACATGTGCGAGAGCAGGAACAGCGACGCCTTGGCGACCTCGTCCTGCGTGATGTTGCGCTTGAGCGCGGCGCGCTCGGCGTGGTCCTTGTACAGCCCCGTGAAGCCGCGGATGCCGCGCGCGGCGAGCGTGTTGACCGGACCCGCGCTGACCGCGTTGACGCGGATGTTCTTGGGGCCCAGCTCGAACGCCATCTGCCGCGTCGCCTGCTCCAGGACCGCCTTGGCGCTGCCCATGACGTTGTACGACGGCACCGCGCGCTCGGCGGCCAGATACGAGAGCGACACGATCGCAGCGCCGTTCTTCTCGAGCAGCGGCAGGACGCGGTTCGTGACGTTGAGCAGCGAGTACGCGCTCACCTCGAGCGCCAGCCGGAAGCCGTCGCGCGAGGTCGCCACGAACGAGCCCTCGAGGTCCTCCTTGTTCGCGAACGCGACGCCGTGCACGAGCACCTCGATCGCGCCCCAGCGCTCGGCGAGCGACTTCGAGACCGCGTCGATCTGAGCGTCGTCGGTGACGTCGCACGGCAGCACGATCGTGCCCGGCAGCGTCGCGGCGAGTTCCTCGACGCCGCCCTTGAGGCGGTCGCCGGCGTAGGTCAGGCACAGCGTGGCGCCCGCGGCGTGCAGCTGCTGCGCGATGGCCCACGACAGGCTGCGGTGGTTGGCGACGCCCAGGACGAGCGCGTGCTGGCCGGTCAGGTCGAGCGTGAACATGGAGCGGTTCTCCTCGTGCGGGGCCGGCGTCGTCGCGCCGGCGTCCCGGGGGTTCGGTGGGGGTGGAGCGCCCGCGCTCAGGCGGGTTGCTGCCGCTCCCACACGCGGATCGGCAGGATGATCACCTGGATGCCGGCGAACTGCAGCCGGCGCTGGATGCTGAAGGCGGTCTCGTGGTGCAGCGTGCGCGTGAACAGCGTCTCGCGCTGGAACACCAGCTGGCCCGCGAACACGATCGAGCGGCGGAACTCCTTCTGCAGATCGTGGCAGATCTGCTCGAGCTCCTCGATGAGGTCGGTGCCCAGCGTGAAGCGGTACTCGGCGTAGTACCCCATGCGCTGCGCCAGATCGACGTACTGCTCGAGGTCCTTCTGCACCTTGGCCTCGAGCGCGGCGACGCTCTCGGCGCCCTTGAACTGGCCCGAGTCCACGAGGCCCACCGAGACGAACACCATGTTCTTGAAGTGGCGCGGGAACATGCGCTGCACGCTCAGGAGCGTGTGGATGCCCAGGCCGGCGTACGCCTCGACCAGCACGACGGCGGTCGGCCCGTCGGGCGACAGTTCCGGCGCGTGCTCGCGGTGCGGCATGGGCAGGTCGGAGAGCACGTCGTCGAGGCTCTTGAGCACGCCGCGCACCTGCTGGTAGTGCCGGCGCACGAACACGCACAGCAGCACGAACGCGCCGGTCGCGACCAGCGTGACCCAGCCGCCCTGCATGAACTTGATCGTCGCGGTGACGACCAGGATCGAACCGGTCACCAACGTGCCCAGCGCGGCCAGCATGAAGCGGCGCCGCCAGTGCGCTTCGAGCTTCCGCACCTCCCACCAGTGCCGCACCATGCCCAGCTGCGACAGCGTGAAGGTGAGGAACACGTTGATCGAGTACATGACGACGAGCAGCGTGACCGCGCCCTGCGTGTAGAGCAGCGTGGCCATGGCGGCGACGCCCATGGTGATGACGCCGTTCTCGGTCACGAGTCGCTCGGACAGGTGGGCGAAGCGCTTGGGCACCCACTGGTCCACGGCCATGGCCGCCAGCGTGGCGGGCCCGGCGAGGAAGCCCGTCTGCGCCGCGACGAACAGCAGCGCGCCCTCGGCGAGCAGCGTGAACACGACGATCGGGCCGCTCAGATGGAAGCCGCCGATCACCCAGTCCTGCGTGAGGATCGTCCACAGCGAGGCGTTGAGCGTGCGGCCGGGCTCGTGCGCGACGCCGTTGAGCAGGTAGCACAGCAGGATGCCGCCGGCGGTGAACGCCAGCGAGATGGCCATGTACGCCATGGTCTTCTTGCCGGTCTCGACGCGCGGCTCGCGCAGCATGGCGGTGGAGTTCGAGACGGCCTCGATGCCGGTGAACGTACCGCCGCCGAGCGAGTAGGCCTTGAGGAACAGTGCCAGCACCCCGAGCGCGCCCAACTCGCGGGTCGCCGCGTGCGTGTCGCGCACCGTGTCGGCCATGAGCGGGCCGAAGTCGTGCAGGTGGGTGCCGATGCCCCATAGGATGAGCGCGAAGTGGGTGACCACGAACGCGACGAAGATCGGCATGAGGACGGCGACCGACTCCTTGATGCCGCGCAGGTTGAGCGCGGTCAGGCCGCCCACGACCACGAGTTCGGCGAGCAGTTTGGTGTGGGCCCAGCCGTGCGGCAGGAACGAGTAGATCGCGTCCACGCCCGAGGCCACCGAGATGGCGATCGTGAGCACGTAGTCCACGACGAGCGCGCCGCCCGAGATGACGCCGGGCGTGGTGCCGAGCAGCTTGGTCGCCACCAGATAGCCACCGCCACCGCTCGGGAACAGCTCGATGATCTGGCTGTACGAGGCGCTGATCAGGAAGACGGTGAGCACCATGGCCACCGTCAGGTAGAGTGCCAGGTGCGTGTGGCTGCCGAGGGCGAGGAACGCCTCCTCGGGACCGTACGAGGACGACGAGAGTCCGTCGGAACCGAGGCCGACCCAGGCGAAGAAGGCGACCAGCGCGAGCTGGTGGTGGATCTTGGGGTCGAGGAGGTTCTTGCGACCGCCGAGGACGAGACTTCTTAATCGTTCGAGCACGACGGGACGCTAGGGAATTGTCCGGGATGTTTCAAGCGACCGGGGAGGGCCATCGGGTGAAGCGCCTGTGGAGCGCGGGGTTGGGCTTGTTGCTGGCGGTCACCGCCGCCGGGGATCAGGGGCCGGAGCGTGCCCCGCTCCACGTGCGCCCGCACGCCGCCACCGCCACCGCGCTGCCGTCCTTCACCCTGTTCGGCTGGGTCTCGCCGCCGACCGATTCCACGACGCCCGCGCGTTACGCCGAACTCGCCGAGGCCGGCTTCAACGCGACCGTGCTCGCGTGGGGGGACCCCGGCACCGAGGCGGCCAACCTCACGCGGCTCGCGTGCATGGCGAACACCGGCGCGCGTGCGCTGCTGTTGGACAACCGGCTCGACCGCGCGTTCGAGGGCGACCCGGGCACGCCCGCGCTCATCGATTCGATCTGCTCGGCCTACGAGTCGCACCCCGCGTTCCTGGGCTACTACCTGGGCGACGAGCCGCGCGCGATCCGGTTCCCGCTCCTGGGCGAATGGTTCCGCCTGTTGCGCGCGCGCGACCCCGCGCATCCGGCGTGGAACAACCTGTCGGGGCGCGCCGGGTTCGCGACGCACGACGCGTTCATGGGCCACCTGCGCGGCTACGTGGCGCTGACGCAGCCTGCAGTGCTGTGCACCGATCACTACGATCACACGAACCGCGGCGATCTGGGGCAGTTCGTCGAGAACGTGGCCGGCACCGCGCAGGTCGCGCGCGAGGCGGGCATCCCGTTCTGGGGCGTCGTGCTGCTGACACGACATCTCGACTATCGCGAGGTGGACGACGGGTTGCTGCGCTGGCAGGTCGCGCAGTGGCTGGCGCACGGGGCCACGGGGATCGGCTACTTCACCTACTGGACGCCCGCGCCCGACCCGGCGGTGGGCTGGCAGGACGGCATGATCCGCTGGAGCGACGGCTCGCGCGGTCCGCACTACGATCAGGTGCGCACCCTCAACGCGCGCCTGCGCCCCGTGGGTGAGGCGCTCGCCTCGCTGGCGTGGCTCGGCACCGAGTACGCGGCCGACGTGCCCGCGTACGGATCACCGTTCGCGCCCGACCTCGTCGTGGCCGGCCTCGAGGGGCGCGCCACGCTCGGCACGTTCGCCGATGCGACCGGACGGCCGTGGTTGTTCGTGGCCAATCGCGACTCGCTCGCGGGGCGGACGATCGCGCTGGAGCTGCGCGGCGATCGTCGCGTCGAACGCATGACCGACACGGGCGGCTGGGAGGCGGTGCCCACCACCACCACCTCTGCAGGACGGCGCGTCACGCTGTCGCTCGCGGCGGGGGACTTCGCGTTGCTGCGACTGTCGGGCGGCTGCGACGGCGCGGTGACCGGCACGTGCCGCGCGCGACTCGCGGCCTCGCCCGATCCCGCGGCGACGCGCGTGCGCCTGTCCGCCGAGGGATTGCAGGGGCCCGCGACGATCACGCTGGTGGACGTGCATGGCCGCCGCGTGTGGTCGCGACCGCTCGTCGGGGACGCCGTCGTCGTCACCTGGGACGGGACGAGCGACGCGGGCGAGCGCGTGCGTCCCGGCGCCTACTGGGCGCGGGTGTCCGATGCGCGCGGCACGGTCGTGCGCCGGCTCACGTGGCTCGGCGGGTCGCGATGAGCGCGCCGCGTTGGCGCACGGTGGGCGCGGTGCAGCGCGCGATCGTCGCGTGCGAGGCCTGTGCGCGCCTGCGCACACACTGCACCGAGGTCGCCCGCACGAAGCGGCGCATGTACCGCGACGAACCCTATTGGGGCCGACCGGTGCCCGGCTTCGGCGACCCCGAGGCACGGCTCGTGATCGTCGGGCTCGCCCCCGGGGCGCACGGCGCCAATCGCACCGGACGCGTGTTCACCGGGGATTCGAGCGGCGACTGGTTGTACGAGGCGCTGCATCGCGCGGGCTTCGCCTCGCAGCCCACCAGCGTCGCGCGTGACGATGGCCAGCGACTGACCGACTGCTACGTCACCTGCGCCGCCCGTTGCGCGCCGCCCGACAACAAGCCGCTGCCCGACGAACTCGAGCGCTGCCGACCGTTCCTGCTCGCCGAACTGCGCCTGCTGCGTCGCACGCGCGTCGTGCTCGCGCTGGGACGGGTCGGGCACGAGGCGTGGCTGCGCGCGACCGATCGTTGGGATGCGACGCCGGCGCGTGAGCGCCCGGTGTTCGCGCACGGTGCCGAGCATCGTTTCGCGGACGGGCCCGTGCTGCTGTCGAGTTTCCATCCGAGTCGGCAGAACACGCAGACCGGACGGCTCACGCGTGCGATGTGGCACCGCGTGTTCGCACGGGCGCGCGCGCTCGTCCAGGGCTGACCCGCCGCGCGCACGAGCCGCGCGCATCACGCGAGCGCACGGCTGCAGGTCGGGGCCCGCGAGCGGGTTGCGGCGTCGCCGAATTAGGCGTTGACGCGCTGGCCCCGAGCGGGCAAGGTCCGCGCACATCTTCAGGGTGCCCCGCGTCCCGCGGGGGAAGAGGGAAGCGGGTGAGATTCCCGCGCGGTCCCGCCACTGTGATGGGTGTACGAGCCTCGTGCAGCTCCACCGGTCCGCCGGGAAGGAGGAGGCTCCTCGGACGTCTCGCGCGCCGATCCGGTGCGCGTCGCCGAGCGCCCTCAGTCAGGAAACCTGCCCTGGAGCCATGGACCCGCCGCCCCGCGTGAAGGGCGCTCCGGATGCGAGCCGATCCCGGCCGCCGGCGCGCGTCATGCGAGGCGACCGGTCCGCTTCGATGGTGGCGCGAAGGACGCCCGGATCGAACATGACGGCTCTGCTCCTGTGGGTCGCGCTCCTGAGCGCACCCTCGACAACTCTTCGCGTGCGCGATGACGCGACGGCGCTGCCCGACTCGGTGGCGTCCGTCGATGAGTCATCCACCTCGCCACACGCCGCATCGCGCACGCGTTCTCTTCCTTCGCCCGCCGTGATCCTGCCGGTGGTGCGCGTGGACGCCACGCTCGAGCGCGCGCGACGCCGCGCGCCGACGGCGTTCGTCACGACGCTGTCCGCGCATCGCGACACGCGGGCCGTGGGCGCGCTCGGCGAGGCGCTCGTCGAGGCGGCCGGGGTGCGCGTGACGCAGTACGGCGGCATGGGCGCGTTCTCGACCCTGTCGCTGCGCGGCGCGCCGCCTGGACACGTGACCGTGCTGCTCGACGGCGTGCCGCTCACCTCGGCCGCGAGTGGGGCGGTGGATCTGGCCGACGTGCCGGCCGCGGCGATCGAGACGATCGAGCTCTACCGTGGCCACGCCCCGGTGGGCTTCGCCAGCCCCACGCCGGGTGGTCTGGTGAATCTGGTCACGCGTGCGGATGCCGACGTGCGTGCGCTGCGCGTGGCGGGCGGTTCGTGGGGCACGGGCGAGGCCACCGGCGATTGGGGCGTGCGGCGCGGACCGTGGTCGCTGCTCGCGCACGGCGGCTGGCAGGGCAGCGACGGCGACTTCCGCTACCGCGACGACAACGGCACGCCGCTCGAACCGTCCGACGACGTGATCGCACGTCGCGCCAACGCGCGCTTCGATGCCGCGACCGCGCTCGCGCGCGTGGGTTGGGCCCCCGCGGGGCCGGTGCAGGCGTCGCTGCACGCCGAGTGGTTCCGGCGCGGACAGGGCGTGCCGGGCACGGCGGCGGTCCCGACGCACGCCGCGCGCTACGCGGCCGATCGCGTGACGATGGCGGGCGAACTGCGGGCGGGCCGCCGTGGTGCGGCCGCCGCCTGGACCCTGCGTGCGAACGAGGCGCACCGCCGCTCGCGCCTGCGCGACACGCTCGGCGAACTGGGTTACGGCCGCGTGGACACCGACGAACGCTTCCGCGACCGCGCGGTCGCGTTGGAGTGGCGCCCGAGCCTCGCATGGCCCGGGCTCACGCCCGTCGTGGGCGGGGCGCAGCGTCGCGAGCAGGGCGATCCGGCGGCGCCCACCGCGGGGCTCGTCGATCCGCCGGCGTCGAAGCGCGACACGCGCTCGGCGTGGGTGTCGGTGGATCAGCGCCTCGCGGGCGAGCGACTGCTGCTGCACGCGGCCCGGCGTTGGGACGAGCAGCGCGAGACCGTGAGCGACACGCGTTCGACCGGCGCGGTGCGCACGCGCAGTGCGGCGCGCACGCTGAACGCGCCGCAGCTCGGGGCGCGGCTCGCGATCACCGACGCGCTCGCGTTCCGCGCCAACTGGGGACGTGCGGGGCGCGCACCGGACCTGGACGAGTTGTTCGGCATCGACGGCTCGGTCACGGGCAATCCCGACCTGCGGCCCGAGTCGAGCGAGCACTGGGACGCGGGGTTCGCGTGGACCGCGCGCGCGGCCGACGTGACGTGGACCGCCGAGTGGTCCGCGCACGCCACCCACGCGCGCGACCTGATCCTGTTCGAGCGCAGTTCCCCGCGCGGGGCGCGGCCCATCAACGTCGCGGCCGCCCGCCTGCGTGGCGAGGAGGCCTCGTTGCGCGCCGCGTGGCGCGGCTTCGAGCTCTCGACCTCGACCTCGTGGCTGAGTGCGACCGATCGCAGTCCCATCACGTTTTATTACGGCCGGCGACTGCCGCAGCGCGCTTCGCGGCAGTCGTTCGCGCGCCTCGCCTGGCGCGGGGGACGGTGGACCGCCGCCTCCGAGGTCGAGCACCTCGGCGACACGTTCCTCGATCGCGCGAACCGTCGGCATGCGCCCGCGCGCACGCTCGTCGCGCTGTCGGTGGGGGCGCGCGTCGACCGCGCGTACCTCTTGATCGAAGGCCGCAATCTGGGCGATCGCCTCGCCGAGGACGTGGCCGGTTTCCCGTTGCCCGGTCGCACGCTGCGTGCGGCCGTCACCGTCGACCTCGGCGCGCGTGCGCCGAACCCATGACGATCCCCGTGACCTGTTCGTCGTTCCCGTCCCCCCAGCCGTGTCCGGAGGTTCCCGTGTCCCGTGTCACCCGAGCGCTGTCCCTCGTCGTCCTCGCCGTGCTCGCCCTGAGCGCGCACGTGCGGCCCTCGCAGGCCGCACGCGCGTACGTGGTCGAGTCCGACTTCAGCACGGGCTCGTTCAGCAGCTTCGACACCGCCTCGCTCGCGAGCACCTGTGACGTGGCGAGCGCGCATTCGGATGCGCGCGTGCGCGCGTTCGGCGGGCGCGTGTACGTCGTGAACCGCTTCGGGGCCGACAACGTCACGGTGCTCGACGGCACCAGCTTCGCGCTGGTGCGGCAGTTCTCGGTCGGCAACGGCGCCAACCCGTACGACATCGCGGTCGTGTCCGCGACGCGCGCCTACGTGACGCGCTACGAGTCGGCCGACCTGTGGGTCGTGAACCCGAGCACGGGCGCGCACACGGGCACGGTCTCGCTCGCGGCCTTCGCCGACGCCGACGGCATCCCCGAGATGGATCGCGCGCAACTCGTCGGACCGCTGCTGTTCGTGTCGCTGCAGCGCGTGGACCGCGCGAACGGTTTCCAGCCCACGGACACGTCGCTCGTCGCCGTCATCGACACGCGCACCGACACCGTCGTGGATTGCGATCCGACGCGCCCGGGGGCGCAGGCCATCGTGTTGCCGCGCACCAACCCGGTCACGCCGTTCGTGCTCGACGTGCCGCGATCGCGACTCTATCTGGGCTGTGCGGGCACGTACGGGGTCAACGACGGCGGCGTCGTGGCGCTGGATCCCGTGGGCCTCACGCCCAAGGGGGTCGTCGCGAGCGAGGACTCCCTGGGCGGTGACGTGCTCGACGTGGCGTGGACCGACGATGCGCGCGCGTTCGCGATCGTGAGCGACGCCGCGTTCAACACCTCGCTCGTGCGCTGGTCACCGGTCACCGGGCGACGCACGCAGACGCTGTACGCGCCCGGCGGCTTCTCGCTCGCCGACGTCGAGGTGCGTCCCGATGGCGCCGAGGTGTGGGTGTGCAACTCCAGCTTCTCGTCGCCCGGCGTGCGTGCGTTCGCGGCCGCGACCGGTCTGCCCACGGGCGCGGTGCGCACCTGCACGCTGCCGCCGCAGGGGCTCGCGTTCGAGGCAGGGGGCAACCTCGACGTGCCGTTCGAGGGGCCCGATGCGCGCGTGGCGCTCGCGCCGCCCGCGCCCAATCCCGCACGGTCGTCGGTGCACCTGCGCTTCGCGCTCGCGACCGCGGGCGAGGCGGCGGTGGACGTGTTCGACGTGACCGGTCGGCGCGTGCGGTCGTGGACCGTGGCGGGATCGGCGGGCCCCAACGACGTGCTGTGGGACCTGCGACAGGCGGACGGGGCACGCGTGCACGCCGGCATGTTCCGGGTGCGCGTGCGCGCCCAGGGCACCACGGTCGCGCGGTCGCTGCTGATCGTCCCGTGAGTCCGGCGGTTCGCCCGCGCGGACGGCGTCGTCAACGTCCGCGCGGGCGGCCCTGCCACCACAGCGCGAACATCGCGAGCGCGTACAGCATCTGCGAGCGGTCGGCGCGCCCGCGGCGATGCTCGTCGAACAGCGCCGCGACCGCCTCGGGGCGCAGCACACCGGCCGCATCGGCGTCCGACTCGCGCCAGACGCGCTCGGCGTAGTCGCCCAGACCGCCGCGCACCCAGTGCTCGAGCGGGATCGCGAAGCCCTGCTTGGGGCGGTCCAGGATGCCCGCCGGCAGCCACGGCTCGACCGCGCGACGCACGAGCCACTTGCCCGTCGCCCCCTTGAGCTTGAGGTCGATCGGCACGGTGGCCGCGAAGTCCACGAACACGTGGCTCAGGAACGGCACGCGCACCTCGAGCGAGTGCTGCATGCTCGCACGGTCCACCTTGGTGAGCATGTCGTCGGGCAGGCGCACGACGGTGTCGGCGTAGAGCAGGTTCTCGACCGGGTCGCGCGAGACGGGCGCGGGGAAGTACGTGGCCGCCAGTCGTTCGAGTTCGTCGCCGGTCTCGAGCTGCGCGGTGAACTCCGGGCGATACAGCCCCGCGCGCACGTCGCGCGGCGCGAGCTGGTACTTGGAGAAGAAGCGCGGGAACGTCCCCGGGAGTCGGGCGTCGGCGCTGACCTTGGCGAGGCGCTGCCGTAGCCGGTTCCACGACGCGTTCGGCAGCGTGGGCAGGTGCGCGAGCGCGCCCGCGAGCGCGAACAGCCCGCCGTGTCGCTGCAGCAGACGCTCGGCGTGATGGCGTTCGTAGCCCGCGAACAGTTCGTCGCCGCCGTCGCCCGACATCGCCACGGTCACCTGCTCGCGCGCGAGCCGCGACACGTACCAGGTGGGGATCGCCGACGGGTCGGCGAACGGTTCGTCGTACGCGGCCGCCAGACGCGGCAGCAGCGTCGCGGCGTCGTCGAGCTCGACGCGGCGCTCGGTGTGGCGGCAACCCAGATGCGAGGCGACCTCGCGGGCGATGGGCGCCTCGTCGAACGCGCGATCGGCGAAGCCGATCGTGAACGTGCGCACGGGCTCGTGCATGACGCGCGTCATCGCGGCCACGACCGCGGACGAGTCCACGCCGCCCGACAGGAACGCGCCCAGCGGCACGTCGCTCTGCAGATGTCGCTCGACGCAGGCGACGAAGCGCTCGCGGAACCGCTCGATCCAGTCCTGCTCGCTCAGGCCCGTCTCGGGGCGATACCGGAACGACCAGAAACGCGTGACGATCGGATCGCCCTCGGGGCCCAGCACGAGCGAGCAGCCGGGCGCGAGTTTGGTGACCTCGCGGTAGATGCTGCGCGGGGCGAGCACGTGGCCGAACGCGAGGAACTGGTCCATGGCGATCGGGTCGGGCGTGAACGCGAACCCGGGCACGGGCACGAGCGTTTTGAGCTCGCTGCCCCACGCCAGTCCACCGTTCTGGAACGACAGGTACAGCGGCTTGATCCCGAGCGGGTCGCGCGCCAGATGCACGGTGCGCGTGGTGCGATCGTGGATCGCGACCGCGAACATGCCCTCGAGACGCGCCCACACCGCGTCGCCCCACTGCACGAAGCCGCGCAGGATCGTCTCGGTGTCCGAGTGCGTCCGGAAGCGATGCCCCTGCGACTCGAGCTCGGCGCGCAGCGCGGGATGGTTGAAGATCTCGCCGTTGAACGTGATCACGAAGCGACCGTCGTCGCTCACGATCGGCTGGTGCCCGCCCGCGACGTCGACGATCGCCAGGCGGCGCATGCCGAAGCCGAAGTCGCCGTGCGTGTACAGCCCCTCGTCGTCGGGCCCGCGGTGCACGATGGTGTCGCACATGGCGCGCACGGTGGCTTCGGCCACCGGACGTCCGCCGCGCGCGTACCAACCCGCGATGCCGCACATGTCAGCGTTGCTCCTTGTCGAACGAGGGGAGGTCCCAGACGCGCACGCGCCCGTCGGCGCCCACCGTGGCGAGGCGATGGCCCGTGCGCGAGAACGCGACGTCGCGCACCTCGCCGCCGTCGTTCGGGAACCAGCGCGCGATGCGCTTGCCCGTGTACGCCCAGCGCACGCGCACCTCACCCTGCCGCACGGTGGCCAGATACCAGGTATCGGCCGAGAGCGCCATGGTGTTGAACGTGTCGTCGCCCGAGAGGCCGATCCGCCAGCGGCGCTTGCGCGACGGCGTGTCCCACACCGACACGCCCGCGCCGCCCTCGCCGACGGCGAGCGTGCCGCCCGGGCCCGACGTCGAGAGCGGACCCAGACCGCCGTCGGGGAAGTCCCCGAGTTCGCCCGTGGGCAGGGAATCGACCCCCAGGAACACCACGCGGTGCGCGTCGGTCCACGCGAACTGCTGCAGGCGCGCGAGCCACACGAGCCCGCCGCGATCGGTGGGCATGCGGTGTTCGGAGTGCTGTACGCCCGAGGGGACGTCGAGCACGCGACCGTAGGTGCCATCGCTCCATGCGAGCCTGCGGCCATCGTGGGACAGCGCGAGCGCGCGGCCGCCGCCGGGCACCACGAGCAGCGGGCGCGCATCGGCGGTGAGCAGCACCCGCACGCTGTCCTGCGTCGCCACCGCGAGCGTCTCGCCGCGCGCGCTCGCCGCCAGCCCGTGCGACACCTGCGAGGGCAGTGCCTCGGCGATCCACGAGGCGCGCACGCGGCCCGTGGCCACGTCCACGATCGAGACGCCGCGGCCCATGAGTGCCACCGCGACGCACGAGTCGCCGCGCACCCAGAGCACGTCCGAGGCGCCGGGGACCGCGACGTCGAGGAGCATGCGCGGCGGCCGCGCACAGCCGGCGAGCAGCACCAGGGCGGCGACGGCGAGCACGCGCCTCATGCGCGGGCCCGGTGGTGTGCCACGGCGCGGGCGTACACGCCGAGCACGCGTTGCGCGACCGCCTCGAGCGAGAGCGTGCGGGCGATCACCTCACGACCGTTGCTGCGCGCACCGGCCGCGAGCACGCGCGCGGTGGCCTCGGTGAACGCGTGCCCCTCGCGCTCGACGACCGCCGACGGCGTCACGTCACGCAGACGCTCGAGACAATCGCCCACCGGGGCCGCCACGACGGGCAGGTCCATGGCCATGGCCTCCTTGACCACGTTGGGCGAGCCCTCGTGATACGAGGGCAGCAGCAGCACGTCGGCGGCGCTCATCGCGCGCACCATGTCGCGCTGCGGACGGTGGTGCACGGCCTCGAGGCGCACCGCGAGCCCACGTGCGGCGAGCGCGTCGCGCACCGCCTGGGCGAGCGGCCAGTTCTTACGCTCCTCCGCGGGATCGGCCGCGAACAGCAGCACCGCGCCGTCGGCGGGCCAGCCCAGCCCGGCGCGCGCGGCCTCGCGCGGTTCGCGCACGAAGCGCGTCAGATCGACGCCGTTGGCGATGACCTCGACGTCGCGCACCCCGGGCAGCGCGCGCGCCATCTCGGCGCTCTTCACGATCACGCCGTCGGCGCGGCGCGCCGCCCAGCGCGAGAGCGGGATGAGTGCGCGGCTCTTGAGCGACAACCGACCGTGCGCATCGGGACGTCCCAGCAGGTCGTCGCCGCAGAAGCTCACCACCAACGGCAGGTTCACGCGCATCGCGGCCGCACCGGACAATCCGTAGTGGGCGTGCACGAGTTCCGCTCCGCACGCGGCGGCCGCGCGCGGGATGGCGTCCAGCGCACGCAGGTACTCGCGCGTCGATCGCCAGCCCTCGATCTCGTACAGCGTGTTGGTGCAGCCGGCCGCGGCCAGTGAATCGGCCTGCGACTTCACGAACGCACCCCAGTGCGGGCGTGTCTCGGACGGCCACATGTTGGTGACGACCAGCACCCTCATGGCAGCGGCCTCGGGTCGCGGGCCCGCTCGGCGAGGTGGTAGAGCGTCATGGCGAGGTAGCGCGGGTACTCGTTGCGGTCGCTCAGCACGCCGTAGTCGCCGCGCGAGAACGCGGCGAAGCCGCCGTTGGGGGACTGCTGCCGCAGCACCCACGCGAACGCGCGGTCGGCCGTCGCGTGATGGTCGCACCAGCCGGCGTTCGACACGGTGTGCAGGGCCATCGCCACGGCATCGGCGTAGTACACGACCTCGGGGAGCACGCTCATGCACGAGGCGCGCACCGCGCCCGAGGGCAGCACGCCGTCGGCGAGGAAGTTCGCGACCCGCGTCGCCAGCGCCCGCGCGCGCGCGTCGCCGTGCGCCTGCGCGTACCACGCGAGCTTCATGCACTGGAACGCGTTGTACTGGTGACACAGGTAGTGGTGTCGCAGACGCGGTTCGTTACCGCCCGGGAGTTCGTAGGGCAGTTCGCCGCTCGGCAGCTGCACCGCCTCCAGGAAGTCCAGGAGCGCGGGCACGCGCTCGAGGTAGGCGGCCTCGCCCGTGGCCTGCGCGAGGCGGCCCAGCACCCAGATCCATTCGCAGGTGTTGTTGGGCACCTTGCCGCGCGGCTTCTGGAAGTAGTTCACGCACAGGCCGCGCTCGTGCGCCTGATAGCCGATGTTCGCCTCGACGTACGCGTGCCAGGCGCGCGCGCCCGCCAGCGCGTCGGCATCCCCGGTGCGCACGTGGTGCTCGAGCATGGCGATCGCGCCGAAGTCACCCTCGACGGTGGCGACCAGGTGCCGCCGCTCGGGCAGCGGATAATCCCACGCGCCGTCGGAGCGCTGCGTCGCGCGCACCATCCGCGCGGCGGCGATCGCGGCCTCGCGGTAGATCGCATCCCCGGTGACGTCCGCGAGCGTCCAGTTGGCGAGCGACCAGTACGCCTGTCCCTGCACGAAGTAGTGGCGCTCGAGCGGGCGCAGCGCGGGCAGGTAGCTCTTCACGAACCGCCACACGCGGATGTTCCAGCGCACGCCCTGATCGGCGCCGCTCAGACGACCCTCGTGCAGATGATGGTCGGCGAGGTGCGCCTGCAATCGGCACGCGGCGTCGAGCGCGCGGTGCGACGGCGACAGGAACGGCGTGAAGGGGGCCAAGGCGGACTCGTGCTGGGGACGTACAGCGCGGCTCGGACGGGTCCGTCCGGTCCGGTACTCCATAAGAGCAAAACACCATGGCGCGGCCGAGTCCAGCGTCGTCCACCCCCTACGGTGACCCTCGAGGGGGCACGGTTCGCCGTGCCGTGACCCGGGCCGAGCGGTCCTGCGCGTGATGGGCTAGTTTCGCGTGCCCATGACCACCCCCGAGCGCCCCGTGGACCTCGTCTGGTTGTTCGACGTGGACGGCACCCTGCTGCAGACCGAGGGCGCCGGCCGCGAGGCCATGCTGCGTGCGCTGCGCGACCGGCACGGCATCGAGGACGACCTCACCACGATCCCGTTCGCGGGCCGCACCGATCGTCTGATCATCGACGACATCTCGGCGCGACACGCGCTGGGTTTCGACGATGCGGCGCGGGCGGGCTTCCACGATCACGTCATCGAGCACATGCGCGCGATCATGACGCCGCCGCGCGGGGGATTGCTGCCCGGAGTGCTCGAGACGCTCGCGGCGGTCGCGGCCGAGCCCGCGTGGGTGTGCGCCCTGCTCACGGGCAACGAGTCGCGCATGGCGCGCCTCAAGCTCGAGGCGTTCGACGTCTGGACGCGGTTCGCATGGGGCGCGTACAGCGAGGACGGTGTGGACCGTGATGCGATCGCGCGCGTCGCGGTCGCGCGCGCGGCCGCGCGTCACGGGGTGGGCCCCGAGCGCTGCGTCGTGGTGGGCGACACCGAGCACGACATCGCGTGTGCGCGTGCGGCCGGGGCGCACGTGGTCGCGGTCACCACCGGCGGACGTTCGCGCGAGCGGCTCGCGGCGCACGCGCCCGACCTGCTGCTCGACGACCTGCGCGACCCGGCCCCGTTGCTGGCGTGGGCGCGGACGCTCTAGCGGCGGGTCAGAGCGTGCCGTCGTCCATGCGCCGACGCGCGTCCTCGAGCCGCGCGAGCGCGTCGTCGAGGTTGAACACCGGCTGGGCGCCGGGCAGTTCGCGCAGCAGCGACTCCGACGGGCGGTAGACCACCGGGAAGTCGCAGCTCTTGAGCAGCGACAGGTCGTTGAGCGAATCGCCCATCGCCGCGACGCGGTAGCCCGCGTTCTTGAAGCCCGAGACGATGCGTTCCTTCTTGCCGCGGATGCGCAGCTTGAAGCCGGTGATGTGGCCGTCGGCATCGAGCTCGAAGCGGTTCGCGAACAGCGACGCACCGCCCAGCTTGGCGGCGAGCGGTTCGCTGAACTCGTGGAACGTGTCCGAGATGATGATGACGTTGCCCATCTGGCGCAGCCGCGCGAGGAACTCGCGCGCGCCCAGGAACGGCTCGACCGTGTGCGCGATGCGCTGCAGATCCGCGAGCGTCAGCTTCGCGCGCGAGGCGGCCTCGACGCGGCGCTGCATGAGGTCGCCGAAGTCGGCGATGTCGCGCGTCGTGAGCGAGAACTCGGCCACGCCGAAATGCGCACCCAGCACGGGCCAGATCTCGGGGGCGAGGACACCTTCGAGGTCGAGGGAGAAGATCATGGTGCGCGCACCCTAGCACGGCGCAAGCCGTTGGCGCACGCGGGTTTGCGCGGAATCTTCCCGGCCGCGCGCCGGTGCGCCGTGGCCGTCGTATGTTCGGCGTGAGAGGCGTGTGGCAGAAAATCTTTCAGTTGCAAAGCCGATGCGCCGAAAATATATTATGAACATGCCCAAGAAGCCGCTGCTCCGCACGCTCGATCGGACCGACCACGCCATCCTGGCGCTCGTCCAGCGCGACGCCTCGCTCGCGCAGGCCGAGATCGCCAAGCGCGTGGGCCTGTCCACGGCGGCGGTCCACGAACGCGTCAAGAAGCTCGAGGCCGCCGGTGTCATCCGGCGCTGGACCGCGGTCGTCGATCCGGTCGCCGTGGGTGCGCAGGTGACGGCGTTCGTCGAGGTGTTCTTCGAACATCCGCGCTTCGAGAAGGGTTTCCTCGAGCGGGTCCGCAAGCTGGACCCGGTCCTCGAGGTGCATCACATCACAGGGGAGTTCTCGTTGTTGCTCAAGGTGCGCGTGGCCGACATGCCCGCGCTGCAGAACCTGCTGCTCGAACAACTGTCGGGCCACGAGGGCGTGCGCCAGACCCGCACCGTCATGGTGCTGTCCACGGTGAAGGAAGAGACGTACGTCGAACCGACGGCGAAGGGGGAACACGCATGAAGCGCCACACGATCGCACCGGCCGAGGTGCACGCGACGCTGGCCCGCCACATGTTGGCGGACGGCTACGACATGGTCCTGGACCTCGAGAAGAGCCACGGGCGCCGCCTGTACGATTCGCGCAGCGGGCGCGAGGTGCTGGATCTGTTCTCGTTCTTCGCCACGCTGCCCGTGGGCTTCAATCATCCCGGGCTCAAGGATCCCGACTTCCTCGCCGCGCTCACGCGCGCCGCGCTCGTGAACCCGACCAACTCCGACATCTACACCACGGAGTTCGCGGAGTTCGTCGAGGTGTTCGGTCGTGTCGCCATGCGGCCGTGGCTGCCGCAGTCGTTCTTCATCGCCGGCGGTGCGGTCGCGGTCGAGAACGCCGTCAAGGCCGCCATGGACTGGAAGGTCCGCCGCAACATGCGCAAGGGGCTGTCGGGCGAGAAGGGCACGCAGATCCTGCACTTCCGCGAGGCGTTCCACGGGCGCACGGGCTACACGCTGTCCATGACGAACACCGCCGATCCGCGCAAGTACCAGTACTTCGCGCGGCTCGACTGGCCGCGCGTGTCGAACCCGTACCTGCGCTTCCCGGTCACGCCCGCCGAGCTCGAGCGCGTGCAGGCGGCCGAGGCCGCGTCGATCGCCGAGATCCGCCGCGCGTTCGCCGATCGTCCCGACGAGATCGCCGCGATCCTCATCGAGCCCATCCAGGGCGAGGGTGGCGATCACCACTTCCGTCCCGAGTACCTCGCGACGCTCAAGGCGGTCGCGCACGAGCACGACGCGCTGCTCATCTTCGATGAGGTGCAGACCGGTGTGGGCCTGACGGGCACGTTCTGGGCGCACGAGGGTCTGGGCACGCAGCCCGACATCGTCTCGTTCGGCAAGAAGATGCAGGTGTGCGGCATCCTGGGCGGTGGCCGTCTCCTCGAGGAGCCGGACAACGTCTTCAAGGTGTCGAGCCGCATCAACTCCACGTGGGGCGGCAATCTGGTGGACATGGTGCGCTGCCAGCGCTACCTCGAGATCATCGAGGAGGAGAAGCTGGTGCAGAACGCCGCCGAGGTGGGCGCGTACCTGCTGGGCCAGCTCGAGGCGACGCAGCAGCGCATGCCGGACCTGCTCTCGAACGCGCGCGGCCGTGGCCTCATGTGCGCGATCGACTTCCCCGACGCCACACTGCGCAACGCCGTCGCCGACAAGGCCTACGAACTGGGCATGATCATCCTGCCGTGCGGTCACCGCAGCCTGCGGTTCCGTCCGCCGCTCGACATCACGCGCGCCGAGGTGGACGAGGCGCTCACGATCCTGCTCAAGGCCGTGGACCTGTCGTACAAGCCGGGCGCCTGAGCGTGTCCACGAAGCCGTTCCGGGATGCGGCCTGTGTCGTGCTGGTGCGCGGCACGGGCCGCGACCGCGAGGTGTACTGGGTGCGTCGCGGCGAGGCCGTGCCGTTCCAGCCGGGCTTCATGGCGTTCCCCGGCGGCAAGGTGGACGCCGCCGATGCGGCATTCCCGGTGGACGGCGTCGCCGACGACTTCGAGCGTGCCGCGCGCGTGTGCGCGGTGCGCGAGGCGCTCGAGGAGACGGGCGTGCTGGTGGGACTCACCGCCGGCGCGTCGGCCGACTCGATCGCGAGTGCGCGGCACGCACTGCTCGAGGGCCGCGCCACGCTCGCCGACGTGGTCGCCGAGCACGGTTGGTCGCTGGCGCCCGAGTCGTTGGCGTTCGCCGGGCGCTGGCAGACGCCGGTGTTCGCGCCGGTGCGCTTCGACACGTTGTTCTTCCTGGCGTTCCTGCCCGAGGGGCAGGAGGCCTCGATCATCCCCGGCGAACTGGCGAGCGGCGAGTGGGTGAAGCCACTGGTCGCACTCGATCGCTATCGCCACGGGCAGGTCACGTTCGCCGCTCCCATCCTGTGGACGCTCATCGCGCTCGCCGAGGGCGACGAGGGCTTGATCGAGCGCGTCGCGCAGGGGCCCGAGCGCGCGACGACGCCGGTGCGGCGCACCGAACTGCAGTGGGGCGTGATCCTGCATCCCATGCCCACCCGGCCGCTGCCGCCCGCGCAGCACACGAACGCCTACCTGCTCGGCGAGAGCGAGCTGGCGTTGGTCGATCCGGGCAGCGGCGAGCCCGAGCACCTGCGCGACCTGTTCGCGATGACCGACCATCTCGCCACCGAGGGGCGGCACGTCAAGCTCATCGTGGTCACGCATCATCATCCCGATCACACCGGCGGTGTGGCCGCGTGCCGCGAGCGCTTCGGCGCCAAGGTCGTGGGGCACGCCAAGCTCGCCTCTCGCATGCCGATCGATCTGGCGGTGAAGGACGGCGATCGGCTGCCGTTGGCACCCGGGCACAACGATTGGGCGCTCACCGTGCTCGAGACGCCGGGGCACTCGCGCGATTCGATCTCGCTGTGGTTGCCGCGCCGTCGCGCGCTCGTGTGCGGCGATCTGCTGCCGGGCGGGGCGGGTTCGGTCGTGATCGATCCGCCGGACGGCGACCTGCGCCAGTATCTGGCCTCGCTCGAGCGCTGTGCCGCGCTCGAACCCGAGACGTTGTTCCCCGCGCACGGTTCGCCCACCGGCGCGGCCGTGCGGCGCATCCGCGCGTTGATCGCGCACCGGCTGGAGCGCGAGGCCAAGGTCGTCGCCGCGCTCGAGGCGGCGCAGGGCGAGGCGCGCACGATCGGCGAACTCGTCCCCGTCGTGTACGCGGACACCAAGCCCGAGCTGTGGTCGTGGGCGGCACGGTCGCTGCTCGCGCACCTCGAGAAGCTGGAGCACGAGGGCGGTGCGCATCGCGCGGGCGACGGTTGGCGCGCGCCCGGCGTGTGAGACGCGCGTGATCCCGTTCGTCATGGCGCTCGCGTCGTCCATGCTCTACGGCGTCGGCGACTTCCTGGGCGGCATGGGCGCGCGACGCGCGAACGTCGTGACCGTGACCGCGTGGTTCCAGATCAGCGGCGTCGTGCTGCTCGTCGCCTACGCACTCGTCGCGCCCGGCGTGACGCGCAGCGAGGACCTCGCGTGGGGCGCGATCGCCGGTGCGTCGGGCGGACTCGGGGTCATGCTGCTCTACCACGCGCTCGCGACCGGCGTGGTGAGCACCGCTGCCCCACTCGTCTCGATGCTCGCGCTCACGGTGCCGGTGGTCGCGGGTCTCGCGAGCGGGGAGCGTCCGGGCCTGTGGCCGCTCGTCGGCATCGGGCTCGGTGCGGTCGCGGTGCTGCTCGTGAGCGGGGACGGACACGGTGCGCCCACGGCGACGACCGCACCCGGTGAGGCGCGCGGTTCGCGCCGCGCGCTCGGCGTGGCCGCACTCGCGGGCCTGCTCATCGGCGCGTTCCTGGTCATGCTTGCGCGCGTGCAGCCGGGCGCGAGCGGCTGGCCGCTCGTGGCGGGGCGTGCGAGTGCGAGCGTCGTGTTGTGGCTGTTGGTGCTCGTCCAGCGCACACCGGTGGCACTGGCGCGCGAGGCCCGAGCCCCCATGCTGGGCGCGACGATCACCGACGTGGGCGGCAACGTGCTGTACCTGCTCGCGGTGCAGCGCGCGCCGCTGAGTCTGGTGGCCACGCTGGTCACGTTGGCGCCCGCGACCACCGTGTTGCTGGCGCAGACCGTGCTGCACGAGCGGCTGTCGCGCCGGCAACAGGTGGGCGTCGCGATCGCGCTGGTCGCGGTGGTGCTGCTGTCGAGCGGCGCGCGCCGCTGAGCGGCTCCGTTCGGGTACACTCGTCCCGTTCGCTGCCGACGTGTCCCCGAACGAGGCGAGGCCCGACGTGACCTTCGAGATCCGACGCGTGGTGCGTGACGTCGTGGGACTGATCGGCTGGGTGCTGGTGTGTTACGTGCCCGCGGTGATCGGCGTGTTCTCGCTGCCCGGTCCGTGGTACGCGGCACTCGTGAAGCCGTCGTGGAACCCACCGGCGTGGATCTTCGGCCCCGTGTGGACGCTGCTCTACACGCTCATGGCCGTCGCCGCGTGGCTCGTGTGGCGACGCGGTGGCGTGCGCGCGCAGGCGAAGCCGCTCGCGTGGTTCATGGGACAGCTGGTGCTCAACGCGATCTGGTCGCCGCTGTTCTTCGGGTTCCGGCGCACGGGTTGGGCGTTCGCCGAGATCGTGGTCCTGGGCGTCGCGATCGCGTTCACGATCCGCGCGTTCGCCCGCGTGCAGCGCGTGGCGGCGGGGTTGCTATTGCCGTATCTGGCGTGGGTGGGCTTCGCCACGGTGCTCAACGG
>CAZZLY010000012.1:49438-50843 GCA_964655175.1 uncultured bacterium
TGCGCGCCCAGTTGCAGGGCGCGGTCGACGTCGTGCGACAGCGCGAGGGCATCCAGGGTGTCGTCGCGGCGGTGATCACGCCGAGCGGACGCTGGACCATGGCCTCCGGCGAATCGTACGCGGGCGTGCCCATGCGGCCCGATCACGTGCTCGCGATCGGCAGCAACACCAAGACGCTCACCACGCTCGTGCTCATGCGGCTGCGCGAGCAGGGCCGCTTGAATCTGGACGATCGCGTCACGCGCTTCCTGGCGCCCATGGCGAACGTGGACACCACGATCACGCTGCGGCAACTCATGCACCACTCGAGCGGGCTGGGCGAGTACGCGGGCGGGCCCATGTACCGCGATTCCGTGCTGGCGCGCGCGACGCGCGTGTGGACCCCGCCGGAACTCGTGCCCATGATCCCCGCGCCGCAGTTCGCGCCCGGGACGTCGTGGACCTACTGCAACAGCAACTTCCTCATCGCGGGCATGATCGCCGAGCGCGTGGGTGGTGCGTCGTTGACGACGCTGCTGCACAACGAGGTGACCACACCGTTGGGACTCGATTCGACGCGGTTCGCGCCCCAGGAGCCGCTCGTGGGCGTGCTCGCGCATCGTTGGATCGGTGGTCAGGACTACGCCACGCGCCCCCTGGCGTCGGAATGGAGCGCGGCGTGGGCGGCGGGCGCGGTGCTGTCCACGGCCGGTGAGATGGCGGAACTGTACGACGGGCTGTTCCATGGCCGCGTGATCACGCAGGCGTCGCTCGACGAGATGCTGCAGTTCTCGGGGCCGGAGTCGTACGGGCTCGGCATCAGCCGCAAGACCGTCGGCGGGCAGACCGTGATCGGGCACACGGGGGAGATCCGCGGGTTCACCTCGGTGTCCGTGTGGGTGCCGTCGATCTCGTCGGTGGTCGTGGTGCTCGCCAACGCGATGCCCGCCACGCCGCTCGCGGTGGCCGACACGCTCATCCGCGAACTCGTGCGCACCACGGTGGGCGTGACCCAAGGTCCGCCCACGCCGGCGGGGATCGGGCTGCGCATGATCTCGGCGAACCCCTCCTCGGACTCGATGCGCATGGCGTTCACGATGCCCAGGGACGGCGAGGCGGAACTCGCCGTGTTCGCGGTCGGCGGGCGCCGTGTGCGCACGCTGGCGCGCGGGACGTTCGCGGCGGGCGTGCACGAGGTGGTGTGGGACGGGCGCGACGACGACGGTGCGATGACGGCCCCGGGCACGTACTGGGTGCGCGTCACGGGACCGAACCTGCGCGGGACACGGCGCATCGTGCGATTGCGCTGAACGCGGTTCGCTTGCCTTGAAGAGGCGCATGCGATGCGGCCCCGCGAGTCCTGCACTCGCGGGGCCGCGTCATCACGTGCCGGGGATCACTTGCGGGTCGTGAACGTGCGCACCTC
>CAZZLY010000012.1:50943-53704 GCA_964655175.1 uncultured bacterium
CGGTTCGGCGTGCGGCTCGGGGTGGCACTCACCGCACCCGAACGCGCCGTGCCTAGGAGTAGGTCGGCGACCTGTCCCGGCGTCGCGCTCGGATTCGCCTGCAGGATCTGCGCCGCCACGCCGGCCACGTGCGGCGTCGCCATGCTGGTGCCCGAGATCGTGTTCGTGCTGCTGTTCGACGTGGGCCACGCCGCGGTGATCCCGACGCCGGGCGCGGTGACGTCCACACCGGCGCCGAAGTTGGAGAACGACGCGAACCGGTCGCTGCCGTCGCACGCCGCCACGGTGATCGCCTCGGGCACGCGCGCGGGCGAGGTGTTGCTGCAGTTCGTGTGCGCGTTGCCCGCCGCGACGCAGAACACGACGCCGTCGGCGATCGCACGCTTGACCGCGGCGTCGAGCGCGGTCGAGGCGCCGCCACCCAGCGACAGGTTCGCGACCGCGGGATGCGTCGTGTGGTCCGACGTCACCCAGTCCACGCCGGCGATCACGCCCGACATGGCCCCCGAGCCGTTGGCATCGAGCACGCGCACCGCGATCAGGTGCGTGGCCTTGGCGACGCCGTGCAGCGTGCCGCCGATCGTCGAGGCGACGTGCGTGCCGTGGCCGTTGGCGTCCAGCGCCTGACCCTGCGGCGTGATCGCGTCGAAGCCGGTCACGGCGCGCCCGCCGAAGTCGTCGTGCGAGAGCAGGATGCCGGTGTCCACGACGTACGCGTCCACCCCGGTGCCGTCCAGCGCCGCGTCGTAGCGATGATCGAGCGGCAGCGCGGGCTGATCGATGCGATCGAGTCCCCAGTTGGGCGGGTCGCTCTGCGTGGCGTCGAGCGTGACGACCTGGTCCTCCTCGACGTACGCCACGCGCGGATCGCGGCGCACCAGCGCCAGCGCACCCGGAGCGAGTCGCGCCGCGAAGCCGTGCAGCGCGCTGCGATAGCGCTGCTGCGTCCAGAACGCGTGGCGCTGCGAGAGCTCGTCGGCGATCGCATCGGTGGCCCCGGCGCGGTCGTCGAACACGACCACGTACGAGCCCGGCACCACGCGGGCCCCGGGCCCCGCGGCGATCAGCGGTGCGGGACCCACCCGCGTACTCGGCGCGGTGAGCGATCCCGGGGAGCGACCACATCCGGCCAGCAGGACGATCCACACACCGACGAGCCACCGCGAGGACATGCGAACGCGCGACATCAAGGGAACTCCCCGGGGGAGGGTGGTGCGACGTGGCACGCGGGAAGCGCGTGACGGACGAGCCGGGGGAGTCCAGCGGTGTACGGCGGCCGGGCGTGCGTTCCGCACGCGTGGGATGCGCGTGCTGCCCGGTGTGGAGGCGTGCGACGTGCGCGAAGGCCGCGATTCCCGCGGTCGCGCGTGGACACCCAACGAGTCATGCAAGTCGTGGGCCGCACGACGTGGTCCCGTCCCGTGCTGCGACCCGACCGTCCCACGGGGGCACCACTCGCACGCGGTGACACGCACGGCTATGCTCGCGCCATGTCCCCTCGCACCGTGATCGTCCTCGGCGCCGGCGCCGCCGGTCTCACCGCCGCCCTGCGCGCTGCCCAGAGCGGTGCCCGCGTCCTCGCGCTCAACGCCCATCCCAAGGTGGGGCTCAAGATCCTCATGAGCGGCGGGACGCGCTGCAACGTGACGCATCGCGCGGTGACCGAGCGCGACTTCCACGGCGGTTCACCCAACGTGGTCAAGCGCGTGCTGCGCGCGTTCACCGTGCCGCAGACGCTCGAGTGGTTCCAGAGCGAGTTGGGTGTGCCGCTCAAGTTGGAGGACACGGGCAAGTGGTTCCCCGAGAGCGACGACGCACAGACCGTGCTCGATGCGCTGTTGCGCGCGTGCGAGTCGGCGGGGGTGACGCTGCGCACCGGCGCGCGCGCGGTGCGCCTCGAGCGTGCGGGTGACGCCTGGCGCGTGGGCGTGCAAAGCGTGGGCGAGAGCGCCGCGTTCGGCGAGGGCCATGCGCGCGCGGGCGAGACCGTGTTCGCGCTGCCGAGCGTCGAACCGCAGGAGTGGCTCGAGGCCGACGCGGTCGTGCTCGCGACGGGGGGCTTGAGCTTCCCGCGCACGGGCAGCGACGGCACCGGCTACGCGCTCGCGACCGCGTTGGGTCACACGCTGGTGCCCACGGTGCCCGCGCTCACGCCGCTCGCCGCGGTCGATCCGGTGTGCCGCTACGCACAGGGCGTGACGATCGAGGCCGGACTCGCGCTGTGGGTGGACGGGCGCGTCGCCGAACGCGTGAGCGGTTCGCTGTTGTTCGCGCACTTCGGCGTGACCGGCCCGGCGGCGCTGGATCTGTCGCGTCACTGGGCCGCGGCCGAAGGCCGTGCACGTCGCGTGACGCTGTCGTTCGTGCCCGCCGACACGTACGAGTCGCTCGACCAGGCGTGGCGCGACTACGCCGAGGTGAACCCGCGTCGCGGCTTGCGGCAGTGGCTCGGGATGATGCTGCCCGATCGGCTGGCCGACATGCTCACGACCGAGAGCGGCCTGGGCGGGGCGGCGATGAGCCAGATCCCGCGCGAGCGTCGCAACGCGATGCTGCGCGCGCTCACCGAGCGCGACCTGGGCGTGACGGGGACGCTGGGCTACGAGAAGGCCGAGGTCACCGCGGGCGGCGTGCCGTTGTCCGAGGTGGACTCGAGCACGCTCGAGTCGCGCGTCGCGCCGGGCCTGTGGCTGTGCGGCGAGGTGCTCGACGTCGAGGGCCGCCTGGGGGGATTCAACTTCCAGTGGGCGTGGTCGAGCGG
>CAZZLY010000013.1:0-10859 GCA_964655175.1 uncultured bacterium
CACGGTGCTGTCGGTGACCGCGACCTTGCGCGCCATGTCGAGGGCGAGCCGCGTGGCGGGCGCCTCACCGACCACCGCCATCTCCGTGCGCCGAATTCCCTCGACGGTCGCGGTCAATGACCTGTTGGACCGTTGCAGCTCAAGGCGCTCGTCGGCCCTGCGCAGGAGGCGCACGATCTCGTCGACGTAGTCGCCCTCTTTCTGGACGTAGTCCCCGGCGCCCAGCTTGAGCGCCTGACGCGCGGTCGCGACCTCGGCGTACGCGGTCATCATGACCACGACCGTCTCGGGCCAGCGTTCGCGAATCGCCGCCAGCAGCGCCATGCCGTCCGGCGGGCGCATGCGCAGGTCGGTGACCACCGCGTCCACGCCGCCCGCGGTCAAAGCCTCGAGCGCGGCATCGCCGCCGTCCACGTGATGCGCGGTGAAGCCGGCATCCTGCAGTTCGGCGGCGACCAGTTCGGCGTTCTTCCGTTCGTCATCCACGACCAGCACGTTCACGGGCAACGGACCTCGGGGGCGCGCGCCGTGGCGGTGCGGCGCGACGTCACTTGTTGCAGAGCACCACCAGATTGCCGCCGTCGACCGCGTTCGTGGACCAGTCGCCGTCGTCGATGCGCACGCGCACGAAGTTGACGGGGTCCACCGTGGTGCGCGTCTGGATCGTGACGCAGTTCATGTCACCGAGCACCTTGTAGTTGGCGTTCTGACAGTCCTCGATGATGCCGCCGCTCTGGCCATCGATGACCGCTCGCCAACAGGTGTTCGACTCGAACTGCACACGGTGACGCTTCGAGCAGCCCGTCGCCGAGAACAGCGCGAGGGCGGCGACGCACGCGACGAGAACGATGTTGGAGGGACGCTTCACGATCAGACTCCTCACAGGGGTCCCGCGATCACGGGCACGCCGACAGTGTAGCCGCACCGGGCCGCGAAGGCAGCCCGGTCGACAGGGTACCCCGAAGGTATCGGCTCACACGGACGGGAACTCCACCGTCACGACCGTACCCCCTTCCGGGCCGCATTCCACGCGCAGGGAACCGCCCACCCCCTCGACGAGGCGCTTCGAGAGGTACAACCCCAGCCCGGTGCCCTGCGCCCGGGTGGTGAAGAAGGGCTCGCCCAGCCGGGCCCGCACCTCGGGCGGGATACCGGGGCCGTCGTCCACGATGCGCACCCGCACCCGTGCGCCCTCGCGCCGGCACTCGGCGCGCACCGTGCCCCCGTCGGGGACGGCCTCGAGCGCGTTCTGGATCAGGTTGAGCCAGACCTGCTTGAGCGACGGGTCGTCGAGCGGCACCGCCGCCCCGTCCGCGGGTGCGTCGAGCGCGAGCGTGCAACCGCGCGAACCCACCTCGCCCTGGAGCAGCGTGACCGTGGCGGCGAGCGTCGCGGCGGCATCCCCGCGCAGGGGACCGTCGGGCGTGCCGCCGCGGGCGAACTCGAGGTAACGGTTCACCGTGCCCGACAGTCGATCCACCTCCTCGACCACCGAGTCGGCCATCGCCTGCGCGTCGGGCGCGAGTTTGCCCAGCCGCCGCGCCGAGCCGCGGATGATGGCGAGCGGGTTCTTGATCTCGTGCGCGAGCGTGGCCGTCATGCGTCCCATGGCCGCCAACGTCTCGGAGCGCGACAAGCGGCGCTCGAGCGCCCACTGCGCGGCGTGGGTGCGCAGCAGGACGAACGCCAGCGCGAGCACCGCGAGCAGGCTCACGGTGGTCAGCAGCGCGAGATCGCGCGCGAGCCGGTCCAACTCGGCCCCCCAGCGCGGCGTGTCATCGGCCACGAGCACGGCGCCGTCCGCACCGGGGATGGCGACCGCGACGGCGCGCCGCGGCACGCCGTCGCGATACCCCATCGGGAACGCGGCGTGTCCCTCACGACGCGCCCGCACCAGGGTGGCGTGCGACAGCGTGTCGTAGCGGCTCACGGCATCGTGTCGTGCGAATCCGGCGCGCACTTCGTAGATGACGCGGGACGAGTCGTCGAGCACCGTGGCGTCGCGCAGCCCCGACGCGCTCACCAGCGCATCGAGCTGCAGGGCGAGCAGGCCGTTGCCATCGGGCCCCAGATCGCGCGCATCGCGCACGTCGTCCCCCGACAACTGCGAGGCGGCGAGTTCCGCGAGCTGCGTGAGGCGGGCCGCGAACTCACGCTCGAACGCGCGCCGCACACCGAGGTGGGCGACCACCGCCATGCCCACGACGACGACCGCGACCAGCGCGGCGAACACGATCGTCAGGGTGCGGGCGCGATTCACGCGACACGCCCCCCGACGCACGCGGGACACGCGGCGGGGACGTGCGTCAGCGGCTCGAGACGAGGCAGGGGGCCCATGACGCGCGAGGATACGCGAGCGCGCGGGGCATGGGCCACCCCCGCGGATCGCTCCGTTCGATCGAGGCGGTCCCGACGCTCTGCGAGCGCGTTTCCATCCGCACACCGTGCGGCGTTGCAGGGCGCACGCTCGGCATGCTGAAGCGTGCCGTTCGCGGGGTTCCGCGAGGCGCACACGAGGCTTCCGTGGGCCCCGGAAAGGTTCCCGTACGCGAATCCGTCACACCCCCTCAAACTTCAGGGACCGCCACTCACTGCCTGGGTGGCCGATTCCCCCCGCTCCGCACGTCTCGTCGTCACGACCACGTGGCCGCGCTCCGGATCCCCCGGGCCGTGTCCGCGAGGGCGTCGGTGCATCTCTCTCCGGAGGTCTCCCTGTGAAGTCCCTGCGCATCCTCGCTTCCCTCGCCCTCGCGCTGTCGCTCGGCGCCTGCAGCCGCAGCCACCACGCCACCGACTCGCTCGCGGGTCCGGTCCATGGCGGTAACGGCATCGGTGTCGCGCCCGCGGTCGCCATCGGCTGCCCGACGCTGCTCGGCAACACGGCGCTCGCCCCCGACACGTTCGTGGTCGCGAGCGCGCTGACGCCCAAGTTCACGAACAAGATCCTGCGCCTGCACACGATCGGCGACGTCGTCTCGACGCCGAACCTGGACGCCATGGGCGCGTGCGCGACCGGTTTGACGCCGAGCATCTTCGTCACCGGTGGTCACGCCAACGTCTTCCTGGCCGGCACGCGCACCTCGGTGAGCGGCCCGCTCACGTTCGGTGCCATGACGCTCGCGCCGGGCGTGAACGGTGAGCTGCTCGCCACCGATGCCGCCGGCAACTCGCTGCACGTCATCTGGCCGGCGCTCGCCGGCATCGGCGCCGGTGCGCCGATCGTGCGTGTGGAACTGCGCGCGTGGAGTGCGGGGCTGGTGAACTCGCTCTCGCGTCTCGACGTCGAGTGGGACATGACGCTGCAGCAGGACGCCACGGTCCGCACGATCATGGGTCGCTGCGCGCGCATCCCGACCAACGGCAGCATCATCACGCCGGCCCCGGCGGTGCTCCCCGCCTGCCCGGCCACGCTGGGTGCGGGTGGCGCGGTCGTGAGCCGTCTGGCGAGCCTGCCCGCGTACACGCGTGCCGGTGGTCTGCGCGCGGAGATCGCGGGTGACGTCGCCGGTGGCGTGATCGGCCTGTCGGGTCCGTGCGCGGCCTCGGCCACGCCGTCCATCGTGTTCACGGGCGGCTCGGGCAACATGACGGTGGCCGGTCGCGCGACGTCGCTGTCCACCACGAACGGCCCTCTGACGTTCGGGGCCCTGCTGTTCCCCGGTCTCGCGATCGAGCCTGGCGTCGTGATCGCGTCGGATGCCGCGGGTAACGGGCTGCAGATCATCTGGCCGCAGCTGGCCGGTCTGGGTGCGGGCGCGCCGATCCTGCGCCTGCAGCTCAAGTCGGTCTCGACGCTGCTCGCCCGCACCGGCACCAAGGCCGACGTCAGCATGACGTTCAACGCGATCGGCCCGGATGGTGCGCCGGCCACGTTCACGGCGTCCGCGCGCAACCTGACGATCCCCGCGCTCAAGTAGTCCCGGCACAACGGACCGTCTTCCGGCGACCCCGGCGAGCCTCGTGCTCGCCGGGGTCGTGCGTTCGTTCGCGCACGCGATCGAGTCGAAGGCCGTGCCGCTGGGCTATGCTCCGCGGGTCCACGACCCGGCCCGACCGGGTCCGCACGATCCCCGCCCCGGAGTCCGCGATGGCCCTCGAGCAACTCACCGAAGCACAGGTCCGCGATTGGTCGCGCGAGCAGAAGGATCGCTGGTGGCGTGACCGCGTCTATCAGGGCGATGCGCCGCAGCTCACGCTGCGCGCCGCGCTGACCGGGTTCCTGCTCGGCGGCATCCTGTCCGCGACGAATCTCTACGTGGGCGCCATGACCGGGTGGACGCTCGGGGTGGGACTCACCTCGGTCATCCTGTCGTTCGCGGCGTTCAAGGTGTTCGCGCGCTTCGGCGCCCGCGACATGCACGTGCTCGAGAACAACGCCGCGCAGTCGGTGGCGACCGCGGCGGGCTACATGACCGGCCCGCTCATCTCGGGGCTCGCCGCCTACATGTGGATCGAGAACAAGCCGCTGCCGTGGCTGCCCATGCTGGCGTTCAACGTCGTGCTGTCGCTGCTCGGCGTGCTGGTGGCGTTCCCCATGAAGCGCCTGTTCATCAACGACGAGCAGCAGCCGTTCCCGCAGGGCCGCGCCTGCGGCGTCGTGCTCGACACGCTGTACACCGCCGACGCCTCGATCGGGTTGTTCAAGGCGCGCGCGCTGGGCTGGGCGGCGGCCGTCGCCGGCGGGATCTCGTTCCTGTCGGGCGAGAACTACATGAAGCTCATCCAGATGAAGTGGCTGCACGCCGCGAAGGCCTGGAAGCTGCCGCGCGAGCTCGACCAGTGGTACTACGACCTCGTGGACAAGGGCCTGGCGCAGGTGCCCCGGATCGCGGGCGTGGACGTGCGGCAGCTGGGGCTGCGGCCCACGGTGGACTGGGCCATGTTCGGCGCGGGCGGCCTCATGGGCATGGCGACCGCCACGAGCATGCTCGTGGGCATGCTGGTGAACTTCGCGATCCTCGCACCGTGGATGATCGCGCTCGGCGAGATCGTGCCCAAGTCGGGCGTGCTCGCCGAGGGCACGGCGGTGTTCGGGCGCGTGCACATCGTGAACTCGTGGTCGTTGTGGTGGGGCATCGCGATCATGGTCACCGCGTCCATGGTGTCGCTGTTCGCCAAGCCGCAGATCTTCGTGGACGCGTTCCGCATGCTCACGCGCAAGCGGACGACGATGAAGGCGAGCGAGGACGTGCTGCGCGACGTCGAACTGCCGCTGTGGGTGTCGTGGGTCGGCATCCCGGTCGTCGGCGGCATCGGCGTGTGGATGGCGTGGCACTGGTTCGGCGTGCACCCGCTGTTCGGGGCGCTCGCGATCCCGCTCATCATCGGGCTCACCCTGATCGCGGCGCGCAGCACGGCCATGACCAGCATCACGCCCACGGGATCGCTGTCCAAGATCCCGCAGTTCACGTTCGGCGCCATGGACCCGACGCACCCGCCCACGAACCTCATGACCGGCGTCATGTGCGTCGAGGTCGCCTCGAACGCCTCGAACCTGCTCATGGACATCAAGCCGGGCTACATGCTCGGCGCCAAGCCGCGGCAGCAGGCGATCGGTCACGCGATCGGCATCTTCGCGGGCGCGCTCGCCTCGACGCCGCTCTTCTACCTGCTGTTCCTGTCGGACTGGAAGCCCGGCATGGACCTGCAGGCCGCGATGGCGCCCGAGGGTGGCCAGTTCAGTTTCCCCTCGGCCGTGCAGTGGAAGGGCGTGTCCGAACTCGTGAGTTCGATCTTCGCACCCGGCAGCCAGGGCACGCTGCTGACGCACTCGATCCTCGTGTCGATGATCGTGGCCGCGTGCGTGGGACTCGTGTTCGAGGTCGTGCGCATCCGCACGCGCAACCGCTTTCCCCTGAGCCCGCTCGCGATCGGCCTGGGCGTGCTGGTGCCGCCGGACTCGGTCATGGCCATGTTCGCGGGCGCCGCCTTCTTCGCGATCGTGCAGGGGTTCGCGCGCAAGCGACCGGACTCGTTCGCGCACCAGTTGTGGATCGGCACGCACGAACCCCTCTGCGCCGGGCTCGTCGCCGGCGCGGCACTCGTGGGGATCGGCGACACGCTCATCCGCGTGTTCCTCCTCAAGTAATCCCGCCTCCTTCGAATCGCAGGACCCCGGCGAGCCGCGCGCTCACCGGGGTCCTTGTCGTTGCCGGGACACGCTTCCTGCGTGGGCTCGCGTGATTCGGACGAACGCGCGCCGCGCATGGACCGTCCGTGTGCGGCGACCTTCACCGCGAAGCGCCGCGACATCGAATATGAATTCGACGACTGTCACCCTGACAGTCGTCGTGCCCGCTCTGTCAGGGTTCGGAATGCGTGCCGCATTGCATTCCGCGCGGCGGCGCGAGGTGCGCGCGCGGCCCCACGCGAGGCCACCGCGCCCGCGAGGGCACGGTAATCGCGCACGCCGTCACACGATGCGCACGACGTGATCGCGCCGCGCGTCGCATCGCGTGGTTCCACGGTTCACGCGACGAAAGGCGCACCCCGTGAACGCGACCGTGCATCGTGCGATACGCCGAACGGGGTGCATCCGGTGGCAGGGTTCGTGCAGTGATTCGAGGTCCCCCCGAATCATCCGACACTCTGGAAAGGAGCACCACCATGCTGCGTCACATCCTTCGCTTCTGGCAGGACGAGAGCGGCGAAGACCTGATCGAGTACGGCCTCCTCGCGGCGTTCGTCGCCACGCTGGCCGCCGCCGTCATCATCCTGGATCCCATCGGTCTCAAGGCTGCGCTCGTGGGTGCGTACACCAAGATCAAGAACGCGCTCACGGGTGCGTGATTCATCGCCCACGCGCGTTCACGCGCGCGGGCCCAAGGGGAGGACCTCGTCGTGAACGTCATGCCCGGCATCGCGGCAGCGACGCTCCTGTGGGCGGCCGTCGCCGGTGTGGCCGACCTGCGGACGAGGCGCATCCCCAACGCGATCACCGGGGCCGCGTTGTGCTCGGGTTTCGTCGTCCACGCCTTCGTGGCGGGCCCGACGGGACTTCTGGACGCCGGCTCCGGTGTGTTGTGGATGGCGATCCCACTGCTCCCCGGCTGGATGCTCGGCTGGATGGGTGGCGGGGACGTGAAGTTGATGGCCGGGCTGGGAGCATGGCTCGGAGGCGAGACCGCGGTGGTGGCGCTGATCGCCACGTTGATCGCGGGCGGTGTCATCGCAGCGGGTGTGGCGCTCCAACGCGGCACGCTCGGTCGGTCGGTCGTCGGCGCGGCGCAACTCGCGATCGGGATGGTGATGGGCGCGAGCGGTGGTGCCGTGACGCCGGTGACGAGTGAGGTGCGGTTCCCCTTCGCGCTCGCGGCGTTCGCGGGCACGTGCGCGGCCGTCCTCCTCCCCGGCGGAGTTCAGGGATGAGAACGCCACCTGGAGGAGTCGTATGAGCACCCGCAAGGGACCGGGCCTGATGGCCGTCGCGATCGTGTGCGCGGCCGCTGCGGCCGCCGTCGGTTACGCCAGTCTGCGCACGCTGTCCGAACGAGCGGTCTCGGCACGCACGAAGGACTTCCGCGACGTCGTCGTCACGAACACCGACTTGAGCTACGGCGTGAAGCTCGATCGCGCGATGCTGCGCGTCGTGCGCCTGCCGCGCGAGGGCGTGCCGGCGGGGGCCTTCGGCTCGATCGACTCCGTGCAGGGGCAGATCACCAAGGTCTTCATGAGCGCACGCGAGCCCGTGACGACGCTCAAACTGTCGTCCAAGGGTGGCGGACTCTCGATGCTGATCCGGCCCGACATGCGCGCGGTGAGCATCGAGGTCAATCAGGTCTCCGGCGTGTCGGGCTTCGTGCTCCCCGGTGACCGCGTCGACGTGCTGAGCACGCTCGATCCGCGCCGCGATGGACAGGAGGCGTTCACGAGCACGCTGCTGCAGTCGGTCGAGGTGCTCGCGGCGGGTCAGAAGACGCAGCAGAACGAGAATCGCCCGTTGACGGTGCAGAGCGTCACGCTGCTGGTGGACCCGCGCGGGGCCGAGATGCTGGCGCACGCGCAGAACCAGGGCGAGCTGCATCTCGTGCTGCGCAACCCGGACGATCAGACGCAGTCGTCGGTCGCGAGCTTCACGACCCGCGAGTTGTTGCGCGGCGTCGAGACCCCCGAGCCGGTCGCCGTGCCGGAGATCGCGGTCGCTTCGACCCCGACGCCGCCGCCGGTCGTGAAGACGCCGCGGGCGCGGGCGCGTGTGCGCAGCACCGTGACGACGCCGGTCGCACCGGCTCGGCCGGCACCGCCGACGCACATCCGCATCATCCGCAGCACCGACGTGGTCGAGACCCCCGCCGTTCAGGACAGCACCCGTCACTAGTGAGTCGCGCTCCCCCACGCGGCCTCGGAGGCACACCGTGAGCCTGCATCCGTTCCGTCCCGTTCCGGCGAGCGCACTCGCGATCGCCGCACTGCTGACACTGCTCGTCGGCCCCGCGCGCGCGATCGAACCCGCCTCGCACGTGCGCATCCCGGTGAGCCGGTCCCAGGTCGTCACGTTCGCCGAGGAGCTGCGCACCGTGGCGATCGCCGACCCGCGCATCGCGGATGCGGCGGTGGGCTCCGGTCACACCGTGATCGTGACCGCCAAGAGCGCCGGCACCACCACGCTCGTCCTGTACGCGCAGAGCGGCGCGTACGTGCTGCACGAGATCGAGGTGTACGTCCCGCACGCGAACGAGCAGGTCATGCTGCACGTGCGCGTCGCCGAGATGACGCAGGAGGCCAAGCAGAAGCTGGGCGTGGACTGGTTCGCGCACGGCAACCACGATCACATGGGCACGCTCGAGGGCGGGCTCTTCACGGGCAAGATCACGGACCCGAGCGTCCCGCTGTCGGTCGGCTCGGGGACGGACGGCATCCTGTCGTACACGTCGCCGCACGGGGGGCTGTTCCTGCAGGCGGCCTGGCGCGCGCTCGAGGAGGACGGCCAGATCCGCACCCTCGCGAACCCGTCGCTGCTCGCGCGCAGCGGCGAGAAGGCCGAGTTCCTGGCGGGTGGCGAGTTCCCCGTCCCGGTCGCCTCGAGCGCCGGCATCGCCGGTGGATCGTCGGTCACGGTGCAGTGGAAACCGTTCGGCGTCGGGGTCTCGTTCACGCCGCGCGTGCTCGACAACGGGATCATCCAGTTGAGCGTCACGCCCGAGGTGAGCCAGCTGGACTACGCCAACTCGGTCACGCTCGCCGGGTACACCGTGCCGTCGCTCATCTCGCGCCGTGCCTCGACCACCGTCGAGCTCGCGAGTGGTGAGCATCTGGTGATCGGCGGCCTCAAGCAGACGGACCGCACCAAGCACGTGTCGCGCGTCCCGCTCCTCGGACGCATCCCGCTCCTCGGTCTGCTGTTCTCGTCCACCTCGTACGACAAGGTCGAGCGCGAACTCGTGCTCGTCGTCTCGCCCGAGCGCGTCGAACGTGCCGAGACGAGCCTGCCGAAGCTGCCCACCGACGCGACGTCCCCGGACTCGACGTCCACGCGGGAGGACCGGCGATGAGGAACGGCGTGGAACTCCAGCTCAGCGTCATCCTCGTCCATCACGACGAGAACGAACGCCGCGCCCTGCGCGAGTCCTTCTCGGCCCTGCACAACGTGAACGTGGTCGGTGAGCGCGCCGATCTCGAGGCCGGCATCGCGCTCGCGCGACAGGCGCTGCCCGACGTGCTCGCGCTGGAGCTCCCGCGCGCGATGGACGCCACCCTCACGGCCGCGGTGGAGTACCGCCTCGCCTACCCCGAGGCCGCGATCGTGTTCGTGAGCGACCGCCTCGACACCGAGACCGTTCTGCGCGCGCTGCGCGCGGGGGCGACCGAGGTCCTGGCGCGTCCGCTCAACCCCGAGACCCTGCACCAGACGTTCGATCGCATCCGCACCCAGCGGCAGCACCGCGAGGGCTCGACGCACCACAGCACCGTGGTGAGCGTGTACGGCGCCAAGGGCGGCAACGGCACCAGCACGATCGCCGCGAATCTCGCGATCGGTCTGGGCAACGCCGGCGAACGCGACGTGGTGCTGGTGGACCTGGACGATCAGTCGGGCGATGCCGCCTTCATGCTGGGGCTGTCGCCCGAGCGCAGCATCCTGGACGTGGCCCGCGCCGGGACGATCGACTCGACGAGCCTGCACGACGCCCTGATCAAACACAGTTCGGGCGTGTACGTGCTCGCGCAGCCGGAGCGCCGCGAGCCCGAGCACGGGCTCACCGGGGAGCAGGCCGTCCGCATTCTCGAGGTGCTGTCGTCGTTGTTCGACATCGTCGTCGTCGATGCGCCGCATCTGCTGGACGAGTTCACGCTGCAGGTCCTGCAGCACTCGACGGCGGTCGTGATGGTCGTCGAACCCAACGTCCCCGCCGTCCGGGCCACGCGACGTGCGCTCGAGGTCATGCGGCGCGCCGATCTGCTGTCCGATCCGCAGCGCGTGCACCTCGTCGTGAACCGTCAGGAACCGCACGTGGACGTCACGCTGGACCAGATCCACGAGACGCTGGGACTGCCGATCTACGCGACGATCGCCAACGACTACGCCGCCGTGCATCACGCCATCAACAGCGCCCAACCGCTGTGCGGCAAAGGAGCCCACGGCAAGGTCGCCCACGACCTCGCCGGCCTCGCGCGCCTGCTCGTGCCCCGGACGCAGCCGGGCGACAGCGAGCCGAACGCCGAGGAGGGCAAGGGACCGCACAGCCACCGCTTCTTCCAACTGCTCCGTAGGACGATCGCGCGATGAAGAGCCCCTTCCGCTCGCACCCCGAGAGTGCCGTCGGCACGCTGCCCGGCCCGTCGCTGGCGACCCCGGCGGCCCCCGTGCAGTCCGATCACTACCAGCAGATGAAGCAGCAGTTGCATCGCGAGCTCATCGGCCG